>NZ_JBIAWF010000014.1:0-202096 GCF_042895325.1 Streptomyces sp. NPDC001407
GCGCGAGGGGGGGGGTGGGGGGGCCCCCTATTAAAAAAAACCCCGCGCCGCGGGGGGGGGGGGGCCCGGCCGCCCCCCCCCCCCCCCAACACCCTCTTCGGCGCTCAACCTCCTGGTAGCCGGCCGCCCCCGGAACACCCCCTTGTTGCATACCTCGAAGATTAGATGTACTTTAGGCGCGCCTGCCCCTGCACGATCCGAGGCTGGCGCGTTAGAGAAGCCAGCCAGGCCGGCAACACCCCGTCCAGACGCCAGCCCCCAGAACCTGCTCCGGCCACAGGGCCACCGACCAGGCCTGCACCCTCGCCGCCAGGCCGACAAGGAGTGACAACGGTGATCCCCGCCGACGCCGAGAACAAGGACCTGACCGTCGAGGACATCGCGGCGATCTACAAGGTCGCGGTCACCCAGGTACATAACTGGACCTCCATGGAAGGTTTCCCCCCGGGAAGGCCGGCCGGTGTTCTTGGCACCCTCCTGGTGCGCAACGCCGAAGCCGTGGACGCCTGGCTGGAGAAGAACTTCCGTGTCTACTGGGCGCAGGGACAGGACTCGGACAACCCCCTGGGTCTGCCGGAGGGCGGGGACAAGGACCTGCTGTCGCTCGCGGACATCGGCAGGCTCGAGGCGCAGGTGATCGGCCGGGAGGAGCCCGTGCCGGCCACCACCCTGCGGGGCTACATCTCCAAGGGGACGATGCCCGGGCCTGACCGGACACCGGGGGACCGCAAGGAAGGCGAGCCCGAGGTCACCGACCGGAAGTGGTACCGGGCGACGGTGTACCAGTGGCTTCAACGGCCGCGCCGTGCCAGGAGGTCGTCGAAGAGCAGCACGCCGTCCGCGGCGCCGGCCCCTGCAGGCGGTGCCGGCGAGGAGCCGACGGTCAGCACAGCGAACGAGCCCAAGAGCCTGGGGGTTCGCCAGATCGCCTCGAAGTACCTCGTCAGCGAGGCCACGGTCCGCAACTGGGCCAAGCTTGACGGCTTTCCTGCGATGCACCCGAAGACCAAGACCTACAACGCGGCCGCGGTGGACAGGTGGGTTCGGGAGCACAAGAAGCGGGCCTGGGCCGCGGCCCAGGAACAGATGGCGCAGGCAGCGCCCGGCGCCGCTGCGATCACGCCGGCCGAGGGCTCCAACGCGTCGGCCGCCCGGCCCGCAGGGGCCAAGGGCCGCTCACGGCGCAAGCAGCGCGTCGAGCTGGACCTCGAGGGGATCGCCAAGCGGTTCGACCAGCCGCTCTCAACAGTGGGGTACTGGGCGCGGACCGAGGAGAAGCGGGAGGGCGGCAAGGTCGTCCGTCCGGCCTTCCCTGAGTCGCTCCGCAGAGAACGGCCTCGCACATGGGATCAGGACGACGTCGACGCCTGGGTGATGGCGGCCCGTCCGCACGTGTGGGCGTCCTTTACCGGCACGGGGCCGCTGTTGCCTGAAGGCAACCCGCGGGACCTGCTGGACGTGGACGACTTCGCCATGATCTGGGCGGAAGCCACCAACGGTGAACCTAATTCCCGCAGCACGATGCACGCTTATCACAGCCGTGGGCAGATCCCGTTTGCTGACCGGGCTCCGGACGACGGCGGCAGCCCCACGGTCTTTGCCTATCACTGGTACCGGGAGACGGTGTACGAGTTCATCCGTAGCCGGCGCGGCAAAGGGAACTTCGAGCCCAGGTAGTCGGGTATGAGTCGGCCCCGCCCTCTGCTTAGAGGGCGGGGCCGACTCATACCCGGTGTGTATTCGTGGACAGGTTCTACCGGTGCTTGCGCACGACGCGGCTGAGGTTCCACAACCGGGGGCGGTGCGGCTGGTATCCGGCAAGCTCGTATACGGCGTCGTGCAGCTGCAAGTGCGCAAACAGGGTCCACCGCTGGCCCAGGGCCTGGTAGATCGCCGTCAGCACCGTGTGCGGGTGCGTACCGAGCAGTGTGCTGTAGGCGGCGGCGACGGCCGGGGTGCGCGAGCGGCCCGCGAAGCAGTGCAGCAGTACTCGCTTGCCTTCCTGGCGCAGCCGGGCGACTTCGCGGGCGGCCTGGTCGAGGACGTAGTGGAGGTTGGTGTTCGCGCCCTGCTTGTCCACCAGCCATACGCGTACGTGCTCGACATCGGTGCCGGAGAGGATGGGGTCCTGGCCCACGCGGCACAGGGATACCACCGCGTCGACCGGGGCCTTGCCCCGGTACTGGGTGAGCGGGAGGTTGCCCAGCAGCAGACCGGGGTCTTCCGGGTGGGCGACGGTGAAGGCTTCGCCCGCGTAGGCGGGGATCGGTACGCGGCGGGCCGAGGGCCAGCCGTCGGGGTCATCGAACCCCTTTCGGGCCGTCAGGACGGCCAGGCGGACGAGGTCGGGGGCCGTCAGATTTGGCCACCCCTTCACGGCCTGCTGCCAGTTCAGCGGGATGGCGGAGACGCCCCAGCGCGCGCCCAGGAGGGCGCCCGCGATCGCGGCAACGGTGTCGGTGTCGTCGCCCGCGCGGACGGCGGCCTCCGTGGCGAGCTGGAAGTGCTGTGCGCGGAACGATCCGTGGTGCGGCGCGTGCTCAGGGACCGGTGTGCGGGTGATGGCTGACCAGGCGGCCTGAAGGGCCGTGACGACGTATCCGTTGCGGGACCAGTGGTGCGGCGGGTTGGCTTCGGCCTCGTCCAGCCGTGCGTTCCACACGCTCTGGCGGTCGGCGGGCAGGAGCTGCACGCCCTGCCGGACGCCGTCGAAGGTGCCTTCCAGGACGGCGGTGCGGATACCCGAGCACCACAGGATGCATGCTTCAACGCACTCGGGGTCGCTGTGGGTCAGGGAGCTGACCCGGGTGGCCGCTGTCACCATGCCGTCGATGTCGTCGAGGTAGGCGAGGGCCACGATTCCGGTACGCATCAGCGAGCCGTTGCCCGCGCTGTAGCGGGTGCGCGCCGTGTAGGCGTCGGCCGCCGCCGTCATGGCCTGCCCGGGCGTGCCCGTCTGGCTGTTCTCGGCAGTGCTCAGCACGTTGCGGGTCTGGGACCCGATGTCACTGGCCCCTTCCTTGCGCCAGGTCTGGAAGTTGCGGGCGATCTGGTCGAGGGCGGCGGGGCTGGTCAGGTCGGCTCCGCTCGCCGCGACGGCAGCGATGCAGAGGTGCATCTGGGTGTCGTCGGAGTACTCGCCCGGCTGGTAGGGGCCCAGACCGCCGCCGATCATGGCGGGCTGCTGGTCGTCGGTGAGCCGACGGCCGAATTCGTAGGGCACGCCGAGCGCGTCGCCGCATGCGGCGCCGAGGAGGACACCGGCGGCCCGGTCCATGGCGTGGGTGTCCAGCACTCGGGTGCCGAGGAACGCGGCGGTCGGCTTGGTGTCGGCGGAGGAGGCGACGGATGTCGGCATCACGGGTTTCTCCCGGGAGTTGGGGCATTCGGGGAAGTCTGGGATGGGCACGGCGGGGAGGCGGCGTGAACTGGCCTGGCACTCCGACCCGCTGTCGTTATGTCAGCCTGACACAACGCTGAGATTACGTCAACACGACGACATGCGTTGCAGATACCTATCTCTAAGTGTATTGTCGTTGTCGTCGGGTCGGAGAGACCTCGCGTCGACGACCGACTCCCCCTCCCTCCGGTCATCGCGTTCAGCGGGGCTCATTCATCTGAACTGGAGTTCGTACAGACATGGTTGACATGCGCAGCATCGATCTCGAATCGCTCAACTCGGCCACGAAGTACCCCTCGATCCTCACGTTCCACGAGCGCGCTCCGAAGGGAGGGGTTCTCCTCGACACCGCCACCCCCTTCGAAGGCGACGTCGTGCTCACGGAGAAGGTGGATGGCACCAATTCCCGGATCATCGTGTTCCCGGACGGGTCCTACATCATCGGCTCCCGCGAGGAACTGCTCTACGCACGGGGTGACTTGATCGCGAACCCGAAGGAGGAAGCGATCGCTGCCCTTCGGCCTGTCGCGGACGGCCTGGCCGCCCCCGACAGCGGCGTCCGGGTGCTCTACCTGGAGGTCTACGGCGGGAAGATCGGCTCGAATGCCCGTCAGTACACCGGCCAGGGCCGGGTCGGTTTCCGTATGTTCGACGCTGCCACGATCCCCGAGGACATCCTCAACCGCACACCCGCCGAGGTCTCCGCTTGGCGTGAGCGCGGTGGCCAGGCCTTCTGGCCGGAGAAGCAGCTGCGCGGCCTCTCCGCGTGGGAAGGCATCGAACTCACCCCGCGTCTCGGGCTGATCCCGGCCGCCGAGGTTCCGACCGGCATCGAGGAGATGCGCGACTTCCTCATCTCCCGGCTGCCGGAGACCCAGGTGGCACTGGACGCCGACGGTGGCCGCCGTCCCGAAGGCATCGTGCTGCGCACGCAGGACCGCACCGTGATCGCCAAGGCCCGTCTGGCGGACTACGAGAGGACCCTCCGGCACTACGCCCGTCTCTGAATCCACAGCGGGAGCGCCCCGGCGCGCTCCCGCTGTCTTTCCCCCTTCCCGTATCAGTCAGGAGTTCCCGACATGAACAAGGCCCAGCTCGTGGAAGCGATCGCGGACAAGCTCGGCGGACGGCGTGAGGCCGCCGCTGCGGTTGATGCGGTCCTGGACGCCATGGTCCGCGCCGTCGTCGCGGGTGAGCGCGTCTCGGTCACCGGCTTCGGTTCCCTGGAGAAGGTCGACCGCCCGGCCCGGTACGCCCGCAACCCCCAGACCGGTGACCGCATTCTGGTCAAGAGGCATTCGGCGCTTCGCTTCCGCCCCGGCCGGGGCTTCAAGAACCTGATCAGTGGTTCGAAGCAGCTTCCGGAGGATGGCATCGCCATCAGGAAGGCGCCCAAGGGCAGTCTGTCCGGCAACACGGATACGGCCGCCGAGCAGCTGTCCGCCTGACCATTCTGTGCCGGGCCCGCGCAGGGCCCGGCCTCCACGCCACTCAGCCGGGTACTTCCCGCGCCCGGCTGATGCTGAGAGGCCTCGCATGACCTATCTCGTGCTCGACAACGGCCGTGTCATCTCGGCCCACACCTCCCTGTACGCCGCCCGCGTGGCAGAGCCGCCCGGTCTCGGCCCCAGCCGCGAGGCCGGCCCGGCGCTGGCGCGGGTACCCGCCTGGTGGTGCAGGAACCGGCCGGACGACGGAGCCGCGGAGATCGGCATCGTCCGCACCCAGGCGACCGACCTCGGGGTTCGCTTCGAGCTGCGCATGTGCCAGGCACCCGCCGGAACCTGTGCCCACCGCCCGTGTGCGCACTACGCCGTCTGGGCCGTCAGCCGTTCCTACGACCTGCTCGGCGAGCTCGCCAGCTTCGTGCCGTCGGCCTGGCTCTGGTGCGGGCTGCGCGACGATGATCCTCGCGGGGACAGCCCCGCCTTCCGCACCGAGGCACAGGCGCTCATCGCCCAGCTGGCCACGGAGCTGAGACCCGTGCTCCGCGTCGTCGAGGAACAGCCCGCCGACACCCGCACACCCCGTGCCCGGCGCCAGGCCGCCCAGGATCTCGTCGTGCGCTTTCTGGCCCGTCACTTCGCCCCCGAATCCGAGCCCCCGGGAGTTGTCCGGGTCCGACCGGTGCCCGACGGTCGGCACCTGCACCTGACGCTGCAACCGCCCGCGGACGAGGTCGCGGCCCTTTGCGGTGCCCAGGTCCCGGAACGGCTTTCCGACGTCGGCACGCGCCAGGACGACGTCCGCCAGTGCGACCGGTGCTTCGGGCGAGCGCCCATCGTCCCGACCCCCGTCCTCACAGTGGCCGAACACGACGCCTGGATGGACTTCCTTAACGCCCCGTCGCCACCCGGCCCCTGACCCTCGCTGCCGACGCACGCACAGAAGGGACGCCTTTCCCATGCCCGAGATCGCCGAGGCCCTCGCTCCACGCTCGTACAGCCAGCTGGAACTCCGGCTGCTGCGCCGGTCCTCCTTCACCGCCGCCTACCTGCCGCAGGTGATCGACTTCGTGGTCCGGGACGTGACAGGAAGCGAGTTCAAGTGCCCTTCTGACCACGAGGCTGCCCAGATCCACCGGCGCCTTGTGCAGTACGCCGCCAACTGCCAGCCGGGTGCTCATGAGCTCGCTCGCACCATGCTGGACGTGCGTCACGCCGTGGATCTGGTCCGGCACAGGCACTACCGGGCAACGTCCGTCCCCGGGGACGAGCGCGACACCGTCGTCTCCGCCACCCAGGTGCTCGAGCTGGCTGTGGCGGCCGGCCGGGAGCGGGTCCTGCGGGCGCAGGGCGGAGCGCTCGTCGTCGCCGAGGACGAGATCCGCAGCACCGTCTACCGGCCGGTGTCCGAGGCGGAAGCCCGGGCGGTGCAGATCGCCGCCCGGAGCACCAACGAGGAGACGGTCCGCCTGCGTGGGCGGGTTGTCGAAGTCCTGGCCCCTCACGTGCTGATGGCCGACTGGAGCCGGGACGAGGGATACGGGGTCGCCGTCGACGTCGTCGAGGAGACGGTCTCGGTGCAGTGGTGGCCAGCCGCGTTGCCCGGGACCCGCGCCCTGTGGGAGCACGGTGGCATCCGGCAGCTCTGCAAGTCCCTGTTGTCTGCCTCGTTCACCACGATCGAGGCAGATGGAGGTGTGCTGCACATCCCGGGCGTTGCATACCGCGATTCTTGCGTGTAATCTATTTCTTGCTGGTTGGTGAGCGTCACCACCGTCCGTATGAACCAGCCTTCCTTTTTGCCCGGCGAGGAGCACTCCACGTGTGCCCCTTCCGCCTCGACACCTCTTCATCCGGCCTCCACACCGGGTGCCCCCGCGCCCGACAGGCCCCGCCCTCCCGCGCAAGGACCACCGATGACCGACTATGCCGAGAAGTACGCCGAAGCGCTCGACCCTGGCGTTCTCCAGCGCTTCACTCGCTCCACCGTCACCGAGAACGCAGAGACCGCTCTCGCGGGTTGGATCTCGCCCAAGGGCCTGCCCGAGCATCACATGTGGCTCGCCGCGGTGATGTTCCGCTCGTACAACGGTGACAGCACCCTCAAAGCAGCTCTCGCACTGGCCGACGACACCGGCCGACTCGCCTGGTCTCCGGACGCTATGAGCGAGCGCTCCACACGTGTCCAAGCGCTGGCGAGTTACCGGGCCTTGACCGACGAAGTCGGGCACCCCGTCGAAGAGCACAACCGGTTGATCCGCGCGGTGCTGCCGCTGTACGGGGTCGACACCGACGCGGTGGACATCGACCTGGCCCGGGCCTTGTTCGAAACCACCTTGCCTGGCGACGAGTACGGGCGCTCCAGCCGCATCCGGCAGCTGCTGCGCCGACTGCGTTCCGCCGATGCCGCGTCGATCGCTCCCCTCGGGGGTGATGCGCGGTGAGCGTGCCCGCGATCCCGCAGGTGTGTGCCCACCGGCCTCGGCTGGGCGGCCTGGTCGTACCGTATGTGTCCTTCGAGCACAAGGGAACAGTGGCTTTCGGCGGGCTCGACCCTCGCAAGTGCGCCATCGCATTCGAGCGCCGCCTGTGTCAGCTCTGCGAACGCCCCCTGGATGAGCGGTTCTTCATCGTGGTGCGCCCTCAGGACGTGGGTGCCGGATACGGACCTGAGCCAGGGTTGCACCCGCAGTGCCTCCGGTACGCCGAACAAGCGTGTCCCATCCTGAACGGGACGGCGGGGACATACCGCGAGGGCGGAATTGCGTCGCACGCCTCCCTCAGGCGCTGCGACGACCCTGACTGCTTCTGCTCCATCGGCCGGTTCGTACCACGAGGCCCGGACCGAGCGGCCAGCCCGGCACCCGACTGGGATGCCTGGATGCTGCCGCTGGAGAAGTACCAGCTCCGCCGGGATGCCGGCGGCGCGGCCGTCGGGATCGAACTGCCGTCCCGGCCGCTCCGTATCCGCCGCATCCGGCTCTCGCCCGAACGCGAACGAGCACTCCAGATGGTCGCGGCCCTCCAGGCCCTGGGCCTGTGACCTCCCCGCGCCCCGGGCCATGCCCGGCGGCGCCTCCACCCGCCCGGCGGGCGGGCCGTTTAGCCCCGCCCGCCGAGCCTCCGTCACCGACGAGGACATCATGATCGCTACACGCTTCCGTCCGTCCGAGATCGAGTCCCTGGTCCGTATCGCCGGTGCCCTGGCCGATTCCCCTTCCGCTGCCGACCTGTCCCAGCCCTATCGCGAGCTGGCCGGCCGGGCCCGCGAGGCCGTGCTGGCCGAGGCCACCGGCAACCCGTCCCCGGCCGTCTCCGCTGTGTGGGGGGCGCGGCCGGGTGAACAGGTCTGGCGGCTGCGGATCTGGAACCGCCACGAGGACACCACCTACATCTACTCCACGCGGACCGGGGCCCTGTCCGAGCTCGCCGCCTACGTGCGCGAATGCTGGGACAACCTGTCCGGCCGGGACGGAGTGCCCGAGCGCCCGCCAGCCGATGACTCCGAGACCGTGGAGCTCTACTACGGGCCGTCGGGCACCGCGATGCCGGACGAGGGCTACGACTTGGTCGCCGAAGACGTCATCCGGCCCCAGCGTGGCCGCATCGTGCCGGTCCACTTCGCCTTCCCCGAGGGCGCCGAGGCTGCGGCCCTCAATCGCGCTGCGGTCTTCCACCCGGCCGACAACGACGGCCCCCAGTGCATGGAGGTGGTCGGAGTTCTCACCTTCGCCTACCTGGATCCTGAGGACGGCGTCTTGCGGATCTCGGTCCACCTCGACGGTGCAGACCCGGAGCACATCGTCCGGCCCGACGGCACCGTGCCGCTGCGCGTGCAGGTCGAGGACACCGTGGTGCTCGACGACAGCCAGGCAGGCGCACCGCATCCGACCGTGCTGGAGGAACTGCTGGGCGGTGCCGACACCGCGCAGAAGGCGGCAATCACTGCGGCGGCGCTCTCCACGGGCCTGATGTGGCGCTGCCCCGCGTGCCAGTGGGCCAACCCGCGCGCAGCGACGGGCTGCGAGGGCCGCGGCTGCCGCACGCCGCAGCCGCCGGCGACCGCGTCGGCGCAGAGCTTCCTCGCGTCGGCTTCGGTGCCCGCGCTGGAGGGACCGCGATGAGCAAGCAGGCCTACCCTCCCGCCGCCCACCACCTCCGTGCCGCATGCGCGCACCCCAAAGGGCACGTCCCGACCCGCGTCAGCCGTACGACTCTCCAGGTCTACCTGGACGATGGCCTGGTCTATCGCAATGACGCCGATGGCTTCGTCCTTCCCGCGGATATCGCCCAGTCCGACACCGGTGGCCAGCCGTACATCATCACCGGCGCAGGGCGCCGCGCACTCCTGCCTGACTCCCAGCGCGCCGCCATCGACTCCGCCGACGACCGCGGCGCCCTGGGGCCGAAGACCGCCTGGCCGACCGCAGACGCGCTCGTCCGGCTTCGGCTCGCCGAATACCGGGACTCAGCAGGCGCTGTACGTCCCACGGACGGCGACGACGGCCGCACGGGCCCCAAGCACCGTCCCTGGCTCACCCGGGCTGGCATCGAAGCCGCGCGCGCCGCCCGGCCGACGGCCTGACCACGTACCCCCACACGGCTTCCCCGGCGCTGGGCACCCCACCGGAGATCAGAGACCCCCGGTGGGCGTGGGACAGGCCGGTCCCCGCGAACAGCAGAACGGACATACAGTGACCACCGCTGCCGAACAGACCGTTGACGACATCTGGCACAACCTCGAATTGAAGCTGGCCCCGACCTTCGCCGTGCTGGAATGGGGAGAAGAGGAGATCCAGGCAGCCCAGCAGCGTCACCAGGAGACCGGCCGGGGACCGATCTGGCGCGCCTTTCCTCTCATCAAGCCGACCCACGGCCGTCTTCACACCTCGGAGCGGCTCTACCGGACCCACGCCGCGGAGGTGCTCGACCGGGTCGCCGAGGGCAGGAATACCCAGCCCGCGACGGCCGCCGAGATGATCTCCGTCCTCATGGAGAGCAGCCTGCCCGCCCCGCTCAATTCAGCCGCTGCCCACCTCTACATGCACCTGTTCGCCCAGGCGTTCCCGGAGGACTTCCACCAGCTCATCGCCAGCCCCACCGACCTCGATGCCTACGAGAGGGTCTACGGGGCGAAGGCCGACGAGTACGAGTCCGACCTCCGGCGGAAACTCACGCAGACGTGGCGGACGCCCAAGGCCTGAGATTCTCCGCCCGGGTCGTCAACCTCGGCCTGGACACCTAGCCTCTCCCAACAGTGCGCAGCGTGCCGTCTGCATCACGCCTCCTTTCGCCACGTCGTGCCTCCCCGACGCGAAAGAACCCTCCTCCCCCAGCTGCTGCGGGCCCGTGCAGCCCGCAGCAGCCCGTTCGGGGCCTTCGACCTGCTACGAGACGAGTCCGACGACTTTCTGTCGCAGTTGATCCGCCTCGGGCATGCCGCGGAACCGGTTGAGCCGGGTGCACATGTCGTCGGCCGCCGTGTGGACCTTGATGGAGCGGATGCCGGCCGCGCAGTCGGCGAAGTCGTTCCAGGTGGTCAGGGCGCCGTCGAGGTCGCCCTGGCGGAGGCGGACACCGCCGAGGTCGGCCAAGACGATCGCGCGGGTGCGGCGGCGGTCGAGGCCGTGGATGTCGAGGGAGAGGCGCAGGTGTTCTTCAGCAGCGTCGAGGTCACCGAGGCGGGCAAGGATCATGCCGGATTCATGGGCCCATCGGCCGGGCGAGTAGTGGGCGGCCCAGGACTCGCCTGCGGTGGCGCCGGAGTGGGCGATGGCGGTCTCGGAGAGGGTGAGGTGGCGGGTGGCGAGCTTTCGGTCGTTGTCCTGGGCGGCGGCGTTGGCGAGGGTCGCCTGGTAGTAGGCGACGGCCCGGGGGTTGTCCAGGTCCTTGCCGTAGCGCACGCATGCCTCGGCGAGCTGGACGGCTTCGGCCCGGAAACCGAGATCGGTGGCCTGGACGGCCAGGCCGCGCAGGGCGGTGGCGGAGAGCTCTGGGTCGCGGGCTTCGGCGGCGAGGCGGTAGGCGTGCGCGTAGTACTGCTGGGCCCGGCCTTGGTGTTCAGGGTCGTTGCCTTCGTCCTGGGCCATCCAGCCGGCGAGGTGGACGAGCTGGGAGGTGGCGGCGAACAGCTCGCGGCCGGTGGCCTCGGTGTACTTGCCGTTGAGCCAGGGGGCGACGTCGTCGGTGAGGTAGCGCACGGCGAGATGGCGGGCGTGTCCGCCGCCGAGCTCGGCGGCGGCATCACCGAGGCCCTTGACCATCTGCTGGACGGCAGCGACCTCCCCAGCTCCGACGCGTACGGCTCCAGCTGGGGCGGTCGCGATGCGGCGGGTAATGCTGTCGAGATCGGGCAGCGCAAGGGCGCTCAGGGCGTAACCGCTCGTGGCGGCCAGGAAGTTACGGCGGTTCACGTCTCGCACCCCCAACTGGATGACTGATGCCACGGTATCGGTGGCCTCCTCCTCGGACCCGCCGGTTCGCGTCTCTCCGGAGGGCTCTAAGCCCAAGTCGAGGACCTGCACGACGTACGGGAGCCAGTGCGTCGGTGCCCGCTCCCCCTTCAACCACCGGCGGGCGTACTGACGCTCAAGGGTGTCCGGGGGCCGTCCGGCGGCGATGCTGACTTCACGGGCGAGCTTGGTAGGGCCCCAGCCGCGCTTCTCGCACGCGTGTCGGATGAGTTCGGCGAGTTCCTGTTTGGTCGCCACGGTGCCGTCGCCTCCTGGCCTACACGGGCCTACAGCTGCCCTACATCCTGGCCCCTCCCCGCCTTGTCCGTACGGCCGTTGACTGAAGCTCACCGCCCGACCTGCGTGGGCGGATGAAGCGGCAGCGGACCGCCGGCGCCTGATCACCGTCTCCTCCCCACGTCAGCGGCCCGCTGCCTCCAACCCCTGGGACGAGAAGGAGACGACGGTGACGTACACGTGCCGTACGACCGGCGGCGGCAGGAGGCCCTGCGGTGACTGGCTCGGGCCCGTGCTCGGCTGGATCTGGGCCCTGGGCACCATCGCCGCGGCCAGCAGCCTGGCCGCCGTCGTCCACCACGACCTCGACCGCCCCGAGCAGGCCCCCGCCGCCATGTCCCTGCCGGACGCGGCGACCACCACGACGGGAGGCTGGCGATGACCGCCGGTTCCAGGGCTATCGCCGCCGCCGAGGTCTTCGGCTACGCGGACGAAAAGATCAAGCAGGCCGCCGCCGAAATGTGGCCGGGCGGCACCGTGCGGCTCGGCCAGCACATGCCGAGCGTCACCGCCTATGTCCGCCGCCTGACGGTGGACGGCCGCCCGCTGTACGCGAAGGTCTCGCTGCTGGGCATGTCGCTGGTCTCGGTGCTGCGGGGCACGGCCGGGGACTGGGCCCAGGTGAGGGCGGCCCAGGCCGCCTACCAGGGATCGCCGGGGACCCTGCTGGAGCGGGAGGCCAGGGGCCTGGCCATCCTCCAGGAGGCCGGAGTGCGGGCCTGCCTGGTGGCCGGCTTCAGCGGCGGGGTGCTGTTCACCGAGCCGGTGACGGGGCCGACGCTGGCCGACCTGCTGGCCAAGGACCCGCACCAGACCGGCGAGCTGATGACCCGCGCAGTGGTCGAGCTCGCCGGACTCCAGCAGCCCGCCGTCGCCCGCGCCGTCGACGAGGCGGCCATCACCGAGCGGGGCATCGGCTCCACCTTCGACCGCAAGTTCAACGGCATCAGCGGCCCCACCTACCTGTGCAAAGCCGGACAGACCGGGGAGGTCCTGAGCACGGTGGTCCTGCGGCTGCGTCGGCTTCGGCCCGCCCCGGCGGCAGGGCACCGGCCGGTGATCTACGGCGACCTCAAGCCGGACCACGTCGTCTTTCCCGACGGCGCCGACGGGCGGCCGGTCTTCCTCGACCCGGGCCTGGGCCGGGGACGGCCGCAGACCGATGCGGCCAAGCTGATCTCCCGGACCGTACTCGGCCTGATCGCCTCGTCCCCGGACCTGGTCGCGGCCGACGCGACGGCGACCGGGATCGAGGAGTTCGCCGACGCCCTCACCGACGACCTCGCCCCCGACGAGCGGGCCCAGTGGCTGCGGCACCTGGTGGTGCTCTGGCTGATGGACACCACCAACATCCTCAGCACCTACCTGACCTGCCCGGCCGACTTGCCCCTGCCTGAGCACGCTGGAAAGCTCACTGCTCGGGCGGAGACGGTATGCAGCCTGCTGGAGACCACGACCGCGTCTCTGCTCGCCGGGGCGGACCCGCGGGCCGTGTGGCGGCGCGCGCTGGCCGACGTGGTGAAGGCGGCGAACCGGTGACGCGGCCGAAGACCGGGGCGATCGGGGTGATCGGCGCCGGGGCCGTCGGCCAGAGCGTCGCCATGCTGCTGGCGGCCGGCGGCTGGTGCGAGTCCGTCCGCGTCGTCTCCCGAACGGGCCTCTCAGCCCGGGCCCTGGTGACCGACCTGGAGGACATGAGTCAGGTGATCGGTTCCCCCGTCCGGGCGGTTCACGCCGCCCACCCGGGGCAGCTGGTGTCCTGCGAGGCGGTGGTGGTCTGCCCGAGGGCCGAGTTCATCAACACCAGCCGTACCAACGTGCGGATGGCCGGGCTGAACGCGAACGCCCCCGTCATCGCCGCCCTGGCCCGGGCGTTGGCCCACTACCAGGGGCTGGTGGTCATGGTGACCAACCCCGTCGACGTTCTCACCCGCCTGTTCGCCGAGGTCTCCGGCTGCCCGCGCGTCTACGGGGTCGGCTCGAACACCGATACCGCCCGCTACCGCCTCACCCTCGCCCGCCTCCTCCACGTGCCTGTCGAGGACGTGGAGGGGCATGTGATCGGCGAGCACGGCGACCAGGCGGTGGTGTGCGCGTCGGCCACCCGCGTCAACGGCCGCCCGGCCGAGGTGCCGGTCGGACAGGTCCGCCGCGAGCTGGCCGACCGCCCGGCCCGGATCAACGCCGGAATCGGCCGCACCCGCTGCGGCCCGGCCGGCGCCGTCATCGCCGCCCTCCGCGCCGGCCTCGGCTTGGAGGACCGCGTGGTGGAGCTGACCGTCAACCACGCGGGCCGGTGGATGGGAATCCCGTTGCGCTTCACCGCCGGAACCCCAAGCGTGTGCCTCCCCCGGCTCGATGCCGTCGAGGCCCGCCAACTGGTGGCCGCGGACATCAAGCTCCGCGACACCTACGAGCCGCTGGCCCGCCTGCACGTCCCCGTACATCCCTCATGGAAGGAGAAAACCGCAGTGACCAGGACCGCTACCCGCATCGCCACGGCCAGCAAGGCCGCGACCGTCACCAGCAACAGCAAGGTGGTCACCGACTGGGCCCTCCGCTACTTCGGCCCCTGGTGGAACGCCACCAGCACCACTGCGGACGCCGACGCAGCGGTGATCGCCGATGTCAGCCCCGACCGGGTCACCGAGATCGCCCAGCGCGTAGCCGACCACCCCCACGAGGAGACCGTCTACGCGAACTCGGCCATGCACGTCGACCGGGACGACGACGGCGCCGTCCTCGCCTCACAGCCCGACGACAAGCTCGCCTACCGGGCCGAGCCCGGTGGCCCCCTGCACATTTACGGCTGCGAGGACGTCCCCGTCGCCCTGGCCGCCGCCCGACTCGCCCGCGAAGCCGTCCGCGGGCAGCTGCTGGCGGACGGCTGGTCGATCCTGCACGCCTCCGCCGTCGTCCGTGACGGTCAGACCGTGCTGACCCTGGGCGACAAGGGAGCCGGGAAAACCACCACCGCCTTCCTTCTTGCCCGCGCTGGCTGGCAGCTGCTGGCCAACGACCGCGTCTTCATCCGCCCCGACCGTGACCGCCTGCGCGTCCTGCCCTGGCCCTCCGCAGCGGCCATTGGCTTCGGTCTGCTGGACGCCCTCGACTGGTACGAGACCGTTCGCGCACGCCTTCAGAGCGGCGAACAACTCCACCCCACGCAGCACCAGAAGGTCACCGATGCCCTCAACGCGGGCAGCCGCACACCCCTGTGGAAGGAGACCGGCAAGGAGCTCAAGCCCCAGTTCTTCCCCGACCAGCTCCACACCTGGCTCGGTCTCACCCTGGCCACCGAAGGGATCGCCACCCGCATCCTCTTCCCCCAGATCACCCCGGGTTCCAATCCCGCCCTGGCGCACTCCGATCGCACCGTGGCAGCCAGCGACTTCTTCACTCCGGGCACCGAAGACCGCTACCCCGACGTCTTCGGCCTCCTTCCCGCCATCACCACCGGGAACGGGCCTCTGCTGGACCTTCTGAGCAAACTGCCTCGGCGGTCCCTGACGCTAAGCCACGACGTGAAGGCCAACACCGACTTCCTCCAGCAGATCACCACCTGACCAGTGCGGAGCCGGGTGCCCTTGACGGGGCGTCCGGCTCAACCATGGTCCCGCTGTTGCATATCGCGACTCCTGAATGTACTTTAGACGTATCGCGCGGCGCCGCATCTCGGCCCCCCGAATCACTTCCGCTCGTTCTCCCAGGAGTTCGCCCATGTCAACTGCCGCTGCCCACGACGTCACCGCCGCGCTCATCGCCTATCGCAAGAAGCCCGGCGGCACCTGGCTGACGCTGGCCGACCTCACGTGCGACCTGATGCACCTGGCCAGCTACATGCACACCGACATCGACCGTTGCCTCAGCGGCGAAACCGGCGCGCGACTGGACGAACGGGCACTGTCCGCCATGCCGAACGTCCACAAGTCCGTACGCCCGCTCGCCAACCCCGACGACGCGGCCTCCGTCGACCACTGCTTCGACGGCTACGTGCACGCCAGCGACGCGGCCGCGGTTCTCCGCGTGCACACAGCCGAGGACACCCACATCACGTTTTCGGCTGCTTTGACCAAGCTGCTGGCCGATCTGCGGGCCTATGCCGACTTGCTCGGCCTCGACTTCGCCGACATCACCCGTTCGGCCAGGAAGTCGTACCAGGTCGACAAGCGCAAGGCTCAGTAACCACCCCAGGCCCGGCCGCTCCGCAGCCGCCCACCCAACCAGCGCCGACCCGCCAACAGCCCCCCATTTCCCCTATTTACTCCGGAAGGAACTCCCGATCATGAGCACTGCTCTCTCCCCCGCACCGGCCCGATCGGGCCGCGGCTCGATACGCCAGTTCCTCGACCTGGGTCTTCACCCGGCGACCCGCGCCCCGCTGCTCGACACCAATCTCCTCAAACCGCCCGCCTTCTGCGGGGACTGCGCGCACAGCGTCATCAAGCAGCACCGCGACGGCGGGGAACGCCTCAAGTGCGGGCTCCTGCCCCGCGGCAGCCGCGGGCTGCGGGGGCCTGACCTCCGTGACACCACGCCCGCTTGCACGAAGTACTCGACGCCCGTGCCCCCTCAGTCCGGCGCCTGATCCCGTCCGGCCGCGGCACCCACACCCCGCGCTGTCGGCCGTCCGCTCCGCCCGCCGCCTCACCGCGGCGGGCCCCGCGCCCTCGGCTCCCCGCGGGGTGAGCCAAACCCGCCCGCGGCTCGGGCGCCACGTCCCCGCGCCCTTCCGGCATCGCGTGTGCCCGGCAGCTGCGGCGCCGGGAACGCCCCAACCTTCCCACCTGCCCCGGGAGTTGTTGTGACCTGCTCCACTGTCCCCGACCGCCTGTTCGCGCCTCCGGGCATGGCCTTCACCCGCCTGCCCCGCCCCGCGCTCTCCCTGTGGCGCGTCGACCTCGCGCTGGGCGCTGCGCTGTCGTCCGCGGCCGTCGCCGGTCTCGTCGGCTTCCTGCTCCCGCGATGCGTATCGATCGTGCCGTCGTGGCCCGGATGGGGCCTGGCGGGCCTGCTGGCGGCCTGGGGCGCCTTCCGCTGGTGGCGCCTGGGGGCTGCGTGGCAGCGGTGCGGCTACAGCCTCACCGGGAACGAACTCCTCTTCCGTAGCGGAATGTTCCGCCGCCGATTGGAGGCTCTGCCGTACGGGCGGATTCAGAGCGTGGAGGTCTCCTCCGGCCCGTTGCAGCGCCGTTTCGGCGTGGCCACGGTCACGGTGGCCACGGGGACGTTTCACCACTTGAGGGTCCACGACGTCAGCACCGCGGAGGCGGAGCGCATCCGGGACGTCCTCACCAGCCTGGCGACCGAACGGCAGGTCTCCCTGTGACCCCCGAGAGCGGTGTGATCGAGGGCCGGCTGCATCCCGTCACACCGTGGCGCCGGGCCTGGGCCGTCACCTGCGCCATCGTGGTCTTCGTCTTCCGTGACCTGCCGGAGTGGCTGCACAGGGCACATACCTGGCCCCGCTGGGCCCTGGTCCTGGCGGCCGCCGGCACCTCGCTCGCGGCTGCCGGATACGGCTACGCGTCGTGGCGGGTGACGCAGTACCGGGTGACGGACGACGCGCTGCACTACCGCACCGGGCTCCTCTTCCAGCGTCGTCGGCGCTTCGAGCTCGCGCACTTGCAGGCGGCCGACATCCACCGCCCCTTGCTCGGGCGGCTGATCGGCGTGTGCACGCTGCGCCTGTCGCTGTCCGGGCAGCACAGCACCCTGGCCTACCTGAGCTCCCGCCAGGCCGAGGTGCTGCGCGCGGCCTTGGTGGCACGGATGGCCGGGGACACGCCGGTCCCGGCACAGAGCGGCGAAGCGCGGGTGCCGGCTGATGATGGCGGCGCGACGCTGCTGGCCGTCCGGCCGGGGATGCTGGCGCAGTCGCTGCTCCTGGACGCGCACCGCATGCTGCGGGCGGCCGCCGTGCTGGGCATCGGCCTGGTGCCCTACGCGCTGCTGGGGGAACCGATGGCCCTGTTGTCCGTGGGCGGCGCCCTCGGCCCTGCCTGGCGCCTGACCGGCTCGCTGTGGCCACGGTGGCACGGGTGGACGCTGCGCCGTGAAGCCGGCGGCTACTGCGCGGACTCCGGACTGTTCGACACCCGGCACCAGACGTTCCGCCACGCCCGCACCCATGCCGTCGTCCTGGAGCAGCCGCTGCTGTGGCGGCGCCGGGACTGGGTACGCGTGCGGCTGGTCACGGCCGGCAGCCACAAGCCCGAGTTGATCGCCCCTGTGGCCACCGTGCGGAGGCCGAGCAGCTCGTGGCCGATATGTACGGGCCGGATGCGGTCGCCGTGCTGCGCTCCGAGGGACGGGCGCCGCGCCGGGCCCGTCTGGCCAGCCTCACCAGCCACGCGCTGTCGTACACCACCGGAGACGACCACCTCGCCGTGGGAAGCGGGCTGTTCTGGCGCAACGCCGTCCACGTGGCGCCGACCGGCAAGATCCAGCGGGTGGACGCCGTGCAGGGGCCATGGCAGCGGCGGCTGCGCCTGGCCAGCGTCGTCATCCACCTTGCCGGGGGACATCCCCTGGTCGCGCGTCACCGGCACGCGGCCGAGGCCGCCGCGATCGCCGACAACCTTCGCACCCGGTCCACCCCGACTCCATGCCCCGGCGCGTCCACGCCGCTGGCGGACCAGGCAGCGGAGGCGGGCTGACCGCCCGCGCGCAGGGCCCCCTGCCCTCGCACACGGTGACACGGAGCGCAATGCCCCTCGCCCGGAAGCAAGGCCGACCTGGTACCGGACCCCGCGTCGTGCGATGACCGCCTTCCCCGCCGGACACGGACGACCGACCGGCTCCCGTGCCCGCTCAACCACGGCCGGTTGCCGACATTCCAGGGCCGATTCCCACGGCGGGCCGGCCCCGCGAAGAACCACGCCTGGGTGCGCAGCGCGCACCCAGGCGCCGGGAGCACGGCCGTGCTCCCGGCGCCCCTCACCCCCAGGAAGGGACTCTCGTGCGAACCCTGCTCCCGCTGACCAACTGTCTTCCGGCCTTCGGCCGGCACCGCGGATACCCTCCCCGCTACGGGTGGCCCTACAAGGTCCACGCGGCGCTGCTCCACGACCCCGCCTGTATGAGCCGGCCCGATGCACCCGTCGTTCTCGGTGTGGGCAAGAGCATGGTGCCCGCGATGGGCTTTTGGTCCCAGGCGTTCGGGCTGGCCCGCCGCGACGGCAACGGCCTCGTCCCCACGCACCGGGCACACTGGCTTCTGGACGACGTCCGGGGCGCGGACCCGTTCCTCGAACTCGACGCCAGTTTGTGGCTGCTGCACTGGTGGCTGCTGAGCGCATCCCCCTGCCTGGTGCCCAGCTGGCACTACCTCTTCGGACACGCCGCGTTGAGCCGCTACAGCCGCGCGGAGCTGCAGGGCCGCCTGGCGGATGCCGCGGAGACCGCGGGCTGGAAGCCCCCGTCCGCTTCTGTCCTCGCCGCCGACCTCGGCTGCCTCATCAGCATGTACGCGCCCGGAGACCCGGCGACGGCCAGCATCGAAGACGAGCTGGCCAACCCCTTCCGCACCCTGCACCTGCTCGAGCCCGGGCCGCCGGCCGCCCATACGCCGGACCGCAGCCACCGTGTGACCATCCGGCGAGGAGCCGGGCGGCGCTGTCCCGCCCTGATCCAGGCGTATGCCAGTTTGGACTTCGCCGCCCGCAGCGCCGGCCCCGCTCCCGGCTCCATCAGCCTCGCCGCGCTCGCCTCCGACCCTCTTGGGCCCGGCCGGCTTCTGCTGACCGGCACCACCGGGCTTCGCCGCGCCCTGTGCCAAGTCGCCGCCTGCCACCCGGGCCTGGCCATCGCCGGGTCGGCAGATGGTGAAGAGCTTCTGTTCTACTCGGACCGTCCGGCCCGTCTCGCCGAGCAGGTCCTGGCGGCCGCGTTCCCCGGCTGCGAGCCGGCCGATGGCCATCGAGATGCCGTTGAGGCCGTGCGCGGACACGGCTGATGTGGCCGGCGCGTGCCCTTGCCGCCCGAAGCCCTGGAACGGTGCCGGGCTCGAGAGTGACCCGTCTCAGCGGAGGTTGAGCGATTCTCACCGAAGGTGAACGGATGCGGGTTCGTCTCACCGATGGTTGATTGCGCGGGTCAGGACCTGTCTATCGGACTCGCCGAGAGTTCGTCCGCCCCGACGGCGGGCCTAGCTCAACCTCAGGGTGTCCCCTCCCGGGTCAGAGAGCATTCCAGCCATGTGATCGGCTTTTCCGGTCAGCATGTGTCGAGTCACTCGACATGTCGAGTGACTCGACACATGCTGACGGTGTGACCGAGAACGACCCGACCGGGCGCACCCGAGCCCTGCTGAAGCTGGGCAACTGGCCGATCCGCCGCGACAACCTCCCGGCCGACCGCGCCGCTCTGGTGGCAGCCGCATGGAGGACCGGCAACCGCAACATCGCCGAGCTGGCCCACGTCGCCGACGTCACCCGCGACGTCATCTACGCAGACTTGCGCAGCCACGGCATCGAGCCCACCGACCCCGAAGCGAAGAAGGAGCCCCCCGTGTCCCCTGCCGCCTTGACGTCCCAGTCCGCCCGCAGCCTCCTGCTGCGGAAGATGAAGACCCTGTTCGACGACGATCGCGGCCTGGGCGTGCTCGTCGAGTACAACGGCCGCCCGGACATGACCGACCACGAGAAGACGATGCAGAGGGCGTGGACGGATGCGCTGATCTCCCTGCACGGCCTGTCACGCGCCGCCGGCGTCTACTCCGCCTACGCCAAGGACCGCCAGCTGGAGGTCGCCCGTTCCGGCCTGTCGGTCGGTTCCTGGGACAACCTGGTGCTGGGCACCAAACCCATCGGCGCCTGGGTCCGAGACGAGCACGACTTCATGTGCGCGGTCTGCGGCGGCGCCTTCCCCTCCGTCCTGGTCCACGACTTCGATCCGGCATGCCTGAGGTGCGCCCGGGACGTCAGCGAGCCCGGCCGGGCCGCGCCGCTGTGGAAGGCCTACACCCATGACCAGTTCGTCTTCCCCGGCTGGCTGCGCAAGGAGCTCGACAGGGGCGAGAGCACGATCCGCATCACGTTCGACGACAACGAGGAGCGCGCATACACCGCCGGCGACGCCGCCCTACTGTTCCCCAAGACCACCCGCCTGCCCAACTTCACCCAGCGGTCGGCACAGTTCGGGTGCGAGAGCCGGGAGACCATCACCGCCATCGTCGAGGCCCGCACCGAGAACGAAGGCCGTACCTTCGACATCCTCGCCACGTTCACGTACGACCCCCGCCCCGAGGGCCGCGAACCCCACCCGTACGGATTCCGCTTTACCGCCGCGCGTATGACCCCCGCCCACCTGACCGAGGCCCGGACCACGGAGTACACCGACGTCTACGAGCTGCTCGATGACCTGCTCACCGGCCTGTGGGGCGGAAACCCCGCCAAGTCGCGCGAGGCTTCATGAAAGCCCAGGAGAACACACGACGATGAAGCGCCCCGGGGCGGCCGCATCGCCGGCAAGCAGACTCGGCCGCCCCGGGCCTCCGGACATCCACTGACGCCACCAGGAGGTACCCGTCATCATGCCCCACACCGCTGCTGCCACGTTCGCCGCGGTCTTCGTCATCCTCTGGGTCGCCCACTCATTAGGCGATCACTGGGTGCAGACCTCCGCCCAGAGCGCAGCGAAAGGAAAGCCGGGCCGGGCCGGCCGCCTCGCCGACACCCGTCACGTGCTGGCCTTGACCGTCACCAAGTTCATCCTGCTCGCCCTCGGCGCTGGCGTCCTGGACCTGCGCCTCAGCGTCGCCGGTGTTCTTCTCGGCCTGGGACTGGACGCCGCATCGCACTGGTGGGCCGACCGCCGCACCACGCTCGAGCGTCTCGCCGTGCTCGCCAGAAAGCATGAGTTCTACCAGCTGGGTTCCGACACGCTGCACACCACCACCGCGGAGGACGACATCACCGGCAAACACCTCGGGACCGGCGCCTACGCACTTGACCAGTCCTTCCACCACCTGTGGCTGCTGGTCGCGGCCCTCGTCATCGCCGCTGCCTGACGGCCCCTGTGCCGTTCCGCCTCCATCGCCCCAGACCAGGAGAGATCCGCCATGACCGAGACCTTCGAGACCATCCGCTACACCGCAGACAGCGTGATCTTTACCCCCGACGGACACGTGCTGCTGGTCGAGCGCGGCTGGGAGCCCTATGAAGGGCACTGGGCGCTGCCCGGCGGGCACGTCGACATCGAGGAGACCAGCCTCGACGCGGCCGCCCGTGAGTTGGGGGAGGAGGCCGGCGTGCCTGTGGCCGCCGGGGACCTGCACCAGCTCGGCGTCTGGGACAAGCCCGGCCGCGACCCGCGCGGCAGGTACGTCACCGTCGCCTACTTTGCAGTTGTTCCCGCGGGAACGACCCTCGTGGCGGGGAGCGATGCTCGCGCCGTCCGTTGGTGGCCTCTGGGCGCTCTGCCCGCACCGCTTGCGTTCGACCACGCCGACATCATCGAGGCAGCAAAGGACAAGGTCATGCCCCGCATCAGCCCCGTGCGCTGACCACGCCCGATCCCGTCGCCGAACCTGACGCTTCCCGGTTGCGCGGGGAACTGCGCGCGAGCACCCGCTGCCCAGGCCCTCGAGCCCCTCGCCCTGTCACATACCTCGCACCAGCGGCGAGAGAACCACCTCTGCGAACGCCCCTTGAAAGACACCGCCCGAGGAGCCAGCGCAATGACTGATCAGCCCGACCTCGTCACCCTCCTTTCCGTAGCGGGAGATATCGTCGAAGCCCTGGGCCCGCAGCCCGCCCCGGCACACGTCTTCGCCGGAGGCGGCGACCCTGCCCTTCCCCTCAGCGTCGACGGAAGCGAACGCCGGGCCTACAAGGAGCAGATGGCCGTCGTCGACGCCTTCGCCGACGCCTTCGGCACTGAAGTAGAACCCGTCACGTTCCACTCCTTCCTCTACATGCGGGCCGAGGCGGAGATCCAGGGCGTCAGGGTCCGCTCCCAGGCCACCTGCTCGCCCACCCCTCCCGACGGACTCGACCGGCCCGCCACCATGGCCGACACCCTCGCCGCGGTCCGAGAACTCACCGGGCTGCTCGGCCGGGCCGGCACGGAGAACGTCTATGGCGTCTCCATCGACGAGGTCAGCCTCCGGCTGCAGGCCACCGTCTACCTGGACTGGCAAGACGCGGGTGACCGAATCGACCGCCTCCTCGACGACCTGCCCGCCGGCGAACGGTCCGAGCAGGCCCTCCCCGGCATGCGCAGCGCCGTCGGCCTACTGCCCAGCGGGCACCGCGTCAACTTCCTGGCACGGCAGGCACCATGGCCACGGCTCCCGGCGGCCCGCAGCACACCGTCCTGACACCACCCCACCCTCGCCCCGCTGAGAAGATGGAGGACTCCATGCCGCTCGCCGTCTGGGCTCTTATCCGCCCCCGCAAGCGCGGCTGGCGCTACGGCAAGACCCGCATCCAGGAGTGGAACGACCTGCGTGCCTTCAATCTCCGCACCAGGGAACTGCGCAGCCAGCCCCGGCCGCCCCGGCTCGCCGTGGAGATCACCGGCGAGGACGTGAAGGCGGTCGAGTCCCTCGTCCGGGCCGCCGACGCGGCCTGGAACCGCAACCGGCCCGACGCCTACATGGACCACGAGGCCTTCATCGCCCGCCTGTACGAGCGCATCGGCGCTGCCAGCGTCACCGGCGCGCCCGCGCTGGCCGTCCCGCTGTTCGAGGACGAGATCGTCGACCTGGACGGGCACCTGACGACCATGGTGCAGCAGCACGCCCCGCAGCAGGACCTGGCAGCCGCCCGACAGCTGCTCAGCCGCCTTCACGCGCTCAAGGGCCGTGCACGGGCGATGCAGACGCTCAACGGCATCCCCGTTGCCCACCCCGCGATCGAGAGCTGAGCAGGTTCGATGGCGGCCCGCCTGACCTCCGACCGGCTCGCCGCGCTCCGTCTGGCCGCCGAGCACCCCCACGGCAACATCAGCCCGCTCCTGCGGCTGGAGGCCGACGGCCGCAAGGTCTTCCTCAAGGCATCGGACGAGGCCGCCCTCGAGGAGCTCGGCTACGCGGCCTCCCTGTGCGAGCACGGCCACGTCAACACCGGCCCCGCCCCGTACGGGGCCCCGCACCGCGGCTGTCCGCACCTCTTCCGCATCACCGACGAAGGCCGCCAGGCCGCCGCTGCCGACTGAGACCGACGGACCGGCAACCGGAAACAGATGCGAATCCCTACCGCCGCCGGCCAACGGCCAGAAAGGTGGACGCCATGACCGTCATCGAGCTCGTCTCCTTCGGCTACCTCCGTGGGCAGCCGCCGGCCGCGACCGTCACGCTCGACCTCCCCCGCCATTTCCTCGACCCGCACGTCAACCGCACCCTGCGCTGCCCGACCGCCCACGACGCCCCCGTCCGCGCCGCCGTGATGCGCACGCCCGGCATCAAGCAGCTCGTCGCCGGCACCGTGCTCCACACCGAGGCGTGCCTGGCGGGGCCCAGCGGCGGCGACGTTCCCGTGACGATCGCGGCCGGATGTGCGGGCGGCCGGCACCGAGCCGTTGACCGGACCAAGGAGTCCTGACGTGAAGCACTGTGTCTTCTGCGCTATCGCCGCCGGGGAAGCCTCGGCCGTCGTCGTTCGGGAGTGGCCCGACGCCCTCGCGGTACGGCCCCGCAGTGGCGGTGTGAACGACGGGCACGTCTTCGTCCTGCCTCGTGTCCACGTTGAGGACGCCAGCACCGATCCGGACGTGACCGCCGCGGTGATGCGCCGGGCCGCCGAGCTGATGGCCGAGCATCCCGCCGCGAACATCATCACCAGCAAGGGGGAGGCGGCGACCCAGAGCGTCTTCCACCTCCACGTCCACGTGGTGCCCCGCCAGGAGGGCGACAACCTGCCGCTGCCCTGGACCCCGCAGCACACTGCCCGCACCGCTGCGCAGAACGGAGCCGTCTCATGAGCACCATCAGCCTGGTCATGGCCCGTGAGCCCATCCCGGCCGGCCCGTCCGTCTTCCTCGCCGGGCCCACCCCCGACAAGAGCGTGCCCGTACCGTCCTGGCGGCCCGAGGCCGTTCGGGCCTTGGCCGCGCAGTGGACCGGTGAGAAGCCGCTGACCGTCCTGAGCCCCGAGTCCCGCAAGGGCCAACGCGCCGACCGCTACGAGACACAGGTCAACTGGGAGACCGACGCCCGCGCGGCGGCGACGGCGATCCTGTTCTGGATCCCCCGCGACCTGCGCACCCTTCCCGGGATGACGACGAACGTCGAATTCGGCCTGGACGTCGCGACAGGCCGGGCCGTCCTCGGCTGCCCGCCCGACTGCCCTAACCCCGAGCGCAACCGGTATCTGATCTACGTGGCTCGCCGCCACGGCGTCCCGGTGTGTACCACGCTGACTGACACCGCGGCCGCAGCCCTCGCCGTGGTCGCCGCTGCTGGCGCCCGGTAGTCCGGTGAAGCGCGGCCACCGTGGCCCTGGCTCTGAACGCCGTCTTCAGCGGCGACCTCCCCACAGCCGCTGAGCTCGGCGTCGCCGACCTCGCGGTTCCGTACCGGAACCGCGGTCTGAGCGTCACGCTGCCCCACCGCGACCTTGACAAGCCTGTCGTCGAACGCTGACCCACCACCCGCCCACCCCACGAGACGAACGGACACATGAGGACCTGCCCCGCCCCCTGCACCCCACCGGTCACCACCAGATCTGTCGGCCCGGCACGCGCCGGTGCGGCGCCAGCGGAAGGAGCGCCATCGTGACCTGGCACCGCAACGATGACGGCGTCTATACCCGCCACGCGCAGCCCCCGGGCCATCCGCTCCGCGGCGCCCTGGACCTGGGGCTGACCGCGGAGGAAGTGACTCGCTACGACGCCCATCACGAGGCCGGTCATGCTGTGCTCGGCCTTCTCAAGGGGATGCCCGTGCGGCGGGCGACGCTGGAGCCCAACGACCTGCACAGCGCTCACGTGGAATTCGGCCCGTGGTCCGGACCCTGGTGGTCCTACGCGATCATGATGGCCGCAGGGGACCGGGCCGGCGACCGATGGCTGCGCGAAGCCGACCTGTGGACAGCGCAGCGGGCCTGGATAGCGGAGCGGGGCTGCGACTCCGACCGGCGCAAGGTCGCCGAGACGGTCCCCGAACCCTCCGTCGTCATCTTCGGGGCGCTACCGGCAGGCGCACAACCGCAGCAGGGGGTCGCCCACTACCAGGCCCTGCAAGACGAGGCCGACTTCTGGCTGGACATGTACTGGCCGCGGGTGCAGAGGCTTGCGGGCGCAATGATCGAGCACTGCGAACTGTCCGCACACCGGATCAGCGAGCTCACGGGCATCCCGCTGACACAAACCGCTGCTTCGGTGAGCACGGAGGGGGAGGCATGACGGGCACCGAGCTCTCACAGGAACTCGACGGCGACTGGACGGACGCCGTCGAATACGACGACTGGTACTTCAACGACAACTACCTGCAGGGCCTGCGCTCGGGCCGGTTCCACCAGGACGCGTGGATCCGTGAACTCGTCGAAGCAACGCCGGCGGTTGACGACATCCGGTACCGCGGCGAACACCTGACCGTCCACCCGTCCCCCGGCGGTGCCTTCGCGGTCCTCAACGAGGAGTGGTTCGGTCGGGACACCTCCACCTGGGTCGCATTCCCCACGGTCGCCATGGCACGTGCCTGGACCCACGGGCTTGCCGCCTGGTGGCTGCGCAGCCATCTGCCCCAACCACCGCAGTACGGCGGGTCGCTGGACTCCTGGGGCGGACGGTACTGGGCGGCCGAGCGAGACCTCCTCCATGGACGATGGGCCGTCGTGATCGGACCGGAACCCGCCCCCTGGTACCACTCCATGGAAACCGAGGACCCGACCGCCGGCTGGGACTTCATCGCCCAGGCCCTGGCGGATGCAGGGATCCACCCCGCGTACTGGCCGGAGGCGATGCGTACGGCCCACGCCGCCGACACCCGGCCCCACACCGAGGTCCCCGCCGGTCCGCCGACCGCCCCGGCCTCGCAGTCACCTGCCGCGGAGATAGAGCCTGCCAATGGCGCCCGGTCACTCCACGAGTGGCGGTGGACAGCCTGGTGGCATAGATTCATCGATCGGCTCTTGCGGCGTGCAGACCACACCGTCGTCACGAAGGACACACGATGAGCAAATACGGAATGCGACGCGAGCCTGTCATGGATGCCATCAACCTCCTGGGCATCTTCGGCCCCTTCATCGTCCTCGGCGCCGTACTGATCCGGCACTTCGCCTGACGGTCGTTACACGGCCAGGCTCTGCAACCTGACGAAGCGCTTCTCTTGTCGGTTATGGCCGACCGGAAGGAGCGCTTCGTCCTTCGTCCGTGCTGCCTCAGTTCCTGCCGTTGGCCGAAAAGGCCAGCCAGCGGCCCGGGGCCGGATCGTCGAGCCGGTGCAGCGGACTCACATGCTCGTCATCGACAGGCAGGGCCGAACCGTGTTTCCAGCGGTAGGTGGTCCCGCCCCTGTACTGCAGCCCGTAGACGTACGTCAGTCCGACAGTGCCCTCCGCTGCCGCGCGCGTGGGCGCGGGTTCCTGCACCTGCTCCGGCCCGAATTCGGGTGAGGCGAGGGTGCAAGTGTGGGTAGCCGCCGGCCCGACGTACGCGCACCCCGGGCAGCGCACCCAGCCCGCCTCCCAGACAGCCGCCTCGACCACCGAGCGTCCCGGGCCGAACCCCAACGACATCAGCTGGTGCGGCAGGCGCAGGTCCTCCACAGCGCGCAGGGCGGCGGCCGCGGTGACGTCGTGGCCCTGAACGAACCACCCGGCCACCCCTGCGTTCTCGCCGCACCCGCAGAAACAGCGCCGCGCCCTCTTCTCCGTCACGACCCGCGACCCTAGCGGCTCCAGCAGCCCTCGATCTGCCAAGCCACGCCAACTCGCCCCGGTCTGTTCACCATGTGGGCGAACACCGGCGCAGGCTCCACACACCGACGCGTTGCAGATAGGGAAGCCTGCATGTATCTTGATTGTCAGTTCACCGCCTCACTCCGCGCTGCCCGAGGAGTCTTCGGAGCCCGCGCCGCCTCTGGGTGCCTTGACCGCACAGCACGGAGGCTGAAGCACGGGCCGCGCAGCTCGTACACGAGGCGCACCCACCTTTCACTGGAGCGTCCGCAATGCCTTCATCCGACATTCGCTTCCAGCTGGCCGAAGAGCAGATCCTGGCCTCGCTACACCACGGCATCCAAGCAATCCGGCGCAAGACCGGGTCGTGCTCGGTGGATGACATCTCCACGCACCTGATCCAGCAACTCGGCGCCGGACTACTCCGCGAAGCGAGCCCCGCTCCCCACGCACGGACCGAGACCGGGTCACTCGACACCGACGCCCTGGTCCGGGCCGCATACGTGGTAGAGACCACCATCGCCGACCGAGCCGCCCAGGTCCGCTTCACCCCGGGTCTTGCCAAGAGCGGCCTGGCGCACGGCGAGCACCTGGACATCCGGGCCACGGTGCTCTTGAGGAACCGGGTCGATCTGACGTTCATGTGCGGCCTGGTCAGCACCGACCGCGGAGCCACCTGGTCCCTGGCCCTCACCACGTCGGACAAGAGCCGACTCGCGTCCGCCAAGACCATGAAGGGCCCGGTGGGCGAGCAGGTCACCGCGCTGGTGCACGACCCCGGCCACCGAAGAGGTCTGGAGCCCGTCATCGACGCCGCACGGCACGTCGCGGGCATGCGGGCCCTGGGCCTTCTCGCCGGCGAACGACAGCGCCTGGCACTCGCCGGAGCCCGTGCCGTCGCCGCCCGCGCAGTCTTCGACCGGTACGGCTACAGCGAAGCCGACATGACCCGACTCCGCACCCATCTGGCACAGCTCGCCGCAGCCGACCACAAGGGCCTCGTCGACTGGTGACCGCTACACCGCGATACCCCCGGCGCACCTACGGAGGCGCGCCGGGGCCAGTCCCTCTCTCCCCTGTCCGCGAGTGGGACGGACGCGCCCTCCGACCCCGCGTCCATGCCCCCGCCACGTCCCTCTTCCTGGAGGCACCACATGCCCGACCCCAACCACCTCTCCTCCGCCCGGAAGGCACAACCAGAGCTGCCGGCCTTCTGGCTCGGTGTCCACCGCCCCCACTGGCTCGGGCGCACCGACGTCCCGATGTTCGTGTCGAACCGTCGCCTGGCCGGCCTCAAGGCCCTGCCTCGGGCACAGGGCCCGTGGGCGCTCGACAGCGGTGGATTCACCGAGATCACCCAGTACGGCGCATGGCACACCAGCCCGCGGCAGTACGTGGCGTTGATCCGGCGATACCGCGACGAGGTCGGCCAGATGGCCTGGGCGAGCCAGCAGGACTTCATGTGCGAGGAGCAAGCGCTTCGCATGACCGGGCTCACGATCGACGAGCACCAGGACCTGACCGTTGCCAACTTCCTGACGCTGCGGGAGCTGGCGCCTGACCTACCCATCGTGCCGGTCCTGCAGGGGTGGCTCCGGCCGCACTACTTGCGCTGCGTCGAGAAGTTCCTGGCCGCCGGCGTCGACCTGGCCGAGGAGCCGCTCGTCGGTGTCGGCAGCATCTGCCGGCGGCCGAACACGTACGTGGCCAGCTGGATCCTGGAGGACCTCCATGCAGCGGGCCTGAGGCTCCACGCCTTCGGCTACAAGAAGAGCGGCCTGGCCAGGTCGTGGCCCCATGTGGTGTCGGCCGACAGCATGGCGTGGTCGAAGGGCGGGCGGTACGAACGCACCTGCGGCACGCACAAGAGCGAGGCCAACTGCCTTGACCACGCCCTGTGGTGGCGACAGGACCTCCTGGACCACCTCGCTGACATCCGGGGCCGGGCATGAACGGGAGGCGGATCGTGCCCAGCGCGGGCGACCTGCGCGCCATTGTCTCCGGCAACTCCAAGGGCTACACGCAGCGGTGGACGTTCGGCGTGCCCACCTGGCGTCACGTCTCCGAAGGCGGATTCCGCAGGGACCGGTACGAGGTCGTGCGACTCGAGGAGGAGGCGGCCCGCCGCTACGTAACGGGGCACCATTACCTCTCAGGGTGGCCAGCTGCCATCCACCGCTTCGGGCTGCTGGATACCGAGGCGGAGCCCGGCCCCCGCGACCAGACGGTCGCGGGACAGGTCCTGGTGGGCGTGGCGGTGCTGGCCTCTCCCATGAATGAGCGCGTTCTGACAAGCCCCTTCCCTCGACTTCGGCCGTACGCTGAGAGCGTCGAACTTGCGCGCCTAGTAGTCGGGGAGTCCGTTCCGGCCAACGGGGAGACGTTCCTGGTTTCGCGCGCCCTGAGGCTGGCCGCCGAGCGCGGGATCCGCGGGGTCGTCTCGTTCGCAGATCCGATGCCCCGGCGGCGGCTGACGGGTGACGGTGCGGTTGTCGCCTCCCCTGGCCATCTTGGCATCGTGTACCAGGCGCTGGGTGCCCGGTTCGCCGGCCGGAGCACGGCGAGGTCACTGTGCTTCCTCCCGGACGGCTCCGTGCTCAGTGCGCGGTCGAGAGCCAAGATCACCGGTGGCGAGGTCGGCGGGAGCGCGGTGACGCGCAGGCTGGAACTCCTGGGGGCACGGCCGCGGCTCCCGGACGAGGATCCTGCCGCATGGCTCACCGAGGTGTTGCCCGCGATCGGCGCCCGAGCGGTCCGCCACCCGGGGAATCTGCGCTACCTGCTGACGGCGGGCCGCACGAGGAGTGAACGGTCGAGAGCCGTCTTCGGGATGCCTTCACTCCCGTACCCGAAGTGGGAGGCCGACAGGCGCCCGTTCAGCGCTCACACGTAACCAGCGTTGCATTTCCCCACCGTTGACTGTATATTCACGGTGCGGTTGAGGTCACGCCTCCCCTCCTCCTTCTGCGGTCCTTGCCGCACCCTCCACGCCAAGGAAGCACGCCATGAAGCTGGTTGTCCCCGCCTCCGCAGCGAACTATCACGTGTCCGACAGGGATTACAGCTGGACCGACCCCGGCGAGGTCCTCACGATCGGAACCGACGACGCCTTCGTCGGCATCACCTCCGACCGGCACACCACCCGCGGACGCGTCGCCGAACTCGACATCAAGCGCACACAGGTCACCGAACAGATCATCAGCCGCCTCACCCGGTGCGGCTGGTACCAACCGCACCGGGAACGGCAGACCACCGAGACCCGTAAGCGCATGCGCGAGGTCTTCGGCCTGGCCCGCGGCTTCGAGGTCGGCGCCGTGATCGAACTCCACCAGGGGCGGCCCCGGCGCTGCGCCGAGCCCACCACGGCCTGACGGCCGCGCGCACCGCTATTCGCCCCCAACTCACGCCCAGGAAGGCCTTCCCTTGAGCACCACCGTCCCCAGCAGCGAAAAACAAAAGATCTGGTACCTGGCCACCCTGGGCCGCACAGCACTGCTACAGCAACTGTCCCAGCTCGGCACCCTGGTCCCGACCTCTCTCACCCACGACCCTCTCAGCTGCGCACGCTGGGCCGTGCTCGCCTCCGGCCGCCTCACGCCCGAGGCCCAGCAGGCCGTTGAGTCGGCCCTGCTTCCGCTCGCCGACGCCGCGTCCTTCTCCGTCACCCTCACCATCGACGACGCGCCCGTTCACCACACCGGCATCGTGCCCGTCTTCACCGAGCACACCGCAGGTGCCGTCACGGGCCAGTACGCCGAGCTGATGCTGCTGGAGCATGGCGGCCTGGCGAACAAGGCCGCCTTCCGCCTCTCCCGCATGCCGACGGACAAGGGCTGGATCATCGACGCGGACTTCCAGCCCAGCGGCATTCCGGCCGCACAGCGGCCCTTCGGCTCCGCCCGGGGCGGCCGCAACCGAACCGTGCTTCCCCCAGTCGCCGCCGAACTCAACCGCCTCGCCGCGCAGGTGGAACGGAGTGCGCTGTGACGCTGTACGGGATCCCGCCCGCCGGAATGCGCCGCTTCCTGGCGCCCGAAGACGGGCAGGAGCATGCCCGCGCCATCGTCGACGCCGCGCACGCCTGGTGGGTGACCCATCGGGGCGGGTCCGGTGACCGTGCCATCGCGGTCGGAACCCTGGCGGGGCTGGCCCTGTCAGCTCCCAGCCGGCCCGACGGCCCCGACTACGGGACGCTGCTGATTCCGCTTGGCGACGAAGGCCTGGTGGACGCGCTGAGAGCAGGGTGGAATTCCTTCTGGTCCTACGACCCGGACCTCGCCGAAGCTGCGCGCCCCCTGCACGAATGGCTCTCCCACCCGAGCGGGAACGAGATCCGGGGCCTTGCCGACTACGCCCGCATCCTCGTGCGGGCGGGGCTGCTGGAGTACTGCTCGGACACGGCCCGCGCCGAGTCCGACGACATCCTTGGCCGACTGATCGCCCGGATGCGCACCTACGCGGAACGGCAGAGCACCGGGGAGTTCTTTACCCCCTCGATGGCCGCGGACCATGTCGGGGAGACCGTGTTCGCCACGGACCGGGAACCTGGCAGTCTGTTCCTCGAGCCCGCCGCCGGTACCGGCACGATGGCTCGGGCCGCCGCCGCGGCCTTGCGGGTCTACGGCATGGACCCCGCCAGCTACCGGTGGTGGCTGAACGACGTCGACGCCCTGAATGTGGCCTGCTGCGCGGTCAACGCTCAGTTGTGGCGGCTCGGGCGGCAGGTGACGGTGTCCATCGGCGACGCCCTTCGGCAGCCGCGGCTGCTCGAGGAGCAGGTGCACGAGCGTGCGACGCGGGCGATCGCTCGGCAGAAGGAACAGCCGGTGCTGTACCCGACCCGAACTCGCCCTCCGTACTGGCCGATCTGACGCCCGGTCCGGGCCTCCCCGCCCTGCGGCGGCTACCGCACGGTGCCGTACGGGCGGGGGGAGCCGGGGCGTCCGGACGGAGTGCCTCGCCAGAGCCGGCTTCGTGGCGGAAGCGATGAGCTCCTCGCTCGTCCGGGGGCTTAAACGTGCAGGGGGCGCCGGCGGTGTGGTTCAGGGAGGTCCGGCCAGTGACCTGCCCAAGAGTGGGCAGGTGGTCGGGCTCGCTGCTTGGGAGGACCCGGAGAAATGCCGTTGCATCTCTCGATTCTTATGCGTATCTTCGTCGTGTCACCCGGTGCGGAGTATCCCCGGGTCGTCTTCCCGAACCCTATTTTCCCAGGCGAGGTTTGCCATGTTCCCGCATCTGCCCAAGGTGACCGACTCCGAGCTGCTGGCGAGCGCGGCGGCGGCCGCCAAGCGGCTGCGCCCGGCCCCCGGCGAGTTCACCATCCTCACGGCACTCCAGTTTCAGCTGTACCGGGAGCTGCACGCCGCCTCGGGGAGCGCGGTCCGCCCCGGTGCGCGCGCCACAGCCTTCGCGTGGCTGTCACGTGCGATCCAGGACGTCCTCGATCACTCCGAGGAGTTGAGCGTTCTCTGTCAGGCCTACGCCCACCTGGCGAATGCAGCACTGGAGGATCCGCGCGTGGCCGATGAGCTGCTCGCGCGGTCCAGCGTGCAGCACGGGCCAGGCTCCTCCTTCCTGAAGCGCTTGCTCCGGTTCGCGGCGGCCGACACCCTGGTCGGCAACGTCCAGAACCTCGTCGCGGACTTTGTGGATACTGCGGACGAAGAGACCATGCGTGCGGTCCTGACTCAAGTGGCGGGCATGGAATGGGCGCTTGACCCCTATGACGTCCACCGGATCACGCCCGTGGACGCCACCAGGGTCGTTGACGAGCCCCTGGACGAGGCGGTCCGGTTCCGGACGCTGCTCAACCTGGACGCCGAGCAGGGCAAACCGTCCGGGCAGTGCCTCACCATGACCGAGAGCACGGCCTGGGACACGCCGGACTGGTCCCGCATCCGGAGCTGGCGGCGTCGCTACGTCGCGGCGCACAGGCGGAGCATCGACTGGGCCATGACGAAGGCCAGCGGGTACCGCAAGGGACGTGAGCCGCTGGCGCCCTATCGGCACCCCGAGGGCTTGGAGGCGGGGGTGGTGGCCCAGCTCCGGCAGGAGGCGGAGCGCACGGAGTCCGCCCGGCTGTGGCAGATCCACGATTCGCTGGCCCAGATGACGCTACGCCGCGTACAGCGGCGCGCCGACCGGGCTACGACGCCCTTCGACCCGCGCCATCTCCCGTCGGCCCGGGGGATGCTGTTTCTGGACACGCCCTTTCTGCTGCCTACCGGCCGTCGCATCGTCGGTTACACGTGGGGCCCTTGGACCCCGGGCGAGGAAGAGGGATGGATGAGCCGGGGGGCCGACGGAGAGCTGGAGCCGTCGGAGATCCCCCCGGACGGCACGACCTGGACCTGGGTGACTCCCCTGACGTGCGATCAGTCGCTGCTGTCGCTCCCGTTCTCGCCCTACAGCACGCTGCTGCTGCGCCCAGGCGACGTCCTGGAGCCGGAGACCCGGCTGCGCGACCCGGAGAACCCCGACCGGTACCGGAGCGGTTCTGACCGCCTGGGGCGTCATGAGCTGATGACCCGGCACGTGCGCAGCCTCTGGGAGCTGCTGACGCAGCACGAGCGCTCCTCCGTGCGGGTGCTCGCCATGGAAGTGCACGAGGCCAAGCCGCGCGAGCAGCGTTCCGACCGGCGCAGGGGGATCACCGACTCGGGGCAGGTGACGAACGTGTGGGTCGACCCGGATGCGGGAGAGCGCCACCGGGCGCAGCGGCGCAATGCGAGTGCCTCCGGCCACAGCTGGACCGTGCGGACCTGGCGGCGCGAGCATGAGCGGGACCAGTGCCCGAACTCCCATGAGCATGCGGCCCGCGAGGCGACGGGCGGCTGCCCGCACTACGAGATCACCATTCCGGAGCACGTCATGGGTCCGGCGGGGGCGCCGTGGTCCGACCGGATGCTTCGCGGCCGGAGCCGGGGCTCCGGGGCGGACGAGCGTGCTTAACCATACGCCTGGCGTTGCATATCTCAATTCTTCACTGTAGTTTAAGTGGGGCTGGCGGTCCGGGTGTCACTCTCCCCGGCCGCCCCTCTCCCTCACGCCCCGTCATCTGAGCGCGGGGCCTCAAGAACCCATCACCACCCGAGGTCCTCTCATGTCCGATTTCTGTCCTACCCGCGTCCACCCGCACCGGTTTTGCCGTCCGCTGCACACGGTGCACGGCGTGGCAACGCTGTTCGCCGTAGCCGGAGTCATCCTTGAACAACCGGTGATCTTCCTGTTCGCGGTGCCTCTGAGCATCCTTGGGGCGGCCATCTTCCGTTTGGTCAACCACGGCAAGTCGGCCACCGAGGTCACCCGGCAGGACGAGGACGCCCAAGAGCCCGCGCTTGTGCCCCACCGGGGCTGGGGATGCGTCGCCGTCGCCCTGGACGGGCTGCTGCTCGTGTGCGCTCTCCTCGTCTGGGCTGCCCTTCTGACCAACCCGCGCGGCGACTTCGTCCCGCGAGGGTCCGCCTCCGACTACGTGGCACTGGCGATCTGCCTCGCGATCGTTGTCGCGCACACCTATGCCCACCGGGAGGCTGTCCGCCCCGCTGTCGGCAAGGCCGCGAACTCCTGACGGCCGCGCTCAACCGCCGCCCTCCTCATCCGCCCGCTGCGCCCCGTCTACGGGGCGCGGCGCAGCGCCGGAAGAACGCGGCCCCGGAGCCACCACCAGCCGTGCCCGCAGGGCCCGGCGTGCACGGCCGCCGGCGCTCACTCGGTGCCCGCCGGCAGGCGGCCCCGCAACTGCCGCGCGCCATTCGTAACTCCCCGCCGTCTCGCGGGGTCACCGCAGCCCCTCCCCCGCTTTCAGTCCGCCCGACGCACCACATGCAACAGGATCCCGATGTTCGACTCCCCTCCCTCCGGCGCCTCCCACGCCTGGCCCGGGCCCGGCCTTCCCACGCATACCCCGCCCCCCGCCGTACCGGACGTTGCCGCTTCGCACCTGGCCGACGTGGTGTCCGACCCCGGTTCGCCCGACGTCATGGACGGCGAGGGCGGCGCGCCGGTGGATGCGCCGTGCCCGCTCGCGGAGGCCGAGCGGCAGCACGCTCGCGCGGTTGCCCGGCATGCTGCGGCCCGGGAGATCGGTGAGGCGCACTCGGAGAAGATCTCCGCCGGATACGAGGCGCTTGATCAGGTGCGGCGCTGGCGTCTGCCCATGTCCGTGGAGGACGAGGGCTGGGCCTTCGTGCACGGGGCCGAGGAGGACAGTCACGCGATCTGGGCGCGCGTGCACCGGGCCTACTGGGTCAGGGACAGCGCCCGGGCCACGGTGGCCCGCGTCCAGTCGGCCATGGGCCTGCCGGTGGACGAGCTCGATCTGCTGACCGACGAGCAGCGCGACGCGTACATCGCAGGGCTGACGGACGAGGAGCGTGCGAAGCTCGCCGGGCCGTGGCCGGTCGAGTGGCTGTTCAGCCCCAAGCAGGGTGCCCCCATCCGCATCGTCAACTTGTTCGCCGGGCCCGGGGGCTGGTGTGAGGGCATTGCCCGCGTGTTGGGCGAGCCGGTCGACATGGTCGGCGTGGACACCTCGCCGGCCGCGTGCGTTACTGCGGAGGCAGCGGGGTACCGGCGGATCTGCGCGTCGGTCACGGAGCTGGACCCTGAGCACCCGGCGCTGAGGTATGTGGTCGCGGTCATCCTCTCGCCTCCGTGCCAGACCCTCTCTCCTGGGGGCAAGCGGGCAGGTCTGGCCGAAGCAGCCATGAGCATCGTCGAGGATGTGATCACCGAGGCCGGAGCGGCCGCTGGCTTCATTATGGTCGACGACGCCGGCGACGGCATGGAAGGCTACGCCCCGCCCACGGGCGCGACATGGGACGAAGTCCGCGCTCCGCTGGCAGCATTGGAGGACCAGCGCACAGGGCTGATGGCTGAGTGCGTGATCTGGCCGCTGGCTTTGCAGGCGAAGTTCGGCAACATCCGCTGGGTGGCCATGGAGCAGTCCTCGAACTTGCTCAAGTCCAAGGCCGCCAAGTACGTGGTCGAGGCGATCACCAGCGAGTTCTACGGCGCCGGCTGGGAGTACGCGAAGTTCGCCCTGGTCGACGCGGTCGACTACGGCATCGCTGCCCGGAAGAACCGCACCTTCCTGGTGTGCATGCGCTACACCCGGCCGTTCGTCGACTACCGGCCCAGCGAGCCGTTCCCGGTCACCACCTGGGCGGCCTGCATGGGCTGGGAGAAGGGCCACAAGGTCAACACGCGCGGCGTGCGAGGCATCAACCCGAAGACCGGACGGCCCAAGGGCGGCAACGCCTTCTCCGCAGACGCGCCAGGGACGACCGTGACCGGCACCGCCTACGGATGGGCGCGCGAGGCGGACGGCCTCAAGCACTCCCATGCGGACCTCGGCCGCGCCTCCGGATTCCGCGCGGACTTCCCGTGGACCCACGTCGGCCGCGGCGCGGGCATCCGCAACATGACCCAGCTCATCGCCGACACAGTGAACCCTGCGGTGGCTGCCGCGTGGATCGGGCACATTTTGGGCCGCACGTGGGAGCCGCAGACCCGCGCATACGTGCACCGTCTCAACCGACCTCACGTTCCCGGACATCCCTCCGCTCCCCAGACCGCGAAGGAGCACTCCACAGCTTGGAGCGGCCTGATCTCCGCGCAGCGGCGCATGGGTACGGCCCAGGCGCGCATGGAACAGGCCCTGGCCGATGCGGTGCTGTGCGCATCCGTGCAGATGGCGCCGCACGGGCGCCCGGTCCTCGAAGCCGCCCCGGTTCGTCTGGCCCTCGAAGCCGCTCCCCGCCGTCTCCAGCTCGAAGCCGCCCCTCGGGGCACGGTCGCGGAGGCCGTACCGGGCAACCCTCCGTCGCGTCGGCATCCGGTCAGCGGGACGCGCAGCGAACAGCTCGTGCTGGTGATGTAGCGGCAAGTCGGCGCGGTGTCCCGGACGTTGTCCGACGTCGATGGGTGGGCACGAGCCTCATCCCGTGCCGGGACAACCCAGAGAGGGGTGTTGCTTATCTCGGTCCTTACCTGTAGATTGATTGTACGTCGGGGGCGCCGGAGCCCCCCCACCCCCTCTTATCCAGACCCAGGAGACCGTCGTGCGCATACCCTCCCTGACCCGTACGGTCGGACGCCGAATCCCCGGCCAGCGGGCGCTCCAGACCCGCCAGCAGCTTGTGGGCGCGGTGATCGAACTGCTTGCCGAGAACCCCTACCGCAGCGTCACCGTGATGCAAGTCGCCCGTGCGGCAGGCACCTCCCCCGCAACCTTCTACGAGTACTTCGAGAGCGTCGACGAGGTCGTACTCGACGTTGTCGGGCCGCTGGCCGACAAGACGGCTGAACAACTCGCCGACTTCGCCGACGGTTCCTGGGCCTCCGAGGGGGTGTATGGCGCCACCCGGTTTGTCGAGGCCGTGCGGCATGCCTGGAGCGACCACCGAGTGGTCATGCGCATCCTCATGGCCGTCGCGGCCGAGAACGACCCTCGCTTCGTCCAGGCGTACCGCCTTGTCACGGATCCCGTGGTCCGCGCGCTCAGGTCTGCTGCCGAGCCGAACATGCCGTCCCCGGATATGTGCGCAGCCATGGCCCACAGCCTCGTGACGATGCTCGCCTCAGCGGCTGCGCATAAGGGCGCGGACTCCATCGACAGCTACGAGAAGTGGGCGCGGCGCGAGGGGCTTTCGCACATTGTGTACACCTCGGTGACCACCGTCATCGCGTATTAGGGCGCCTCTCTTCTCGGGAGTCCCGCACGGCTCCGGCCGCCGCGTCCCACCGGCCGGAGCCGTGACCGCGCTCCCGCCGCCGGGCGCGGCCGCCCGTTCCTCCGATCACGGGATGCGGCCCGCCATGAGCAAGCCCATTCCTTCTGCATGGAAAAGGTCCATGATGACCAACAGGCTCACCTACCACCACGACCGTGCCGACCTCACCTTCACGTGGGACGGCGGCTGTCAGATCAAGATCCGCCCGGGCCGCACCTGCCCCGGTTGGGGCGTCGTCCCCGACCGCTTCGACATCCGCGAACCCGAGCTGTGGCGCAGCGATCTTCTGCCGGAGGCCGAGCGCCCCGAGTTCCCCCGCGGGCTCGATGTCGTGATGGTCCCCGCCACGCAGGAACCCTTCGAAGAGGTGTGCAATGCCTGGTGGGAGGGCCGTGACGTCCCCACGGGGCGCGACTTCGCCAAGAACCCCATGCTGATCAAGGGCATGACCGGACACTCCGTGTGCGCTTTCGACGTCCGCTACACCGGCGGGCCGTCCATCGAGGCGAGTCCGGCCGGACGTGGCGACTGGCGGCCCGTCGTCGACCTGGCCGCCGACGGACACACCGCGGACGATGTCACCGCGGCCTGGCTGATGGGCCGCATCCACGGCTGGGTGATCGGCGTGTTCGAGCGGCTGGGCGTCGTCACACCGCAGGGCGCCCCCGATCCGACCCGCTACGGCTGGGACGCGCACGACCAGACCATGCAGTGGACCACCACGCATCTGCCCCTAAGGGGTGCCACCTCCAGCATCAGCGCGGCTTGGCGGACCTGGTTCCACGGCCAGGTCCGCGACCTGTGGGCCCTTCCCGACGGCCCGGAGGCGTGGCGCAACGCCGGTATCCCCGTCCAGTACGTCAGCGACGCGCGGCCGTTGACGTACGAGCGCGAGACGGCCGACGGGCAGCGCTGGAACTTCGTGTGGTGCGGCCAGCCCTACGCTTACGTGTACAGCCCCGACAGCGACCGCCCGGCCGCCGTCGTAAGCGACTGCCGTTTCCTGGAGCGCCCCGGCGACATGGCCGACGGCCCGGTGCTGCCGTGGTTCAAGAAGCAGGCCGACGCGTGGATCGCCGCCCGTGACACCCAGTCCGCCTGACCTCGCCCGGCCCGAGGCCGCCAGTCCGCCCACGCCTCCACCGACACCGCCAGCACCAACTCCCGGCACCTGACCCGGTTCAACGCCCCCGCCTGATCACGGACAAGGCCGCCCCGCCACCGGGGCGGCCTTGTCCTGTCAGCCAGACCCTGGAGCACGCATGGGGTCCACCGGCACCGCCCGCCACTTCCAGCCCCACGGACGCCCGGCCACGTCTGCCGTGACCACAACCGGGCCATCCCCGTCCCGGCCGTCGCCCTCGAAGCCCTCCACAACGGCCAGGGTCCGGACTGACGGACGCCCAGCTCGGCGCGTGCGCGAAGAAGGCACAGCGCCGCCCCCTGGCCGACACCTCCCGCGCCGCTGTGCGCACCGCCCTTGAACCCGCCCTCTCTCCCCGCGACGCTCCCGAGACCGTACGAGAGCGGCTGTTCGCTCCCTCTCGGGGCCGCCCGCGGCGCATGCGCGTCGGGACGAGGAGTACGTCCTCGCCCCCATCCCCATCACGCAATGAACTGGCCAGCCGCACGGCGCGGACGCGCGAGGGCGCACGGCTCTGCCACCGGCCACGCCGACGGGCGCAGGGCCAGCCGAAGGTGTTTTGGCATGATCCTTCTCGACCGAGAATCCGGTACCTGCCATGGGGGGAACCATGCCTACGCCGTCGTCCTTGCGCCGAGCCCTTCCGGCCGTGCTGCTCGCCGCGTCCTTTCTGATCGCCGGCTGCGCCGGATCTGACCACCAGTCCGACTCCGGCGAGGAGACTGGCCCGAGCAGCAGCTCACCGGCGGCCCGGCCTTCCGCCGCACTGCCCGACGGCATCGCGAAGCCGGGGTCGGCGCTGCCGGTGAGCGACGGGGCGTGGACGGTGGCGCTGCAGGGCTTCGAGCAGCTGCCGGCCCAGACATCCGGAGAGGTGCCCACGGGATCACGTGCCTACGTGGCCCGTATGACCATGAAGAACACGCGCCCGCGCATCGCCACGGCGCCGCGGACCGAGGTGACCGCCCGCTACGGAGCACTCGGCCGCCAGGCCGAGCCGGTGCAGGAGGCTGCGGCCCAGCCGTCCCCGAGCCGTGAGCCGGTGAAGGTCGGGCCGAACGGCTCGGTCACCCAGGAGGTGCGGGTGGTGTTCCCGGAGCAGGCCCAGGGCCAGCCGGTCACCGTGACCGTGGAGGCGACGCCGGAGGGCCTGGCCCAGCCGGAGCTCCTCTTCTTCGAAAGCCCCCTGCCCGGCCGCTCCCCTGCCGCGCCCGAGGCGCAGGGACCGGGAGGAGGAGGGGACAGCCGGCAGGGGGTCACGCCGTTGGGGCAGTGGAACGCCGGGCTGCGCCTGTCCACGGTCACCGTGGCCGGGGAGGGTGATGAGCGGACGGCGCGCCTGGAGTTGAGCGTGGCCAACCGCGGTGACGGGCCGCTGCGCGGCCTGGGGACCACGCTGCGCGTCTTCACCGGCCGCAACCTGCACTTGGCCTCCACCATTCACCCGGTGTACGGCTACCGCGATGCTGCCATCGCCCCGCACCGTACCGCCACCCAGACCGTCACCTTCCGCGTTCCGCAGTCGGCCGTCGGTGGCCCGGTCACCATCGAGGCCGTCGGCGCGGACGGCTCGCCCGTCTCCTTCCAGGGCACGCTCGGCTGATGTCCGCTGCCCCCAGGTACCGGGCCGATCGCCCATGGGCGTGGAGCGGCGGTCGGGTGAGCCGTTGCCGCAGGGCGTGTGTCCGGCTGGGCCTTCACGATCAGCGCGGCACGATGGCGACCTGCTGCGGCTACGGCTGCAAGGGTCTCTGAACCGGCATCAAGTCCGGTGACCCCAGAGCGTGGCGCTGGACCGCCAACCCGGCCCTGGGGCCGCTCTCAAGAATCTTGGGGCGGAGTGTCACACGGAGAAGGGTCCCGGCACCTATAGCAGGTGACGGCTTCTCCGACACGAACAGGAATCGCCATGGCCCCTCGCCTCCTGGCCGCCGGCCTCGCTCTCGCCGGCGCGCTGGCCTGCTCCGCCTGCGGCCCCGCCGCGAGCCCGCCCTCCAGCGCGAAGGCCCGGCCCGCGCACGGATCCACCGCGGCCGCGCCCGCCCTGGAGCAGCTGGACGCGCTGCCGGTGCGGGCGCACACCTCCCTCTCCGGCTACAGCCGCGAGGCCTTCGGACCGGCCTGGAGCGACGAGGGCACCGTCGAGCTGTCACACAACCACTGCCCGACCCGCGACGACATCCTGGCCCGCGACCTGGAGGACGTCGTGCGCGCCAAGGACGGCTGCACCGTCGCCTCCGGCACCCTGCACGACCGGTACACCGGCAAGACCATCCGCTTCCAGCGAGGCCCCCGGACTTCACTCGCGGTGCAGATCGATCACATCGTGCCGCTGGGACTCGCCTGGCAGTCCGGGGCCCGGGAGCTGACCGCGGGACAGCGGCTGAACCTCGCCAACGACCCCGGGAACCTGGTGGCCGCCGACGGCCCGGCGAACGCCGCCAAGGGAGCCAAGGACGCCTCCGACTGGATGCCACCGCGTACCGACGCCCACTGCTGGTACGCAGCCGCCCAAGTGCGCGTCAAGACCAAGTACAAGCTGTCGGTGTCCTCGGCGGAGAAGATGGCGCTGCGCCGCGTGCTGCAGTCCTGCCCCGCCTCCGGCCAGGACGCGGATGCGGAAGGCACGCGGTGAGCACGAGCACGATCGAGCCGGTGCCCTTCGACGGCGACCAGGGGCGCTGGTCCGGCGCCCTGCGGGAGACGGCCCGGCGTTACCACGACGCTGCGGTCGAGCTGGTCGTGCGACCTGCGCAGCAGCCGGCCCTCCGCTCTGTCGTCGACGCGCTGCGCCTGATACCGGAGCGCACACGCTACGGCTGGTTGCGCTGGGAGGCGCTCCCCACCACGGCAGAAGCCGGCGGTGAGGTCCCCGGCCTGGTGCGCGAAGCGGGTGTCCTCGACCCCGGCCAGGGGAGCGCCGGGCGGTGGGCCTGCCGCGCGGTGTGGGGGCGTCGGCCTCCCCTGTACATCCTGAGCCTGGCGGGCGTCGACGTGCCCCGGCCCATCCCGGCGACCCGTGCCACCGTGTTCACCCTGGCGGCCTTCGCCGCCCTGGTGCCGGTGACCGCCGTGCTGCCGGGCGTGGCCGGTCTCCTCGCGGCCGCTTTGGCCGGCGCCGCGGTGGCCCAGGGCATTCCGGCGGGCCTGCGGCGCGCCACACGTCGGCGGGTGCGCATCGTTGGTGACGGCGCGGCGTACGCGATGGTCTTCTTCCGGCTGCTGGCGTACGAGCAGCAGTTGCGCGCGCTCGCCCAGCGCAGTGGGCGTGGCGAGGTGGACCGGGCGGCGGCGCTGGTCCCCCAACTCCTGTGGGATGCGGCCGGGCTGGTGCCGCTCGCTGAGGACGACGAGCAGGCCCGTGAACTCCTGCTCGGCTACGAGGAGTCGCTCGCGGCCCTCGTCGGCCAGGCCCTCGAGGTGGAGCGGGAGGACGCCGCGGTGGAGTCGGCGATCCTCGACGATCCCTCCCCGGCGACTGCCGTTCCCCTGACGGCGCTTCCCGACGGCCTGCTGTCCCTCGACGCGCTGGAGGAGGCGCGACGTGAGATGGGCGAACTGCAGCAGGGACTCCGGCACGCCCGGCACGTGCTGGGTGGCGAAGACGATGGCGAATCGAGCAAGGAAAGGGCGGAGGACGGTCATGCGCGGTGAGAGGGCACAGCAGCGGCCGGTGCGGTGGCAGGAGGCCCATCCTGAGGCCTTCGCGGAACTCAAGCGCCTGTACGGGGTGATCGGGCACAGCAGCGTGCTGATGGTGCTGAGCATGAGCCTGATCGGAACGACCCTGACCGTCGGCTTCCTGAACCTGCCGGGGTGGATGGAGTCGGCGGTGCGCCTGGCCGCGAGCCTGGGGGCAGTGGGGTGCGGCGCCCTCGCCCTGTGGCGGGTGCTGCGGGCGATGTGGCGGACAGTCCGGGCGGTCTTCCGTACGCGCCGCCGCTCACCCCAGCACCCATGACGAGGCGGCAGCCGCGCGACGGACGGGAAGGGCCACGGGTAGCCGCCCGCCCAGGTGCGGCTACGCGGCCAACGGACCCGCTCGACTTGGGCGTCGTTCCACCCGCGGCACTGGCGCCCCAACGGCGAGAGGCGATGGAGCCAGCGATGCCGCTGCGCTCCACCGCCTCTGGTACGGGAGCTCCCCGGCCAGTTGCCGGAACCCGCCGCTCACCCGCTCGGTCAGTTGTCGAGGTTCCAGAGCCCAGTGATGTAGTCCGTCGAGACCCAGCCGTACTGTCCGGAGTGCGCACCGGAGCGCACCTGGACGTAGGCGAACCCCTTGCTGGAGAAGCAGCCGACGTAGATCTTGGTGCCGTTGTACAGCAGGCCACGGGAGGTGTAGCCCGTGCCCGGGCCGGTGCGGAAGTTGACGCCGTCGCCGGTGCTGACCGACTCGACACGGTCGAACGAGCCGGCGTTGCATGCCTCGCGGCCGGGGCCGCCGGCCGCCGACGCGGTGGGGGCCATCGCTACGGCTCCGCCCAGTGCCAGGGCCGCCGTAACCAGGGTCGTGACGGCCTTCTGACGCATGTTCATCTGTCTCCTCCTTCATAAAAACGGAGGGTCCGCAATCCCCCCACGCTTGCCATGACCTTAACTTGGGCATGCCTTTGGCATATGCCAGGCCCTCCTGGTGCTGCGCTTTACTCTCGGCGCGGCGGTGACCTGACTGCCGGGTGAGGCGTTGGATCTGCATGACGACGACGGCAGTACGGCCCATGCCGCTCATCGCTCCGGGGCGGAAGACGGCACGGCCCTCGACGGGCGATACCCCTGTCTTCGACGCCGTGGTGGCCCGCTGGGCTGCCGCCGGGCGAGCCGTCCCCGGTAGAAGTGACCAGGAGTGGGACCGCCTGGTCCGGCAGGCGCCGTGGCCTCAGTGACCGCCATGAGATGCGGCGCCAGGTGAGGCATGCCTCTGAGCCGGCGGGTTCATCGCGGCCTGGGCGGCCCGGCCTCGGCCGTACCGGCGCGTTTGCGGTGCCGGCTCCGTGCTTCGTAGGCTGAATTCGCCCCTGGCCCCGAGACGCAACTTGGGTCGGGGGCTTTCGCGTACGCCCCCCACCGCACCGCGGCCGGTTGACGAACCCCTCCCGGAGGCCATCAGGCCGTACGCACTGACACACCCTCCGTGAGGTGCACCACAGCAGCCCGCGCGGAGTGTCGGCCACGACAGGTCCAGCCAACACGTTTCCCCTGCGTACGCTCGGCGGGGCAGGGTCGATTGGTTTGCCCAACTCACCCGTATCGGCCGATTCCATCAGGTTTCTGACGGGCCAACAGGCGTGAGGTCGTGAGATCACCCCTGGGGAGGAGACGCAACAAGCATGATTTTTAGCTCCATTCGACAAGATCGGACAAAATGCCCAGGAGGGAAGACCGGCGATCGAAATCCTCCTTGACGTGCATAAACGGGAGTGTCAAGGTCGGGTAAGTTACCGATCAGATTCAGTCTGAATCGGCCGACTTCAGTACGGTCGGGGGAACATGGGGAGGGGACCTTATGCGCATCAGCCTGCCGCCGGTCGACATTGCCCCGCGTGCCCCGCAAGTTCATTTCGAGACGTTTTGTGCTTCCCTGCAGGCTGTCCGCGTACGGCAGACCGTCCGGCCGGCCGTTATCCTCCCCGTCGTCAGCAACGTGATCACCACGGCGCGGCCCGCGGTCGCCGCGGGCGCGACGGCGTTCACCGCGGCTGCATGCCGCCGCCTGGCGGCGCGTCACGCAGAAGCTGTCCGGGGGAGGGCGAGGCACGGTGAGCAGTCGCGGTGTCGCCGGATTCGATGCCGAAGCACTGCGTGCCCTTCGCACCGCTGCAGGCTTCTCACAGCACAAGCTCGCCGGCCACGCCCGCGAGCACGGCGCACAAGTGGCGGGCCCTCACATCTGCCTGTACGAACGGGGAAGGCGCACCCCGGAGCTCCGGACGCTCACAGCCCTCGCCTCCGCCTTGGACGTGCCGCTCTCGGCACTCCTGGAGGACGACCCCACCCCCAGCCTGTACTGGCTGCGCATGCGCAAGGGCATGAGCCAGCGCGGCCTGGCCGCGGCACTCGGTATCGCCCAGGCCCGCTGGTCCAGGATCGAGCGCGGCCAGTCCACGCTCGACGAGCAACAGGTGCCCCTGGCCGCGAAGCTGCTCGGGGTGAAGGTGTCTCAGTTCCGCATGGCCCTGGCCACCGCACGGCGTTCGGCACCACGTTCCTGAGCGGGAAGCCCGCCCTGCGCCACGGCCCCTGAGCGGACCGAGGTGCCCACCGGGCTCTACCCGGGCCAGGGTGCTGCACCGTCGCAGACCGCACCCTGCACCTTCGCCAGATTCATGTACCAGACACGCTCTCCGGACAGCACTCATTGAGGAGAAACCGCCCATGGCGATACCGACGGCCGATCGTGGACAGACCCGTCGTGGCCTGCGCGCAGTCTCGTGGGGCGCCGCGGCCCTGGCCTGCGCCCTGGTGCTGAGCGGCTGCGGCAGCGGCAGCGGCAAGCACGACGAGTCCCTGGGCGACGACCCCGCCACGCCGGGCTCCAGCGCGACGGTCTCTGCCTCGGCTTCAGCCAGCGCGTCGGCCGACCCGCAGGAGGCGGCCAAGGCCGAGGTCATCACGGTCTACCGCAAGTACTGGGACGAGCAGCTCAAGGCGTACGCCAAGGCGAGCCCTGCTGACACCGACCTGAACAAGTACGCGTTCGACAAGGCGTTGAGCAAGACCAAGGGCGACCTGATCTCCATGCAGCAGAAGGGCAACGTGCTCAAGGGAGAGGTCAAGATCGATCCTAAGGTCACGTCGATCAACCTCGGCGAAACACCCAAGACTGCCGCGGTCACGGACTGCACCGACGTGTCGAAGTGGCAGTTGGTCAACCAGAAGTCCGGTAAGCCTGTCGAGCTGCCCAAGGAGCGGCTGACCAAGTTCATCACGAACGTCTCCATCCGCACCGTCGGAGAGCGGTGGATGGTCGTCGACGTCCAGCAAACGGACCGCACATGCTGACGCTCCGGCGCCTGGGCTCCCTCCTCGCTCTGGTACTCGTCCTGGGCGCGATGCGGTTCTTCGACACGACCGTGGCGTTCGCCGACGGCGGGGGCACGGACGTCAGCTCGTGCCAGATGTGGGTCTGCGCGAAGGTGGAGACCCACGGGAACAGCTCCCACAGCGGTAACTCCGGGGACAGCGGGGACTCGAGTTCGCACAGCAGTGACGGTTCCTCGCGGAGGACCGACTGCTCGGACGAGAACCCCACGACGTCGACACCCAAGTGCCACATCGATGGCGCCGGTGACTACTACCAGGGCTGCTACATCCAGCTGGCCTCCCCTCAGCCCCCCGCCGGCGACCCGGCCTGGGAAGGGAACTCGCCGGGCGACGGCGCGATCTACGAACGCAACTGCGGCGGCGACGGCACCACGCCGGGCTTCCCGAACGACAACTCCCGTACCGGGGCGATCTGGATGAAGAACCCGCCCCCGGGAGTTCCGCGGATGCCGACGGCGGCCGAGCTCGCCCAGCAGGCCTTCAGCAAGATGAAGCTGGACGTGCCGAAGCTCGGCAGTGCCCCGCCGCCCGGGTCAAAGGGTTTGATCGGGATGCCGGTGTGGATGTGGGTGGAGAAGTCAGAGACGACGTGGGGCCCGCAGTCGACGACGGCATCGGCCGGCGGGCTGTCGGTCACCGCGACAGCGAAAGTCACCGGCATCACCTGGAACATGGGCGACGGAAACACCGTCAACTGCACCAGCCCGGGCACGCCGTACGACCCGAGCATGGGCAAGAAGGACAGCCCGGACTGCGGCTACCGGTACACGAAGGTCGGCGAGTACCAGGTCACGGCCACCACGACGTGGGTGGTGACGTGGACGGCGACGAACGGCGAGACCGGGTCGCTGCCCAATCAGACCCGATCGGCACAGACCCAGGCGCGCGTCGGCGAGCTGCAGGTCGTCAACTAAGCAAGGAACAAAGGGACATGGCGACGACGAAGTTCGCGAAGCGTGAGAAGGCCGGCGGGGGTGCCGCCGAGGCTCCTGCCGGTCCGCTGCCGATCACCCAGGATGCGCCGCGCCGGCGGCGCCGTCCGGTCGTGATGGGCGCGGGGCTGGCCCTGTCGGCTGTGGGTGCGCTGATCGCGGTGTGGATGGTGAACGACGCCGGCGACCGCGTGAGTGTGATCGCCACGGCGAAGGCGATACCCGCCGGTGCCGTGATCAAGCCGTCGGACCTGGTCATCGCTCACGTGTCCCGCGATGCCGCGCTGCACCCGGTTCCGGTGTCGCAGAAGGCGAAGATCATCGGCAAGGCGGCGGCCGCGGACATCCCGGCGGGGATCCTGGTGACCAAGGACTCCGTGCGGGACACCTCGAGCCTGACCCAGGGCAAGGACATCACCGGCATCCTCGCCAAGCCCGGCCAGCTGCCCTCGCGGCCGCTGGAGCCGGGCGACGAGGTGACCGTCGTCTACACCCCGACCGGCGGCAATGGCAACGCGCAGGCCCAGGGCGCCAATGGCAAGAACAACGGGCCCGACAGCCAGCCGGCCGTGGTGACCCGGGTGGGAGATGCGGACGCCAACGGGGCGCGCGTCGTGGACGTCGCCACCACCGGTGGCGCCAGCACGACGCTTGCGGCGTGGGCGGCCACCAACAGTGCCTCGATCGTGCTGAAGGCGAAGCACTGATATGTCCGTTATCGCTCTGGCCTCCGGAAAGTCCAGCGGTGTGACCTGCTCCGCCCTGGCCCTGACGCTGTCCTCGCCCCGCCCGTCGCTGCTGATCGAGGCCGACCCGGCCGGCGGCACGATCAGGGCCGGCTACCTGCAGGGCGAAGGCTCCGCTCAGGTCGGGCTGCACCGCCTGGCCGCGGCCGACCGGCAGGGCACGCTCGCCCGCGAGTTCCGCCACCACTGGGTCGCCCTGGACCAGGAACACTCCGGCAAGCGCATGCTGCTGCCCGGGCTGACCGACCCGGCGCAGGCCCCGTCGATGGCCCGGACCTGGGATGCGCTCGCCGAGCTGATCGCCGTCATGGACGGGCACGGCTACGACGTCATCATCGACGCCGGACGGATCGTGCCCCAGTCCGAGACGCGGCTGAGCACCGCGGTCTACCCGGCGCCGCTGCTGCGCGCCGCCGACGTGGTCCTGCTCGTGGTGCGCTCGACGCAGGCCTCGGTGCTCTCGGCGGCGCCGGCGGTGCGGGTGCTGCGGGAGGAGCTCGCGCAGAACGGGACCGGTGCTGATGCCCTCGGGCTGCTGATCGTGGAGGAGGGCTCGCTGACGTCCAGCCACATCCAGCAGGGTCTTCAGGTCCCGGCCTACGCGGCGCTGGAGTGGGACCCCGACACCGCGGACGTGCTCACCCACGGGCAGTTCAAGAAGTCCGGGAGGGGCCTGCTGCGCTCGGCGCGCTCCGCGCATGACCGGATCAACGAGATCGTCACCCGGCGGCGTATCCATCTCGCGCGGCCCGCACCGGTCCAGGGCTGAAGGAAGGAACCATGACCCAGAGCACGGCAGCCCCTGGCCTGCCCGATCCGACCGACATCGACGCAGCGTTCGCGAGGGCGCTGAGCAGCCGCACGGTGGCACCCGGCGCGGCCTCGCCCACGGCGGTGCCCGCCCCCGTGGCCCCCGCGGCCGCGGACACCACGCAGGCACCGGCGGCCGGCGGATACTTCAGCACGCTCCCGGTGGACTACGCGGACGTCGCCGAGCTGCGGCACCAGGCGAGCCTGAAAGTCAGCCAAGCCTCCGCCGCCGACGGCACGATGAGCGACGCGGACCGCCGCCAGCACGGCATCAAGGTCATCAGCGAGACCGTCAGCGAGTGGGCGATCAAGTACGCCGCACAGGGAAAGCCGCCGCTGACCGTCGAGCAGGAGACCATCCTGCGGCGAGCCGTCTTCGACGAACTCTTCCGCGCCGGCCGCTTGCAGCCGCTGCTGGATGACCCGAATGTTGAGAACATCCTGATCAACGGGGACCGGGTCCGCGTGGACTATTCGGACCGGCCGTCGCAGATGTGGGAGCCGATCGCCCCGAGCGACCCCGAGCTGGTGCGGCTGATCAACCACATCGCCCGGATGGGCGGCCAGGGGGAACGCGCGCTGACCCCGGCGACCCCGAACCTGAACATGCGGCTGGGGGACGGGTCCCGTCTCGCGGCGTCGTACATGATCACGCCGCGGCCGCAGGTCGTCATCCGACGCCACCGCACCCGCGGCCAGGGCCTGGACGACCTCGTGAAGCTGGGCTCGATCGACTCCACCCTCGCCGCGTTCTTGAAGGCCTCGGTCAAGGCCCGCAAGAACATAGTGATCGTGGGCTCCCAGGGCGTGGGCAAGACCTCGCTCCTGCGCGCCATGGCCCGCGAGATCCCGCGCACCGAGCGGGTCGGCACGCTGGAGTCCGAGTACGAGCTGTACCTGCACGAGGACCCCGACGGCCCCGAAGTCGTGGCCTACGAGGGGCGCGAGTCCAACGGCGAACGCGGCCCGGACGGCCGGATGATGGGCGAGCTGACCCTCTCCGACCTGTTCCCGCAGCTGCTGCGTATGTCGCTGCGCCGCATCATCGTCGGCGAGGTCCGGTCGAAAGAAGTCGTGCCGATGCTGCACGCGATGAACGAAGGCGAAGGCGGAAGCATGTGCACGCTCCACGCCCGCAGCGCGGTGCTGAGCATCGAGCGTCTGACCACGCTGTGCCTGGAGGCGGGCATCGGCATGTCCGAGCAGCTGGCGCTCCGCCTGATCGCCCAGGCCGTCGATCTGGTCGTCTTCATCCGGCTGGTCGACGAGACCGAACTCGTGGACTCCAGCGGGAAGCCGGGCCGCAAGCACCGGTTCGTCTCCCATGTCATGGAGATCACCGGGATCGGCGAGAACGGCCGCCCCTCCCACCAGATGATCTTCGCGCCGCGCGAGCAGGACGGCCACCGCGAACCACGGGCCGTCCCGCAGATGATGCCGTCCAGTACCTACCTCGCCGACATCGAGCGCGTGGGCTTCGACCGGGGCCTGCTGATGCAGCCGTGGGGCGCGTGGACCGGACCGCTGAGCACGGTGGTGCCGGTATGACGATGACCCTTTCGTCCCTGGTCGCCGCCGTGGCCGCCGTCGCGGTGGTCGCCGGGCTGGTCATGGCCGTGGCCGGCGGCATCGGCTGGGCACCGGGGCCGCCCCGGCGCCGCAGCCGCCTCGAGCAGCGCCTGCGCGCCTCCCTCGGCCTCGGCGGGACCAACTCCTCCCAGCCGACCACCTGGTGGGCCAGGCGCAGCTCCCGTCTCGGCGGCGCGCTGGTGCTCGGGTTGGGGGTGTGGCTGTTCAGCGGGTGGCTGATGGGCGGTGTGGTGGCCGCGGTGATCGTGGCCGGGCTGCCGTGGCTGCTCAACTCCGGCTCTGGTGCGCAGGAGCAGATCGCGCGTCTGGAGGCGGTCGAGGAGTGGGTGCGACGGCTCTCCGACATCCACACCGTGGGTGTGAGCCTGGAGCAGAGCATCCAGCGCAGTCTGCAGACGGTGCCCAAGCCGATCGCCGGTGAAGTCACGCGCCTGGTCTCGCGGTTGCAGGCCGGATGGCTGCCGCAGGACGCCTACCGGGCGTTCGCCGACGAGATGAACGACGCGATCTGCGACGAGGTCGCGGCCCTGCTGATCCTGCACGTCGAGGACCGCGGTGCCGGCCTGGGCCGGGCCCTGAACGACCTCGCCGCAGCGCTTTCGAGTGAGGTCCTCTCCCGCCGTGAGGTGGAGGCGGACCGGCAGAAGCCACGGACCAACGACCGCTGGGTGACGATCTTCTGCCTCGTCATCTTCGCGGTGAGCATGCTCTCCGGAGCCTACGTGGAGCCCTACACCACCCCCATGGGACAGCTGGTGCTCGTCGGCCTGGGCATCGCCTTCGTGCTGGTCAAGATCTGGATGCGGCGGATGGCGGTCATCGAGCCCTCGCCACGGTTCCTTTCCTCTGCCGACCGCACCCCCACCGAGAAGGAGGCCGGACGGTGATCTCCCCGTACGCCGTCATCGGCGGCGCCGCCGTCGGACTCGGCCTGGTCATCTTCTACCGGGGCATACGGCCCGGCCGCCCGGACGTCACCGACGTCCTGGCCCGCATGGACGCCTCCCGTCTGGAAAACCTCCAGCCGGTACGCACCGACGGGTCCCCGGCCACCGGACTCGAGCGCGTCGGCGCGGCCCTGCTGCGCGCGGCCGGCGAGGGCACCTTGCGCCTGCCGCGCCAGGAGCTCGAGCTGATCGGCCGCACCCCCACCAAGCACGTGGGGATGAAAGTCGCGCTGGCCCTGTACGGTCTGCTGCTGCCCACCCTCGCGGTCTCGGCGGCCGCGCTGGGCGGCTATCCGCTGCCGCTGCCCGTGCCCGCGGCCCTCGGCCTGGTCCTCGGCGTCCTGTTCTGGTTCGTCCCCGACATCCACGCCAAGCAGCGCGCCACGGAGGTGCGCGCGGACTTCCGGTTCGCCATCAAGGCCTACCTGCGGCTGGTCCAGCTGGAGCGGGCCGCGGACGCCGCGCCCACCCAGGCGCTCAAGCGCGCCGCCGAAGTCGGGGAAGGCTGGGTGTTCTCCAAGATCCGCGACGCGATCACCCGCGCCGAACTCGAAGGCCTCAGCCCCTGGGAAGGCCTCAAGCGGCTCTCCATCGAGCTGGACGTCCCCGAGCTCGGCGCACCGGCCGACATCATCTCGATCGCCGGCGAGGAAGGCGCCGCGGTCGGCGAGACCCTCGGCGCGCAGGCCCGCTCGCTAAGTGGTGCGTTGTTGACCGCCGCGAAGGCCAAGGCGAACGACGCCTCGGAGCGCATGATCATGCCGGTGTCCATGCTGGTCGTGCTCATGACGGCGTACATCGGCTATCCCGCGCTCACGCGCATCATGGCCAGCTAAATCCACCCACCCCAAGAGAGGCAGACCATGTTCAACGACCCCATCTGGACGGTGCTTTCGGTGCACACCCAGGACCTGGTGGCCCGGCTGAAGAAGGCCCGCGAGGAAGACCGCGGAGCCGTGAGCATCGAGACGATGATCATCGTCGGCGCCCTGGTCGCCGGCGCCGTCATCGCGGCGGCATTCCTGGTCGCGAAGGTCAATGAGAAGAAGGACGCCATCAAGTGACGCCGGCGCTGCGCCGCTGGTCCCGCTCCCTGGCCCGTGCGGCCCGGGAGCGGGACCGCGGCGCGCTGAGCCTCGAGCTCATGGTGATCTTCCCGGTCATCCTGATGCTGATCCTCATCGCCGTCCACGTGGGGCTGTGGTGGCACGCGCGCAACGTCGCGCTCGCCGCCGCCCAGCAAGGGGTGGAGCGCGCGCGGGTGCGCGGCGCCAGCCTCGGCGCCGGCACGGCCGAGGCGCAGAGCTTTCTTGAGCGGGCGGGCGGGAGCATCTCCGGCACCCACGTCAGCGGAAGCCGGGGCCAGACCGTGCGGATCGAGGTCACCGGGCACGTCGCCACCGTCGTGCCCGGGCTGACCTTGCCCGTCAGCCAGCACGCCGAGGCCGCAACCGAACGGATCACCACGCCGTGAACCACCCACACCTGCTCCGCTGGCGCGAGCACGCCGCCCGCGACGAGGGGTCCCTCTCGCTCGAGGCCCTCATCCTCTTCCCCGTGCTGATCCTGGTGCTCTGCCTGATCATCGCGTTCGGGCGGATCCAGGCTGCCGGGAACGTGGTGGACACCGCCGCCCGCAACGCCGCCCGCGCCGCCTCCCTGGAGCGCAGCGGCGGGGCGGGGAGCGCCGCCGGGGAGAGGGTGGCCCAGGACGTCCTGAGCCAGCAGGGCCTGCCGTGCACGTCGGTGTCCACCAGCATCTCCACCGGCGGGTTCTCCGCCCGCCTGGGCGACCCGTCGGTCACCACCGCCACGGTCAGCTGCACGGTCCGCCTGTCCGACATCGGCATGCCGGGGCTGCCCGGGAGCAAGACGATCACGGCGAACTTCACCTCGCCCATTGACACGTACCGCCAGCGCAACTGAGGACCTCTATGACCGACGCCCGCCCTCCCGTGCCGTCCCGTCTGCGGGGCGTACTTGCCGCCGCCCGGCGTGACGACGGCGCGATGTCGCTCTTCGTCCTGGTCACCATCGTCGGGCTCTTCGCTGTTGCCGCGCTCGTCATCGACGGCGGCGGCAAGCTGCGCGCGCTCAGCCACGCCGAAGGCGTGGCCCAGGAAGCGGCCCGGGCTGGCGGTCAGGCCATCGACGCGGGCAAGGCCATCTCCGGCCAGGGCATCACGGTCGACCGCAACGCGGCTGTGGCCGCGGCCCGTTCCTACCTCTCCGCCGCCGGTGCCAGCGGCACCGTCACGGTCAGCGACGACGGGGCGTCCCTGAAAGTCACCGTGTCCGAGACATACAGCCCCAAGTTCCTGCCCGGTGGAGACTGGTCCGTCTCCGGCCGGGCCAGCGCCGATCTGGTCTACCGGGGATAGCCGATGAAAACACGCTCCACAGCGGCCGCCATCCTGCGCGGGCTGATATGCCTCGCCGTGCTCGTCGCCCTGCTCGTCCTCGTGCCCGTCCTGCTGTGGCAGGTCGGCGTCCTGCCCCACCACGTGCCGTCGCTCGACGAGGTCACCACCGCGTTGACCAGCCCGGACAACGGCACCCTGTTCCTGGGCGCGATCACCCTCATCGGCTGGTACGGCTACGTGTCGTTCGCCGCGTCGGTGCTCCTGGAGCTCTTCTCCGCCCTGCGCCACCGCAGCGCACCCCGCATCAAGGTCCTCGGCGGCACCCAGCGCCTGGCCGGCACCCTCGTCGGCGGCATCATCCTGCTCCTGCCCACCTCCGCCGCGTTCGCCGCCACCACCCCGGCCACCGCCGCCAGCACCGCCGTGACCGCCCCGCAGACCACCGGCACCCCCGCCGCCTCCGCCACGGCCCAGTCCGCCACCGCCACGAAGGCCGCCACCCCCTACACGGGACCGGTCCACGAGGTGAAGCAGGGCGATTCGCTGTGGGAGATCGCCGAGCAGCGCCTGGGCTCGGGCACCCGCTGGCACGACATCGTCACGGCCAACGAAGGCATCCCCCAGGCCGACGGCACGGTCATCAGCGCCGACACCGCGTTCCTCCAGCCCGGCTGGACGCTGCGCCTGCCCTCCGACGCCAAGCCCGCCCCAGCCCCGGCCGCGGCCGAGTCCGGTGGCGCGCACACCCAGCTCGCGGCCAAGCCGGCCGACGCCCCCGCTGCCCCGCATGGCTCCCACACCGTCAAGGAGGGGGAGTCCCTGTCGTCCATCGCCCAGGACGAACTCGGCGACGCGGGCGCGTACCAGGAGATCGCCCAGCTCAACAAGGACAAGCAGCAGAGTGACGGCCGCGCGCTGACCGATCCGGACGAGATCTACCCCGGCTGGCAGCTCAAGCTCCCGGCCGCGCACGGCAGCAGCGACCGGAGCGACGCGAAGACCCCGTCGCAGGAGAAGCCCGCGCCGAAGCCACAGCACGACGGGCGCCAGCAGGACCAGCAGCACGACCGGACCCAGACCCCGGCCCCGGACAAGCAGCACGACCAGGACAAAAACAAGGACAAGGGCAAGGAAGACGGACCCGACGGCACCGGCGATCAGACGGCCCGGCCGCAGACGCCCGCCGAACAGCCGTCAACACCGGCGCCCCACACACCCGATGAGTCCCCGGCCACCAGCGCACCCGCCCAGCAGGCACCCGCCCAGAAGGAGACGTCCGAGGGCAGCAATCAGAGCGTGAAGACGGCCGCGGCGGCCGGAAGCATCCTGGCCGCCGCCGTGCTCGCCGTCGTCGCCACCCGCCGTGCGCGTCAGCAGCGCCGACGCCGGGCCAAGCGGCGCATCCCCATGCCCTCCGGCGCGACCGCGGACTTCGAGAAGCAGCTGCGCATCGCCTCCGACGTCACCGGCACCGCGCTCGCCGACCGCGCCCTGCGCACCCTGGCCTTCCGCTGCCGCGAGGCGGGCCGTGCGCTGCCCGAGGTCGAGGCGCTGCGCATCACCGCGCGCGGGCTGGAGCTGTACCTGGCCGCGGCCACACCGCCGGTTGCGCCGTTCACCGAGCGCGAGGACAACCCGGCCCTGTGGTGGTGCCCGGCCCGCGGCGCCGACCTGCTCACCGAGGACCAGGCCGCCGACATCGCCCCGCCCTACCCGGCGCTGGTCAGCCTCGGCGAGACCGAGGACGGCGACGCGGTGCTGGTCGACCTGGAGACGATCGGCCTGCTCCGCCTGGACGGCAGCCCGGAGGAGGTCCGCGCCGTCATGCTCGCGCTCGCCGTCGAGCTCGCCTCCTCGCAGCTGGCACCCGCCACGCAGGTCGTGCTCGCCGGGGCCGGAAGCGAACTGCAGTCCCTCTACCCCGACCAGATCGACCACCACACGGACCTGGACAGCGCCACCGCCGAACTCCAGGCCCACGACGCGTTCCAGCGCGATGCCCTCGACGAGGGCAGCCATGACCATCTGCGGGCCGCGCGACTGAGCGACGAGACCGCCGCTGACTCCTGGATCCCCCGCATCCTCATCTCCACCGCCCCGCCGTCCGGCCCGGCCGCCGGAGTGCTCGGGGATCTGCTGGCCTCGCGCCCGCGCACCTCCGTCGCGGTCGTCTCCGCGACCGGCGGTGAGCTCGAGCTGCCCAGTGACTGGACCCTTCCCGCCCGGCCCGGTGCCCCGGTCGAGCTGCCCGGCCTGGGCCTGGCGGTGAAGCTGCAGTACCTCGACGACACGGCCTACGAGCGGCTCGTGCAGCTTCTCGCCACCTCCAGCCGCACCGACGACGTACCGCCCCCGTCCTGGACCCGGCACACCGGCCCGGCGGACCGCAACGGCCCCCACCGTGCGGTCGCCGCCCCTGCTGAGGATGCCTCCGCGCTTGCTCCCGAGACCACCGCCGCCCCCGCGGCCCCCACGGTCCAGGCCACGGCTCAGGCGGGAGACCTGGCAACCGCTCTGCCCAGCTTCACCTCTCTGACCCCCTCCCTCCCGCCCGCACCGGCAACCCGGGCCGGCGGGGACGCGGCCGACACCGAGGAGGAAGGCGCCAGCGCGCTGTCCCCGGCCGTCGCCGCCCCGTCACCCGCGTCCCCGCCCGTGGAAGAAGTGGAAGAAGCGGGAGAGGCGACCGTCGAGGTCCCCGACCCGGACGAGAACGCCGACACCGCGGTTCAGGAGACCGGTACGGACCAAGAGGCGGAGTCGGCCAGCGCCCTGTCCCCCGCCGTCGCTGCCCAGATCCCGGCGCCCGCGGACGTCGACACCGCTACGGCAGCGCCCTCCCACGAACGCGACGGCCAGGACCCGTACGCCGCAGAGGCCGACGGGCAGGACGACTCCGCGCTGGGGGCCGAGGTCTGGGGACGGCCCGAGTCCGCCGCCGCATTCCACGAGGCGCTCGGCGAGGTCCTCGCCGAGCAGGCCGACGAGCACCAGCCGGACGCGGCCGAGGACGAGGAGGCCGACTCTGGCCTGTCCAGCGCGGCCCTCGGCCAGCACGAGACCCAGCCAGCGGCCCCGGCGGAACGGCGGATCGTGCCCCGGCCGAGCGCCGTCACCTCCACGGTGCTGGCCGCGCTCGCCACACCGCCCGAGCCGCCGGCCGCCCCCCAGGTGCAGGTCCTCGGCGCCGTCGACATCGTGGGCACGCTCGGCCGCGTCGAGAGCAACCGCCGCAATTCCCTCAAGGAGATCGCCGCCTGGCTGGTCCTGCACCCGGGGCTCAGCCGCCAAGACCTCGACGAGGCAATCTGGCCCGGCATCCGCACGCTCGCCGACTCCCGCAACTCGGCCATCAGCAAGCTGCGCGCCTGGGTCGGCCGCGACCCGCTCCTTCCCGCGAGCGACCCGCAGGCCGCCTACCTGCCCCCCATCAAGGGAGGCGTGTACGCCTTCAACGACCAGGTCACCTCCGACTGGCACCAGTTCCAGGACCTGTACCAAAAGGGCATGCACCACGACGGGCCGGACGCCGACATCGCCCTCGCCCAGGCCCTGGCCCTGGTCCGCGGCCGGCCTTTCGCCGACGTCGACCCCTCCAAGTACGTCTGGGCCGAGGGCGACATCCAGGAGATGATCAGCGCGATCGTCGACGTCGCCCATGAGCTCGCCGAGCGGCGCCGCCACGTGCGCGACTACCGCGCCGCGGCGCAGGCCGTCACCAAGGGCATGGTCGTGGACAACCAGTCCGAGCTCCTCTACCGCGACCTGTTCACCATCTGCCACGAGATGGGCGACCGCGAGGGCCTGGAGCGCGCCGCGCACCAGCTGGCCCGCATCAACGCCGAAGAGGGGTGCGACTCCTCGCCCGAGACGGTGGGCCTGCTCCGGACGCTCCTCAAGGGCGAACGCGCCCAGCCCACCCTCAAATCCGCTGCTTCCTGACCCATCCCGCAAATTTCCTATGGTCCGCTGTCACACCGCACCGCTCCACCACACCTGTAGAGAGCGAGGGCCCCTCCACGGCCGACCACTCGACAAAGGAGAATCCCCGTGACCCCGCGCGTCTCTTACCTCGAACTGTCCATCGGCGACGAGCTCGGCCGTGACCAGAGGCCCGAATGCTGCGAAGCCGGCATGGCCGCCAGGGACCTCGACAACGGCCGCATCGAGTACACCTGCCGCGATTGCGGAACGGTCCTCGAAGTCGATGCCCTCGGCCTCATCTCCGACATCCGTGACTGAAGTCGGCCAACACCAATCGCACCGGCAACAGCTCATGAAAGAACCGCGCATGACCCTCCGCCAGCACCGCGTTGCCCTGCACGTCGGGTCTGTCGCTCCGGCGCCAGCCGGAGCGACAGACCACGCCCGGGAAGAAGGCCGCTGATGAACCTGCCCCAGTGGGCCCTGCCCGCCGGCCTGGCGGTGGTGGGTATCGGTGCCCTCGTTGCCGCAGTCATCGTGATCCGCCGCAACAGCGGACACCAGGTCACTGCCAAGGAACGCGCCGAGCTCGACCTCGAGCGCCGTCAGGCATGGCGGCGCCGCCTGGCCGTGATCGCCCTCGCCATCGGCTGCCTGATGATGTTCCTCCTCGCGGGCATCGCCGCCTGGCTCTCCTTCGGGGCGCAGCGCGAGTACGCCCACGCGCACAACGGCGGGGACTGGGACGCGGCCACAGGGTTCGCGATGCTGCTGGACGCCGGTGCGCTGAGCCTGAGCTTGATCCGGTTCTTCGAGGCACTGACGGTGCGCTCCTCCGGCCTGACCCGGCTGCTGTTGTTCCTGTTCGTCGCGTCCTCGGCCCAGATGAACCTCCTGCATGCCCCGGAGTCTGGCGCGGGAGGGGCATTCCTGGCGGTCGTTCCGCCGCTGGTCTACGCGGTCCTGCTCGAGATGCTGCTCGTCAAGGTCGAGCAGGTGATCACGGGCCGGAACAAGCAGAGCAAGCCCGACCACGAGCGGGGCTACAGTCTGCTCCTGTGGCTCCCCTGGCCCATCGGCGCACCCGTGCAGATGTGGAAGGCGTGGCGGTCCGAGTTGCTGGCCACGATCGACAACGTCCGGGTGCTCGGCTCCCGCCGTCCCCTCGCCCCGACCGCCGGGCCCGTTCTGGAGGAGCCTGCTTCCCTCGAGCCCGTCGAACTGGCATCCGTCGAGCCGGCCCAGCCCCCCGTGATGCTGGAGAAGCCCGTCCCGGCGCAGCTCCCGGAGCACCGAAGGCCGGCACCGGACGAGGTGCCGTTCCCCTCCATGCCCGTGCGTGGGGCGGCTGCCCCGGAGCCCGACGGTCCGGCAGTACCTGCCGCAGTGGCCAGCAGCACCCCCGCGCCGGCGCCGGTTCCCGTGCCGGTGTCCGCGCCGGATGCCGGCCCCGCTGGATCCGGGCCCGGAGGGCTCCCGGCCGAGGAGGCCCCGCAGGGGGAGCCGGAGGAGGACACGGTGTCCCCTGCCTCGCCCGCAGACCAGCCGGTGGAAGCGGAAGGTGCCGAAGCCGAACCTGCAGCGGTCCCGGACACCGGCGAGGCGGAAGGTGCCGAAGCCCCCGAAGAGGGACCGGACCGCGCCGAGGAGGCCGGCCAGGCCGGGTACCACACCGGCGACGACCTGGAGGCCGGCACCCAGCCGGCAGCATCCGAGGGGGGCGAGCCGGAGAAGCCCCGGCAGGCCGAGGAGGACGCCGCGCCCGGCGAGGGTGAAGCCGCAGCGGAGGAGTCGGAGATCCGGCACGAGCGACCGGGACCCGAGGCCGACGGCAACGAAGAGACGCGCGAACGCCAGCGTGTGCAGATCGACCTCTCCACCCTGCCCAAGGACGAAGGCCCGCGCCAGCTCGCCGAACGGATCTACGTCGCGCACCTCGTGGCGGGACTGCCCCTGGACAAGGGCGACCTGGCCAAGTGGGCCGGCTACAAGAGCCCGCGCTCGGGCGGCAACGAATACCGCAGGCTGGTCAAGGTGCACGGCCCGATCCTCGAAAGGGAGGGCGCCGGGTACCTCGATCTGGACTGGTCCAGCATCGAGCAGCACGGCGACCCTGTCACTGCCCAGACGCTCTGACCTCCACCGGGCCCTCCCCCGCGCCTTGGCCGGGAGGAGGGCCCAGTGTCGTAGGGCGCGGGTAGCCTCGTGCGGTCACGAGATGTCCGGCACGGTGGGGAGAAGTGGATGAGCGGCTGGGAACGGGCGATCGCCGATCTGCGCGCGCAGGGCACCGCAGCCAGGGCCGCCGCCGACCGGGTCCGCGAACTTCGGGCCGGCACAGTGCAGGACGTCAGGCGCCGGACCACTGCCGTCGCGGTGTACTACGCGTCCGAGGCCGACTACCTGCGCAGCGCCGTGGCTCTGCTGCGCGCCCACCTCGGTGACCGGCCGCCGCGACAGCTGCCCGTGGCGCGCGTATGGCCGCGGGCGGTGCGCGACCTGTGGAAGGAGCGGGTACTGGCGCGGACCGGCGGGGTGTGGCGGGCCGTACCCGGCCAGGGCGAGCTGGAGCAGATGCGCAGCGCCCGGCCCGGGCCCCTCATGGACGCGGTGACCGAACAGGCCCAGGCATTGCAGGCCAGCCTGCACGCCCGCCGCACGCACCCGCGGATGTACGAGAAGTACCTCCCCGCCCCCGGCCGGAGGGGCCCCGCGGCGGCCGGGGTCGGCCGCCCGTCCCCTACTCTGCCGGGGTTCGCCGACCGGGGTCACCCGGTGAACCTCGCCCTTGCGGCCGGCACGGGAATACGCATCCAGCCGGAGCGGCTCGCCGAAGCCAGCCGGCTCAAGGACGAGGAGTTCGCTGTGCACGAGCGGGCTCTTGCTCTCGGCGATGCGGTGCTGGCCCTGCTCGTCGAGCAGCGGCTGGACGGTGTTGTGCCCCAGGCAGGCTGTGTTCGAGGTGCGGGACGGTGGGTAGGCCGCGAGGAGGTCCTGGTACCCCACCGGCCGGGATGGCCGGAGCGGCTCAACGGCTTCCAGGCCGTGACCCTGGCCGGGCTGGGGCTGCTGGTGCTGGCCTGCGCGGCGCTTCCCCTGACGATCGGGGAGCGGGCTGGCCTCTTCTCGCACGCCGCGCTGCTGTTCACGGGGGCGGCCGCCGTGGCCTTCACCGGGACCGCGCTCATCGGCCGGACCGGGCCCAGGATGATCAAGGCCCAAGGGGCCCGGGCCGCTGTGCCGGGGATCGTCGCCGGTCTCGCCGCGCTCGCCGTGTGGCAGGGGCAAGGCTCCTTCGCGGACTACTACTTCGGCGGCCGCTGAACGCTCCGAGCGGAAGTCCGCCGACCGCTGCCGTGCGGTCAGCCCTTACCGTCGCGGCACGGTTCAGGTGCGCGCCGGCCACGGCGTTCTCCCTGTCGCCCCGGTCGAAGAGGTTACGACGCTGCGCTGGGGACCGGCCGAGGACAGCGGCCCCTGCGGCCGGTCGCCGGGTGACCAGGCCGGTACTCGTCCGGCACGGGTCCTAAGCGGGGTACGGCTCGAAAACCCGCCGGTTGGCAGGGTGGGGTGGCAGACTGCTGTCAGCAGCGGCCGGTTCCGGCCGCCACGATCCGGGGGAGGCAGTGCATGGAGCCGCAGCTGAGTGACTGGTCGCGCGACTTGGTGCTGGCCGACAGCCTCGAGGTCCTGAGGGAAGCGACCATGCGGCCTCTGGGCGGCGCAAGCTGCCTGGCGGGTGGTGTGGAACGCGGTGGCCTGGAGAAGACGACGGTGGCCGTCCAGCGCATCGAGCGGCCGGGCGTGACCGTTGTCGCCGACGGCGCTCGCCCCGACGACCCCTTGGGCCTGGCCTGAGGTCACCGGCTTCACGAAAGACACCACGGAGCCGAGCGGCTGACGGCGGTGCGCCGGTAGCGCTAATGTGGGCTGTGGAGTGGTCCCCGCCCGGGACCGGCAAAATCGCGGGCGAGGACCGAGCCGGTGCTTACACGGGCGCCCTCAATATCTCTGAGGGCGGCCGTCACCGGCCCCGCATCCACCTCCACAACTCGCGGACCACTGCGGCGATCCGTTCGTACACAGGCTTCTTGCGGTGACGCGCCATCGCGCGCTCCCCTCCAACGGGTTGCGGCCGTTGCCGGCGACCGCGCCGGAGGAGGCCCGGATCGGACCCCCTGGGCGAGAAGCCCGATCCCTGGGGAGGCTCCTCGTGGAGGGGAGCGCACACTCGGTGCGCCTGGCTCAGGACCCTACCGCCCCGCCGGGCGCATCCGCGACGGATCAGCGCAGGAACCACGCCGCGGGATGACCCCTTTCCGGCCGCGCTCTGTATCTGTCAACTTCCGCGCGAATTCGATCTGTTGCCTGCTCTACCATCGGAAACCGGTCTCGTTGCAAACGAGAACCGGCAGCCATGACATGGCGGGCTTGACAGCGTGCACGGGCATCAGCAGGACGGGCGGGGAACAGACGCAGTGTTGTGGATCATTCGCACAGGTGAGGTCAAGAGCGACGGCATCACGGTGGGCTCCGGCCCGAACGGCAGGAGCATCGTCGAACCGGAGATCGCGCTGGAGGCCGTCTACCGGTTCCGCAGCGGTGACGCGGCCACGGCCTGGTTCCGGTGGACGCCCGAGCTCCTGGGCCAGGCCATGGTCTTGCCCGGCGTCCGGCGCGTGGACCAGGGCCGCTTCTACTGGTACACCGTCGCCCACGAGATGCCCGCGCAGCAGATGGCCTCCGCCACCCGGCCGTTCGACCTGTTCCTCCACGACGACACCACGGGCCAGGACGTCGTCAAGCGGTTCGCGATGCCGCCCGGCGTCGCGGAACTGAGCGCCATCGAGCACGGCGAGCCCGCCTAGAACGCGCGGCCACAGCCGGGGTCAGACCTCGGCGGTCCCCATGACGGGACCCACGTCCGGGGGGGGGATACTCACCCGCGGCTGAGTACCCGCGCTCAGGCGGGGCGCGGCGCCGGCCACCTACTCTTCCGATCATGCGTTCTGTTCTGAAGGTCCGCCGTGCCCGCGTGGCCCTGTGGTGCGCCGGCGGCCTGCTCGTCATCGGCGTGAGCGTCGGCATGGGTGCGGCCGTCCGGTGGCTGTGGAACGGCCCGCCCTATCCAGCGGCCGATCCCGACCGGGTCGCCGCACGGCTCAAGGCGGAGGCCGGGCGTGTGCACGATGAGGCAGCCTTGCCGGGAGCGCTCGAGGCGCCCGCCCGGGTGGAGACGGGCGCTTGCGACTACCGCGGTCTGAGGTCGATCGCCCACATCGACCAAGGCCGCAGTGACGTGCGCGACTTCAGGCTGTCGTGGCAGGTGACGGACGTGCCGGAGGGCGCCGCGCGTTCCGCGCAGGAGCGCACGCGTCGTCGTCTGGTGCGGGACGGCTGGCGGCTCATCAGCGAGAACGTCTCCGACCGGGGTTTCCGGTTCGAGCGCCCCGGCTCCGGCGAGAGGGTGGACGTGGACTGGTATCGCCCCACGGGGACGTACGCGGTGACCGCCTACGCCCCCTGCGGCAGGGTGCCGGACGGCTTCGACGAATACCAGTGGCCGGCGGCGCGCTGGGCGCCCGCGTAGTGCCCGCGGGGGCGGTTGAGTCAGTGCGGCGCCCGCGCTGCTTCAGCAAGCGCCCGGCCCGGGCCGGCTACTTGGCGGTCCAGTAGCCCAGGGTGTTCTCGTCGGCATCAGCTGCTTCACGCAGCGCCTGCGGGGAACCGAGGATGCCGCGGGGCAGGTATCCGGACTGGACGTCCAGCTCCCAGCCGTGGACTTGGACCGCAAGGACGGCCAGAGCCAGGGGGCCGAGCGGCAGCAGGGTCCTGGGGGCAGGATCGGGTTCCCGGCTCTCGCGGTGCTCGGTGAGCCGGGCGGCCAGGGCCTGCTCGAAGGCGCGCTGATCATCGTCGAGGAGCACGCGAAGGAGGCGCTGGTCCGGGGTCAGAGGGCCGGCCGCGTCTAGGCGGTGGGCCGCTACGGCGCGCTCGTCGGCGTCGGGCCGGCGCAGGGGCACGGTCGGCCAGTCCCGGGGCAGGTGTCCGCCTGCCGGGGTGAGGTAGTCGCGCAGCGCGTCCATCGTGGCGAGGTCCGCCGGATCCGACGCCGAGGTCAGCTGCGAGTACGGAACCCCGTCAAGGATCGCGGGCGCGTAGTCCTCGCGCAGGAGCAGTCCCGTGACCCTTTGCCACTCCCACACCTGGCCGCTGACCAGGCATATCGCGAGCGTGTCCCACCACGTGCGGGCCGTGGGGGCCTGGTCGATGACGTCGTCGCCGAAGACGAGCTCCTCGCTGGTGAGCTTCTCGCCGATGAAGGGGAGGGGTATGTCCTGGTCGCCATCGGGATAGCAGCCGACGCTCATGATCCCCAAGGAGCACTCTGCTGCGGTCAGCAGCGCCGTGCGCGACACCTCGTCGAGCGCGATCTCGGGGTTCACGGCGATGCGGGCAGCGGCGTGGTCAAGAAGGTCGTCGCGCATCTCCCGAAGTCCCTTCAGGGACAGATCGTCGTAGAGGAGCCCGTGATAGCGGTGGAACACCCGCCGGTGGATATCCTCCAGCGCGTGGGCGATCTGCTGCTCGCCGACCGTATGGCACGTCACTTCCCGCACAGCTGCCGTCCTTCCTTGATCCTTACGGCTGGCAGCCGATGATGTCAGCCCCCACTGACAACGACGCTGCGCGCCGCCGAAGCGAAGGCCGTGCGGCGCCTTCGGCGTCCCCGGAACGGTACTCGTGCGCTTTCCTGCCGAGGCCGGACCGCACGGTGGTTCGCGCGGAGCGGAGGGGGATCAGAACAGCAGCCCCAGCAGGCCCCAACCGCGGTTGTCGGCATCCTTGACGACCTCGGCCCACCCGTGCTGGCGCCGATCATCTTCGTGGCGATTACGGGATGTACGTGACGGCAGTTGCCGCCAGTCTTCGGTACCTCCTGGCAGACGGTGCACCGACGCTACGAGCGCAAGGCCGAACACTTCCTGGCCTTCGTCGGCATCGCCAGCATGCTCATCTGCTATCGCCGATGCAGTACAGGAGCCCTGGAGATGGTTGGCTAGGGTCCGGACCATGTGGAGACAAGTAGCGACAGCGGTCTTTCCCGGCGTGGGCTTCCGGGAACCGGCCCAGGCACCCGATCTTGTCGCGGCGGAGACGCGACTCAGGCGAACGCTGCCGGCAGAGCTTCGGCAATTGCTCCTCGAAAGCAACGGGGTAATCGGACACACACACGTGGACACCGTCTGGCCCATCGATCAGATTGTCGAGAGGAACCTGCTCTTCTGGTCCGACAAGACGTTCGCGCAGCTCTACATGACGTTCGAGGCCTTCCTCTTCTTCGGGGACAGCGGAGGCGGCGACCAGTTCGCCTTCGTTCAGAAGCCCGAGCGTCCCGACATCTTCGTCTGGGAGCACGAGAGCGACAGCCGTCGATGGGTCGCCAACAACCTGCAGGACTACCTCGGCCGGTCGCTCCGAGCCGGTGGTGACGACTGGTACCAGCTCTAATGCGGCCGACTTCCGATCAGGAGCCGACACCAATCAAGACACCGTCTAGGACGGCTATGCACCGGGGGCTGGTCACCACCGTCAGCGCGCGCCTCGTCGCCGCAGGTGGCGGGCCCCATCATGGCCGCGGGGCTCCCGCGTCTCCAGCCGACCCATGGGCCAGCAGCGGACGCAGCGCCGGCATCGCGACTCCCGAACCGGGATCCCCCTGACTGCACGCGTTGCGCTCCGCTACGCTCGTGACCGAGCACTGTGCCCGCGCGGGGCGGAGGAGAACCGCAATGACCGACCGTGAGTGGACGATCGATGCCCTGGCCCATGCCCTGTCCCCGGAGCAGCGCCACCGGTTCCTGCGGGACGTGAACCTCGCGCCTCTTGCCGACCTTCCGGGCGTCCTGGACCGGTGGGTGCGGCACGTGACGCAACTCGAGCAGACGCGCGAGCAGGCCGAGGACGCGCGCAGCCACTTCGCCGCGCACGGCAGTCTCCCGTCCGAGCTGGAGCCCACCGATGCGGCAACCGCCGCCTTCGCCGAACTGCGCCGCCGGCATGCAGCGCAGCGCGGGGCCGCATGAGCACGGCTGGCTGGACGTTCCACCTCAGCCCGCACACGCTCGACCAGATCACCGGCCTCCCCGAGGATGCCCGCTCCGCGGCGCTGGATCTTGTCGACCGCCTCGAGGCCGACCCGTACCGGCACTCCGTGCCCTTCGGGCAGGATGACGGGATGACGCGGGAAGCGTCCTTCGGCAGCTGGGGCACCATGGTCGTCCTCTGCAACCCCCTCACCCGCCGTATCACCATGCTCGCCGTGGCCTGGACCGGCTGACCGTCACCGGCGGCTTCCGCACTCCCACAGCCCTCCTCCAGAACGCGTGGATTTCCCTCCCGGGACCGAGGTACAGCAGCCGTCCGTCGCGCGCCGGTCCGCCAGCACACAGTCTCGGTGTGCGGCGCTGTCGTACGCGGGGTGGGGCGTTCCACGCCTCTCAGTTCGGCTGCGCGCGGGCTGGCGTGCCCATGCAAAGGTTCGATGACGTGGATGACGGCCGTTGAGGCGTTCGACGAAGCGCGGCCTGCCGTCCCGCCCTCGGATTCCAGCACCGAGCCGTGCACAGTGAGGTGGTTCCGCGCGCACTGCCGGGGCAGGGTGCCGGAGCCATCAGTGAGGATGAAGGTGGCGATCACCAGGAGGGGAATCTCATGGCAGACATCTGGGTGCTCGGCACCAGCATGCACAAGGACAGGAGCGGCCCGCTGGTCCGCGCCGACTCCATCACCCACCTCATGGCCAGCACCGAGAAGGTGACTGCCTCGCAGATCGGCTCGGACGACACGATCACGCTGGTCCACCGGGACAGCGTGGGTCACGGATACCAGGGGCCGCATCCCGTGCCCGAGGACTTCCACCTGGCGCTGCTGCACAAGCTCGCAGAGGCCCGAAAGCAAGCCCAGGGCAGCGAGGAGGACATGATCCTCTTCCCCGGCCTTGACGACAAGCGACAGTGGGATTGGTCGGTGATGACCGTCTCGGAGCTGTGGACGGGCTGAGCGTCCGCCCACAGCGGGGCCGGTCTCCCGTCCCCGGCGGGACAAGGCCGGGCCCGTTAGGGTGATGTCCTGCTTATTTGGGGCTGGCAGCGGTGGGACACGGCGACAAGCTGGTCCCCGCAGAGTTCGACGTTTCGGGGACGCTGCCCGAGTCGCCGCTCGTGGGAGTTGCTGCTTACGACATGCGGCGCCTCCTGGACTGTGGGGCCACGCGTTCGGCGGCACGATCGCGCTGGTGACCGCTTTCTGCTTCCTCTTCTTGTTGGTGCCGTGTCCTGGGCCCGTTATGGGCGGCGGAATCGGCCGAGCCATCGGCGAATCGCTGATGACGGTTCCGGGTCTCCCTCGGCCGGAGCGGCCGAGGGCGGGTAGGCCGGCGGCGGTGGGAAGGGCGGATCGTTCGGCTCGGCTGGAACCTGCGGTTGTGGTGCGGTCGCCGGCGGCAGCGCGTCGGGCTGCCGAGGCTCATCCGGGCCGTGGGGACTGGTGGGCTGTGCCGTGTCCGTCTGCTCGGCCGTGGCCGGGAGGGCTGCGGTGACCTGGGGTGGGACAGGGGGCGCCGGGGCAGGGGCAGGTACGGGTGGGACGGCAGGCCCCGCCGCGGGTGGACGGTTGCCCGTGCGCGGTGACATGGGGCGCCGCGGCGGGCGGGGGGAGCGGGCGCGCCGCGCGGTGGCGCCGGAGGGCGTGGCGTCGAGGTCCCAGCGTTCGACCTGCCAGGGCTGGTCGGCCCAGAGCTGCAGTTCGATCCAGCCCCGTGCAGCCGCTTGGGCCAGGTCGGCGGGGAAGAGCCGCCAGTACCCGTAGCCCAGGAACTTCCCCGAGCGGTAGTCGGCAGCTATCCAATCGGGGTCGGTGGAGCGCAGGGCGATGCGCAGCTGGACCTGTTTGCCCTGGATGGTGACGGGGTGCCGGGCGGCGTACTGCACCACGTACGTCTCCCCCGTCTTGCCGGCGACGGCGTCGGCCATGCTCGCAGGCCCCCACACCGCGTGCGGGATCGCCGAGGCCGTACCGTCGATGAGGGCCTGGGCCAGTGTGTGGACGCCGGCGCGCCCGTAACAGAACCGGTCCCAGGGGATGTTGCGCTTGCCGTTCGGAGCGGTGGCGGCGAACTCGGCGAGGGCCTCGGCATCGTGCTCGAAGTCCTCCAGCAGCTGGACGATGCGGCGGGCGGAAGCGATCGCGGGTCCGGCGAGGTCGCTCGTCGCGCGCCGGCCTCCACCGCCTGAGGCGGTGGGCGGCCGCGCCGGACCAGGCGGGCGGCGCGTGCTGCCGGCGCTTCCTCGGCCCTCCAGAGGCGGGCACTTGAGCCGCCACTGCCCGTCGCGGCGCACGACCGTTTCCTTGGATGCCGCGGCGATGCGTGCGCCGCGCTGCTGGAGGTCGAAACGGCAGTCCGGCTTGTGGTCCTCGCGTTTGAAGTAGTGGGAGGAGCGTCCGTCGGGGTTCTCCGCGTTCCCGTGACGGACGCCCACGCGAATTCCGCACCCGTCACAGGTCAGGGGCGGCACGAAAGGCGCCTGGGGCTGGATATCGATCGCGAACCGGTCGAACCTGTCACCATTCGCGTCCCGGACGAACGGGATACGGACACCGCGCGCTGACTTCCCCACAACCGCCCCTCCCCGGCTGATCCTCTGACTCCCCATCTTCACCGACCCGCAGCACGACCGGCTACCGCGATACCGCGGTCGAGGCGGCCAGCCGCCTCGACCCTGCGGGCAGGTGCCGGGCGGCTACGGACGGGGGCGCAAGGCGGGGCGGACGGCGGCCGCCAGCCTCCGGCCGATGGACAGGACGTGCGTCGGCAGGACGCCCGCTTCCGGTACGCCGAACCGCTGTTGAAGGATCTCACTGTGCGGAATTACGGTCAGCCCCGCGATGCCCTGGCCTTGGAGCACCTGGCTCACCTCATCCATCAGATGCCGGTCGATGTCCTGGCGCACCCGGGTGACTGCCAGGACGACGGGGCGGCCGGAGGGCACCATCGGGGCGATGGCGCGCAGCTCTTCGGCGACATCCTGCGCGGGGCGCGGGTGCTTCACGGTCCACACGCGGTCCCGCTCCGCACGGCATACCTCGGCGCGTTCCTCAGGGCTTGCCGCCCGCCACGCCGCGCTCTCCCGCTGCCAGGTCTGCTCGCCCCAGCGTTCGATTGCCTGCTGCGCGCACGCGGCCAGACGTTCGTCGGCGGTCGGGGCACCGGCGGGGAGGCGTTCGAGGTTGCGGGAGCGGTTGCGCTCGCTCCAGTGGGCCAGGATGTGCGGCCACTGCTCGGGGTGCCGGTGCTGCCCTTCCGGCGTGAGGATGCTCAGGAAGTCCGCGCGCCAGGTGTCCAGGTAGGGGGCGTCGTCCTCGGCGGGCAGGACGTCGTGGAGGTCCGGGTGCAGGTGGGACTCGGCCGGGCGGGACCAGAACATCTCGATGCCCGCGGGATCGTGCGGGTCGTAGGGCTCGGTCCAGACTCCGTAGTCGTCCTCTTCGCTGTGCGGGCCCGTCGCATCGGCTTCAGCAGCATCGGCGGTCAGGCCCGTGCCCGACTCGTCCTCGTCCTCGTCCTGGGGCACGGGGATGCCTTCCCTGCCGGCGCGCCACTCCACGTAGTACTGGAAGGTCTCGTCGAGGAAGCCGGGCAGGCCGGGCTCTGGGCCGCGGAGACGTTGCTCGCTCACGTGACTCCAGATCTGGGCCCGGGCCGAGCGGTCGTCGAGGACCTCGTGGCTGTACCAGGGAACGCGGTCGACGACGAGGGCGAGAACGGCATCAGCCTGTCCGGCCAGGCGCGGCTGCCGGCCGCTGCCCACGTCGAGGACCACCAGGTCGAAGTCGGCGCGCGCCGCCGCCAGTTGCTCGGCCGCCGCGTCGTCGCCTTCGGCTACCAGGGCCGCCTTGAGGTGACTGCCCGGGGGCAGCGGCCGGGAGACGTCGCGCCAGCCGGTGAAGGGGGCGCTGTCGTCCCGGCCGAGCAGGCGCAGAAGACGGGCGTGGTAGGCGGTGGCCATCAGGCCGACCCGCGCGCCGCCCGCAGCCGCGGCAGCGGCCAGCAGGTAGGCCGCGGCGGTGCACCCCTGGCCGCCCTTGCCGTCGCCGGGAAGCACGGCGACCACGCCCCGTAGTCCCGCTCCAGGGCCTGAATCCCGGGGCGCGATCCGCTCCGGGTTGGGGCCCTCGAGCTCCGACTCCAGCGGGGCCCGGTGGCGCCAGGCTGCGTAGGAGTTGCGGGCCAGGCCAAGGCGCCGCAACGCCCCGCTCCACAGAGCTGCTTCGGCGCCGTTCAGATCCGCGAGGGCGCCGCCGAGGGCCTCGTCCTCCGCGCGGGAAGCCGCATCCGCCTCCCACAGCACCGTCAGGCCGGTCTCGGCCGCCAGACGGGCCGCCTCACGGACGTCGGCGGGCTCGGCGCGCAGTTCGACGCGGGCGGCGTGGCCGGCCAGGGCGAGACTGAGGGTGTAGTGGCTGCGGGACGGCAGGGGCGCGGCCCGCAGTCCCGGCACGCCGCCGATCAAGCCGTCCGGGGTGCGGGTGGGCAGCCAGCGCGCCAGCAGACCGGGGACCTGTCCCGGCGCGGGCCACAGCACCAGGCCGTCGGGGGCGGGACTGGCTCCGGCCAGGCCCCACACCGAGCCGGGCTCCGACAGCTGTGCCAGCGCCGGGTGCCGGCGGGCCAGCGTGCGCAGCAAGAGCGCCTCCAGGAGGCGCTGGCGGAAGTCCTCGGCGTCGGGGACCAGGCCGAACCGTAGTCCGGACTGGCGGAAGTAGTGGAGCGCGGCCGCCTTCGGTTCGGCGGTGTACCGGGTGCGAAGACGCGAGGTCTTGCTCTCGCCGGAGATCATTGAGGGGCCCATCTGCGGCACGACTCCCCGGACCGGCGCGCCGACAGGACGCAGAAACCGCACGCGAACACGTACCTGACGGGGCGATGCGCCTCTCTCCACCATGAACGCGCCGCTGGGTCCGGGCCGGCCGACGCAAGGCAGGGGCAGCAGGGACTGCCGGACCGCACCATACCCCTCACAACGGCCGGCGTGGTTCTTCCGGGACGGACCGGGCGCGCCGTGGCGGACGACGGGCACGGGTGGGCCGTTTCTCCGGGCGGCCTGCTGGCCCGTGGCGCTTTCGCTACTGTGCTCGGCCGGGCCTGCCTGCCGTCAGAGGGAGCGCAGCACCGCGACGACCTTGCCCAGGATCGTGGCGTCGTTCTCCAGTCGGATCGGCTGGTAGGCGATGTTGCAGGGCATCAGCCACGCGCCGTCGTCGGTAATGCGCAGCTTCTTGATGGTGGCCTCGCCGCTGGCCAGGAGGGCAGCGACGACGTCGCCCGGGTCTGCGGTGCTCTGGCGCCGGACGGTGACGACGTCGCCGTCTCTGATACCGGCGTCGATCATGCTCTGCCCCACGACGGTCAGCGCGAACAGCTCTCCGTGGCCCACTGCCTGACGTGGCATCGGGAGCACGTCCTGGATTTCCTGTTCGGCCAGGAGGGGAGCCCCGGCGGCAATTCTGCCGATGAGCGGGACCTGTGCCACGGCGGCGTTCGGCTCGGCTTCTTCGGCTCGCGCGGAGAGGTATGCGTCGGACGGGGCGGGCAGGGGGCGGGCATCGGCCAGTGCCTGGGCGTGTGGGGCGAGGGCGTAGGCGCGGGGCCGGTGCGGATCGCGGTTCAGGAACCCTTTGCGCTCGAGCGCGAGAAGCTGGTGGGCGACGGAGCTGGTGCTGGCCAGCTTCACCGCTTCTCCGATCTCCCGCATCGAGGGCGGATATCCACGGCTGCGCACCGAGTCGAGGATGCTTGTCAGGACGGCACGCTGGCGCTCCGTCAGCCCGTCGGCGTCCTCACGGATGCCCGGAGGCCGGCCGGGCGAGGTAGTGACGGCAGGCATGAAATCCCCCTTTGTCGTTCTTGCGTCACACCGACCGTAACCTGACGCTCACACATAAGGGAACATGATTTCGATCAGAGCGGACATGCTCCTGCTGAGCAGCGAGGGAATCACGGCCGGCCATCTCTGTCGGCACCGGTGGTGAGGGAGGGCCGCGGTCGGCGGGGCCGGTGCGGGACAGCGCCCGTAAGGGGGTGCGAGAACCCCAGCCCGGGCTCGAAACCAACGAGGGCGCCCTCGGGGCTAGTCAGCGTCCGCCGCGAGCAGGTCAGCCAGTACCGCGGTGACGTCCCGGTGCGGGAATCCGGCGGGCCACCAGTTGCCGTGCTTTTTGCGGTACGGGTACCAGAGGTGTCCATCGGTGCCCAGGCGCAGCTGGGCGTCGTGCCCGATCAGCGTGAGCCAGTTGTTCCCGGCGGCGCGCACTGCAGGGGCGCGTTCTCCGTCCCACGCTTGTCTGATCTGCTCGCGCACGGCGCCGAGGTAAGCCGGGTCCGGATCCCATGGCTCATCAAGGATCGTCAGGGCAGCGGCTCCGCCGTACTGCCAGGCGCGGGCCGCCCGGGCGAGGGAGGCCGGGGTGCGGTGGGCGCTCCAGCACAGCCGGGTGAAGATCTCGGTGGGGGGTGCGGCCGCGGCAAGGCGTACGACGTCGTCGCCGACGCTGAGGGGCAGCGGGGCGGCGATCTGCTGAGGGGTGTCGGGGGGCAACAGGGCTTGGTGCAGCAGTTGGGCGGCGCGGCTGGCGGTGTCGGCGGCCAGGAACTCCAGGGCTGCCGGGTCCAGTCCGGGTGCGGGTTCGCCGGCCGTGGTCAGCTGGGCCACCGGGCCGGGATGGTCGACGGGCGGTGGTGGTGCGGGCAGAGGCGGGAGGCCGGCGCGGGCGGCGGCGAACACCTCCCGGGCAGGCACACCGGGCGGTGGAGACGGAGGGGCGGGTGCGGCGGCCTGAGCGGCGTTGCGCCGGTGCAGGTCGGCCATCAGTTCGCTTTCCCCTCGGCCTCTCAGGAGCAGGAGGACGAAGGGGTCATGGTCGAGGAGGCGGGCGACTTGGTAGTAGAGGGCCGCGGCGTGCTTGCAGGGGTAGCCGTCATCGGGGCACGAGCAGTACGGAAGGAGGTCGTGGCTGGTCGGCAGGAGCCGCACACCGGCCTGTGCGGCGTCCTCGGCCAGGGCGGTCGGCATGTCGCGGTCCAGAAGGGCGGCGAGGTGCCCGGCCTGTGCTGCGGCCACATCGAGCAGGGCGTCCCACTGGGTGGCGGTGAGCTGCGGAATCTCCATGGACGTGCGGTAGGGGGCGGGGCGGCTGCCCTGCACCTGGGCGGTGGCGCGGCCGGGGGTGATGGTGATCTCGCGGACGTTGCCGGCGCGGGCGTAGGTGCGCCCGCGGGCGAGGCGTCCGGTGGCGGAGCGGGCAGGGCCTTCCAGGGCGCTGACCCAGGCGTTGCCCCACCAGGACTCGGCGAAGGAGCGGCGGCCGCGGGCGGTGGGCAGCGGCGGGAAGACGCGCCGGCGGTCGGCCTCATCGCCGGTTGTGTGGTTCATCGGCGCACGCTCCTGAGCTGGACGAAGGCGGCGAGCTCGGCGTCGCTCAGTTCGGTGAACGCCGCCTCCCCGCCGCCGAGGACCGCGTCCGCCAGCGCCCGTTTGGTTTCGAGGAGTTCGGCGATCCGGTCCTCGACCGTGCCCTCGGCGATCAGGCGGTGCACCTGAACGGGCTGGGTCTGGCCGATGCGGTACGCGCGGTCCGTTGCTTGTTCCTCGACGGCCGGGTTCCACCAGCGGTCATAGTGGATCACGTGCCCGGCCCGGGTCAGGTTCAGGCCCGTGCCGGCGGCCTTGAGGGAGAGCAGGAAGACCGGGACCTCGCCGTCCTGGAAGCGGCGCACCATCTCCTCCCGCTGGTTGACGGGGGTGGCGCCGTGAAGGAACTGCGCGGCGATGCCCCGCCGGGCCAGGTGCTCCTCGATCAGCTGGCCCATGCTCACGTACTGGGTGAAGACCAAGGTCGCGGCGTTCTCGGCGAGGATGACATCCAGCAGTTCGTCGAGGAGTTCCAGCTTGCCGGACCGGCCCGCGGTCTTCGCACCGGATTCCTTCAGGAACTGGGCGGGGTGGTTGGTGATCTGCTTCAGTGCGGCCAGGAGTTTGAGGACCAGGCCGCGGCGGGCGATGCCGTCGCTCTCGCGGATCGCGGCCATCGTCTCGCGGACCACCGCCTCGTAGAGGGCGATCTGTTCCTTGGTGAGGGTGACGGGGTGGTCGGTTTCGGTCTTGGGGGGCAGTTCGGGCGCGATGCCCGGATCCGACTTCTTGCGGCGCAGCAGGAACGGGGCGATCAGCGCTGCCAGGCGTCGGGCGGCGTCGGGGTCCTCGCCGCTCTCCGCACCCCGGGCGTACTGGTCACGGAACGCCTTCAAGGGCCCCAGCAGTCCCGGGGTCGTCCAGTCCAGCAAGGCCCACAATTCCGACAGATTATTCTCTACCGGCGTTCCGGTGAGCGCGACCTTGGCCCGCGCCCGCAGCGTCCGCAGGGCCTTCGCGGTCGCCGAGAACGGGTTCTTCACATGCTGCGCCTCATCCGCTACCACCAACCCCCAGGCATGCGCGGAGAGTTCGGCCGCTCTCAGGCGCATGGTGGCGTAGGTGGTCAGCACGAAGCCCTCGTCGGCGCCGGCCAGGCTGCGCTTGGTGCCGTGATAGCGCCGGACGGGGGTGCCGGGCGCGAACTTCTCGATTTCGCGGGCCCAGTTGCCGAGCAGCGACGTCGGGCAGACCACCAGGGTCGGGCCGGCCGTGGCCGGGCTGCCCTCGCGGTGAAGGTGCAGAGCGATGGTGGTCAGGGTCTTGCCCAGGCCCATGTCGTCGGCGAGGCATCCGCCGAGACCGAGGGAGGTCATCTGGTCCAGCCAGGTCAGGCCCCGGACCTGGTAGTCGCGCAGCGTGGCCGCCAGCGCGGCGGGCTGGGGCACCGGCATGCGGCGGGCAGCGGCCTCGGGGTCGGCGAGGCGCTCCTTCAGGTCCGCCAGCCAGCCCCGGGCGGTGACCTCCACCCGCTCGCCGTCGATGTCCGCGCTCCCGGCCAGGACGGTGCCCAGTGCCTCGACGGGGGTGAGCTCGCGGGCCTTGCGGTCGCGGGCCCGGGCCAGGATCTCGGGATCGATCAGGACCCACTGGTCGCGCAGGCGCACCATGGGCCGTTGTGCCTCCGCGATCCGGTCGAGCTCGGCGGGCTCGAGTTCGCGGCCGCCGAGGGTGAAGTGCCAGCGGAAGGCCAGGAGGGCTTCGGTCGAGAGCAGGGACGGCAGGTCGGAGGCGGTCTTCTCGGCGGGCTCGACGACAGCACTGGCCAGCAGTTGCTTGGCCAGTTCCTTGGGCCAGTGGACCTGGATGCCCGCCGCGGCCAGGGAGGTGGCGGCGTCGCCGAGGAGGTCGCTCACCTCGGTGTCGGACAGTGACAGCCCGGCCGGTGCCGCCATGGCGAGCAGGCGGCCCAGCGGCGGCCATGCACGGGCGGCCCGGCGCAGGACCAGCAGCGCCTGCGCTCTGGCTCCCGGTCCGAACAGGCCGGCGGCGGCCGAGCGGCCCGACCAGATCTCCCGCGCATCGGCGACCACGGCTTCGGCGAGGTGGTGCAGCTGGACGACGGCCCCGAACCGGCCGTCCCTATCCAGGTCGTAGCCGTCGTCACCCCCCGGATCGGCCGGGTCTTCCTCGTCCCAGGCGCCCGGGTCGCTGCCGGTTCCGGGCAGTTCGATCCGCAGCGATACGCCCACGCCCGCGTCCAGGCCGGAGGCGACCTCGGCCGCCCACTCCCGCTGCTCCTCCACCTGCTGTGGCTCGGCCGCGGTCCAGGCATCACCACCTGCAGCGAGGGGACCCGCCGGAGTCCGGGCGAGCACATCGGCGACCGCATCCATAAAGGCCCGCAGCAGTGACTCGGCCTGCGGCAGTTCCAGCGCTGCGGGGCCCTGGAGCGGCACGGCGCGCGCCTCGGGCGGCATCGCGGCCGCCAACTCCGCAAGCCGCGCGCGGTCCTCGCTGTCGTACGGCCCGATCCGCCACGCGTCGAGCCCGCCCGGGCTGACGCCGGGCAGCAGCCGGCCACGGGCGATCATGTGGAGGCTCAGTGTGGTGGCCACGCCCCAGAATGCTGCCGCCGGATCGGTGCCGGGCATCCTGCGCGCCTCGGTGAGGACGGCCAGCGCCTGTGACACCGGCACGAGGGTGGCGGGCACCTCCCGGCGGCGTACCGAAGCGCCGTGTGGGCGCACCACCGTCACACAACCATCGGCGTCCGGCGGTGTTCCGGCGGGGCGCCAGAACGCCATGCGGCTCTCCCGTGGAGGGTCGGCCGGCACGAAGACCACGGCGCATGCGGCCAGCGCACGCATCTGCGCCGCCGTCACCATCGCGTCTGGGCCGCCGTCCGGATTCTTCACGGCCGGCGGAACGGATACCACGAGCCCAGCCCCCTTGCCCCTTTCGACACGGCCCACACGTGCCGCGCGCCGAGCGTAGCGGCCGGACGGGCCGGGCCGGCGCCGAATGCCGCCACCCCACCCCAAAGAGTCACCCTCTGCCCCCGGCTCGGCCAGCCCCGGCCTCAGCACTGTCCTTGGGTGTACGGCGCCGAGGACGTGGCGGCTGGTCTGCGCAGCCGTGGTCAGCCGGATGCCGATGCCGACGTGCGGAGTCGGTTCGCTGCGCACAGGGTCGATCCATGCGATGGACGAGGCCGCCGTGGGGGACGGGCAGGGTGTATGCACTGGTTGACCCGCGCGATGGACGGCGGCGGTACATCGGCCGGAGCATTCAGCCGCTGGGGGTGCGCCTCTGCGGCCATCGGAAAAATCCATCCCCACGAGTGGGACAGTGGCTGGCCGAGCTGAAGGACGAGGGGCTGCTCCCTCGCATCGAGCTCGTACGGGACAACGTCCCGTACGCCGAACTCGGCCCCGCTGAACGGGAAGAGATCACCCGCGCCCTTCTCCAGGGCGAAGAGCTTCTCAACGTGTCGGGCACTGCCGGCGCACGAGGCCGAGGCGCGGCGCCAGGAGCCAGGGCGCGACGGAACAGGTAGTGGGCCAGTGCCTCGACCGGGGTGTGTCGGGCTCGGCACTGCGATCGTGCGTGTCGGCACGGCCGTCCGCCGGCCGCCCCCGCCCATGCCGGGACCTGCTGGCGGGTACGGGCTGGGCGGACGGCGGCCGCCAGTCGATGGCCACGCGAGTCGCGAAGACGCTCGCGCCCGGTACGCCGAACCGCTGTTGAGTTGAAGGGCCTCGCTGTGCGGGATCACGGTCAGCCAAGATCAGGACCCACAGGTGCCGATCGGTGGCATCTGGCTCATGCTGTGGCTTCCATGCCGCGCTCGTATGCCGCTACCCGCCGCTGTAGGTCGGCCAGCTGGTCGTACAGCTCGTCGAGAGCCGCGTCAGTGATGGTGGATGCGGTGTGACGTGCCCCCCCACCGGTTGTCTCCTCGCCGACAGGAGCGGGCGAGAGCGGCGTGTTCCGAGTCACGTAGGTGCCCCGGCCACAGACGGTGTGGACCAGTCCTTCCGCCCGCAGCACCCGCAGCGCGCTGCGGGCGGTCATGCTCGCCACGGCGTAGCGCTGTTCCAGTTCGCGGTACGAGGGGAGCTTGGAGCCCTGGGCGAGGCGGCCCGTCGTGATCTGCTGGCGCAGCTCGGAGGCGATCTGCTGGGACGGCGAAAAACTGCCTATGGGATCCGAGGGCATGGTCGCGGTTCGGGGGGCGGATGCCTGGTCGCGTCGTACGTAGTTGCCGCGGCCTTGGACGGAGTAGACCAGCCCCTCGTGCTTGAGCAGGCGTACCGCACTTCGCACCGTGCCACTGGAGACGCCGAGACGCTGCTGGAGCTCCCGCCCGGACGGCAGGCGACTGCCGGGAGCGAATGAGCCGGCCGCGATCTCCCGGCGGAGCTGGTCCGCGATCAGCTGGTAGGGCGCCATGCGGCTGCTCGTGTCCGCCACGCTTTCGATCCACGCCGGGGCAAAGGGCTGCCCGTTCGCCTGCGCGGGAGCGGTGGGCAGTGCTGATGGCGAAGTCGGTGTCGTCATGAGTAGCTCCCTCTCGTTCGTGGTGTTCACCTGCTACAGGTGTGAAAAGCGGCCTTCGTGTGACAGCAGCGGGCAGGTTTCTTCGGCAGGTCACTGGCGGGGCGGGGGCGGGGCCATGAAGCGCACCGTCGAGGCGAAGGCGTCAGCGCGCCACTCACCCTGCGGGTACCGGTGAGCTCACCGCCCGCGGGCCGGTGCGAGCCGGAGCCGGAGCGAGGGCTGCGGGCTTGATGATGCCGGGGCCGAACCGGGCTCGCGCGCGGTCGGCTGCTGCTTCGAGGGCGATCGTGCGCTCGTCGGCGGGGTCGAACGTGAGCTGGCGCGCGGCCTGTTCGATGGGGCGCAGCGCCTCGGCGCGCAGCGAGAAGGCGGTTACGCGTGCCCGTTGGAGCGCGAGCGAGGCGTGGATGTCGTAGGCGGCGCTGACCAGGAGGTGGCTGTGGTGGGTGGCCTCGGGCAGCACTCTGCTGCGGCTCGTCGAGGAGCGGTCGGCGTAGCGGACCATGAGGGCCAGGGCTCCGGTGGCTTCGCCGTTGGTGCGCAGTCGCTGGCCGAGGTGGTTGGCGAGGGCGAGGATCGCCCGTCGGTGTTCTGCCGGGTCGAGGGTGTCGCGGGTGAAGTGGTGGGTGGCGCTGGCGGACTTGGGCAGGGCGGTGGGGATGACGGGGCGGGGGTCGATGCCGTGGGCGCGGGCGTGGGCCTGGCGGGCGGCGGCGGTGCCGAGGATGCGCTGGAGGGTGGCCGTGGGGGTGTCGGCGATGTCGCCGATGGTGTGGATGCCGTAGCGGGTCAGGGTGCGGGCGGTGGCCGGGCCGATGCCGGGGAGCGCCGCGGTGGGCTGGGGGCGCAGGAAGGCGTGGATGTCGTAGGGGGTGCTGCCGATGATCGTGGTGTGTCCCGGGGGTGTGGTGGCGGCCGCCATGGTGGCGATCATGCGTGTGCACCCGGTGCCGGCGGAGCTGGGGACGCCGTGGAGGGCGAGCAGGCGCAGGCGGATCAGGGCGGTCAGGTCGGCGGCGTCCATGCGCCAGTAGGGCAGGGCGCCGGTGAGGTCGACGGTGGCGGACCAGTCCGCGGGATGGGGTTCGACGAGGGGGCTGATGCCGTGGAGGACGTCCAGGAGCTGCTCATACAGCCCGGGCGCTGCCTCGGCCGGGTGGAAGTGGATGCGCGCGATCGTGCGCGATCGTGTGGTGGGGAGGGTCATCCGGCGCTCCCGGGGCTGGTGTAGCCGAGGGCGGTGAGGTCGGCGGAAGGGGTGCCGGCCGCTTGGAGGTCTGCCCAGGGGTGAAGGCGCGCTCCGCTGGTGCCGTTCGCGAGGGTCTGCTGGGTGGGCGGTTGGGCGGGAGTGGGCGCGGGGCGGGTACGGCCGAGGAGCTTCAGGACGGCTTCGGGGCCGTGGTCGCGGCGGGTGGTGGCGAGCTGTTCGAGGTCCCAGACAGTCTCCCCGACGACCGTACGGCGTGGCCCGCGAGCCTCCACCGTGCCTCTGACCAGCAGGATTCCCGAGTGGAAGATCGTATGGGCGCAGGCTTCGTGGGTGTTGTCGAAGAAGGCGAGATCGACCAGGCCGGTGCCGTCTTCGAGGGTGACGAAGATGATCCGCTTGCCAGAGGAGGGCGGGGTCTGGGTGGAGGCGCGTACGCCGGCGACCAGGACCTTCTGGCCGGGCTGGAGGGTGCGCAGGCGGGCGGCGCTGGTGGCGCCGACCTCGCGCAGAAGCCGGTGGTGATGGTCCATCAGGTGCTGGCTGACGTCGATGGAGAGGGTGGCGAGTTCGGCGCTGAGGGCTTCGCGGCTGGTCATCTCCGGCAGGCCGGACGGCTCGGCCGTCACGAGGGTGCCGTCGAGGGGGAGCTGGCCGGCAGCGGGGTGGTGGGTGCGGGTGTGGCGGTGGAGCTCAGTGGTCTGCAGGAGCAGGTCCCGGCGGGTGAGCGTGCCGCGCAGGGCGTCGAGCGCGCCGATCTCGATCAGGCGCTGGGCGATGGGCAGGGCGGGGTGGGCTCGCTGCCACAGGTCCTGGAGCGAGACGTAGGGCTGCCCGGCGGCGATGCGTTCGACCTGGTCCTCGGAGATGCCCTTGACCGTGCTCAGGGCGAGGCGCACCGCCCACCGCCCGTCGTCGGTCTTCTCCACGCGGTGGGAGGGGTGGGAGCGGTTGATGTCGACGGGCAGGACGGGGACGCCGCGCCGGCGGAAGTCCGCGATGAGGACGCGGGTGGGCCACATTCCGGGGTCGTGCTCCAGCAGGCCGGCGAGGAACGCGGCCGGGTGGTGGGTCTTGAGGTAGGCGGACTGCATGGCGGGCACAGCGAAGGCGACGGCGTGCGCGCGGCAGAAGCCGTACGCGCCGAACGATTTGACCGTATTCCACACTTCTGTCAGGACCTGCGGGCTGTAGCCGCGGGCGGCGGCCTCGTGGCGGAACCAGGCCTCCAGGCCGGGCAGGCGGTCGGCATCGCCCAGGGCACGGCGGGCGACTTCGGCCAGGGCCCGGTCGCAGCCGGTCATCGTGGCCAGGATGTCGATGATCTGCTCGTGCCAGATGACCACGCCGTAGGTGTCGGCCAGCAGCGGTTCCAGGTCGGGGTGGGCGTAGTGCGGGGCGGCGCCGTGGCGGGCCGCGATGAAGCGGGCGGGCATGCCGCCTTGCACGGGGCCGGGACGGAAGAGCGAGATGTCCGCGATCACGTCCTGGACGGTCCGCGGTTGCAGGCGGCCCACCAAGTCCTGCTGCCCGGGGCTCTCGATCTGGAAGCAGCCGAGCGTCTCGGCGGAGCGGATGAGCTCGAAGGTCTCCGCGTCGTCCAGGGGCACGTGGTCGGGAGAGTCCAGGTCGAGCTGCCGGCCGGTGGTCCGGCGGATCTCGGCGACGGCGTGCGCCATCGCCGACTGCATCCGCACCCCCAGGACATCGAGCTTCAGCAGGCCCAAGTCCTCCACGTCCTCCTTGTCGGCCTGAAGGGTCGGGTACTGCCCGCCGGGCGCGGGCTGGACAGGCAGACGGTCGAGCAGGCCGGCGTTGGAGAGGATCACCCCGCACGGGTGCATCGCGAACCCCCGCGGCAGCCCGTCCAGGCCCTCGGCGAGCTCCCACAGGCGCCCGTACGAGTCCGCCTGCGCGGCCAGGGAGCGCAGTTCAGGCAGCTCGGCCAGCGCGCCGCGGATGTCCCTGGCCCGCACGTGCGGGAACGCCTTGGCGATCCGCCCGGCCTCCTGCGGCGGGATGCCCAGGGCCAGGGCCGTATCCCGCAGCGCGTGCCGCGCGCGGTAGGTCTCCGGCATGCCGGTCACCGCCACGCGCTGGGCACCGAACCGGGAGATGATCTTGTCGTAGACGTCCAGGCGGCGGGCGGACTCCACGTCGAGGTCGATGTCCGGCAGGGACGCCCGGCGCAGGCTGAGGAACCGCTCGAATCGGAGGTTGTGCTCCAAGGGGTTGGCCGTGGCGATGCTCAACGAGTGGTTGACCATGGATCCGGCACCGGAGCCGCGGGCGGCCACCCGGATGCCCATGGCCCGGACGTCCGCCACCACCTGGGCCACGGCCAGGAAATACGGCTCGAACCCCAGCCGGCCGATCACGCCGAGCTCGTACTCGAGCTGCTCTACGGCGCGCCGGTCACGCTCCAGGCCACGCGCGATCATCCCGGTCTCGCAGCGCTGGCGCAGCAGCCGCATCGCGCCGCCCGGACCGGCCTGCGCGCCGACGACCTCCGGTTCCGGGAAGTGCGGCCGGCCCAGACCGAGGTCGGTCACCGGGTCCAGGACGCACTGCTCTGCGCTCAGGGCGGTCTGCGCCAGCAGCTGGGCGGCGCGGCGGGGCCCGGCGCCTGCGGCCTCGGTGATCCGCTCGGCAGCGGCCGCCATCGTCGCGGGGTCCGTCAGCCAGCGCCGGCCGCTGTCCAGGCGGCGCCGGTCGACGGGCCGCAGCAGGCGAGCGGCGTCGAGGACGTCGGCGAGGGGGTGCTGGCCGGGGTCGGCGTAGCGGACGGCGTTGGTCAGCACGGCGGGGATGCCGAGCCGGTCGGCCAGGCCGAGGGTACGAGCGGCCAGGCGCAGCGAGCCCGGACCGGTGCCGGGCAGGCCCCACCACATGACCTCCAGGCGAAGGCCGTCCCCGACCAGGTCGCGCCACGGGACGAGGAGCTGCTCGGCTCGGTCGGCCCGTCCGGCGGACAGTGCCCTCACCGGCTCGGACACCGGCCCCAGCAGCACGGTCAGGCCCTCACCGGCGTAGTCACGGAGCATGGTCCAGGTGAGGACCGGAGGCCCGCCGGCAGCCTGGGCGTGGGCGGCGGAGACCATCCGGCACAGGCGCGCCCATCCGCCCCGGTTCTGCGCGAGCAGAGTCACCCGCAGGGGCGGCTCGACCACGTGGGCACCGCCGCGGACGGGGGTGCGCTGCCGTTCGGGCCGCAGCGGGCCAGGCTCGTGCGGGGCGACCGCGACGTCGACACCGAAGATGGGCCGGACCCCGGCAGCCATGGCTGCCTTGGCGAACCGGACCACGCCGCTGACGGTGTCGCGGTCGGTCAGCGCGAGCGCACCGATGCCCCGCTCCGCGGCCCGTTCCACCAGCACGTGCGGGTGGGAGACGCCGTAGCGGGCCGAGTACCCGGAGGAGACGTGCAGGTGCGTCCCGCCGCTCATCGCTGCCTCCGGTCTTTGCCCACCCTCCCCTTCCGGCCACCGTGGCCGATATCTTTACAGTATCGAACGGAAATCGAACATCGCATCTCACATGCCCGTCGGGAATGTGCGCGGCAACCGTTTTGTCCTGTGATGAGAGCCGAGAGGAACCCCAGCCGTGGTCACCCGAGAATCGATCAAGGTCCCCGCCCTGACTTGCCCGCCGTCGCAGGTCGGACCCTGTGCGCGCTGCCGCCAACCGTGTTGCCGGTACGGGCCGGGCGCCAAAACGCTGTGCGTCGCCTGCTGGGAGATCGCGGAGGCCGCCCGCAAGGCCCCGAAGACCGCTTGAACAGCAACCCGGCGGCGTGCGGGTCCCGGCCCGAAACAACAGCCGGTCCCGCTGCCCTGGGTGGCCAGTCCGCGGCGACGTGGTGCCCGGCCTGCCCGTGCCAGCAGCGTGACGACCGGGACGCGTGGGATACCGTCCTTCTCGCTTGTCCGGAGCGAGGGGGATGTTGTGCAGATCGAGTTTCAGGTACGCGGGCGTGGTGTCCCCCGCGGGCTCAATGTCGCGATGATCGCGATCGGGGCGCTGTGCCTGGTCATCGGACTGGTCTTTGCGGGAATATCGGTTGCCTTCCTCACGAATGCGGAACGCGCCCGGGGCACGGTAGTGGCCCTGGACTGGCAGGAGGACCGCGACGGCGGATCCCGCCAGGACAACCCGCCTGTGGCGTACCCGGTGGTCGAGTTCACCTCGGCGAATGGCGCCCGGACGAGGTTCCAGGACTCCGCGGGGTCCAATCCGCCCTCGTACAAGGTGGGTGAGCAGGTTGAGGTGCTCTACCGCCCGGATGCGCCCGAGGACGCGCGGATCAAGGGGTTCCTCTCGCTGTGGCTGCTGCCGCTGCTCTTCGGAGGAATCGGGCTGATCTTCACTGGGATCGGCACCGCCTTCGCGCTGGCTTCCCGGCGCCGCCGATGAGGCCGCGCCACCGCCGCCCCTGCGGGGCGCGCGGCGGCCGACGGCGATCACCCACTGCGCAGAGATCTCGCGGGCCCGGACCGGCGTGCTCGTCGGGCATGTGCACCCCGCAAGCCCTTCAGTGCCAGGACCTGCCCGCCTGATTGCACAGTGCTGTGCTCCCCCGTAACGCGGCGGGGCGAAGAGCCGCCCCCTAGCCGGTTATGGTGCGGGAATGCCCGAGATGATCTCCACTGTTCCGGCCCCAGTGTCCGACCCCGCCGAGCGGTTTCTCCTCGCCCGGCTCAGGCGCAGCACCACCGGGCAGGAAGTTCGGGTCAGTGCACACCGGCAGCAGTGTCCGACGGTGCCGGCGAACGGCAAGATCGTGATCAGCAGCGGGACATGGGAAGTCCTGGACGCCCCGGCCCCCGAGGTTGCCGGGCTGCTGCTGGACACCGAGCAGCGCGGCGTAGCGATCCTCACCGACTGCCGGCGCTGCGGCGGCTGGTCACCCGCTCCACCACGCGCGTGAACGTGCCCGCTTCGTGCCCACCGGGAGTCCGCGAGGACGCGGACGGAGCGGGGTCCTGGCGCCCAGATCCCCCGTGCTCGAGGCAGGACGGCCAGCGGCTGGCGCTGAGCTAAGCCTGGCGGCCGCCGTGGGCGTTCACTGGAGGTATGGCGGGTTACGACGCAGCGTCGTCACACCGGCGCCCTCAGCGGCCCGGGCCGGCGTGGTCAGCCGGCGGTGACGCTGGATACGGCTTGGGCTATCGCAGCGTCGAAGTGGGCGAGGATCGCCTCGGCACTGGCACGGTCCTGCTCGTTCTCGCCGTGGAGCAGAGGTTCGATGAGGTGTCTGGCGGCCTCGATGACGCCCGCGGGGACCGGGATGTGCTGGAAAGGAGCCAGGGCGCGGGCGGCTCGCTCACTGGGCCTGGGATCCGAGGACGGGATGATCGCGCGGACGCCGTTGCCGAGCGGTGTCCGGCCGTGTGCGGGGGTGGTCATCTGCGCAGTCTGCCGCACCATATGCAGGTGCCGGGGCGCGGGGCCGGACTTCGTCCGGCTCAACGACCGGAGCCCGGCCCGGGTTACGCACATGTCCCTAGTTGTCCTCCGACACGGAAGGTGGACCGTTTGTCACCCAAGTTGGACTGGCGTCCCGTACTCGTTCGTCGACGGCCCCCGCGCAAATGGCAGCTGCCGCTACTCTGTTGGGTGGCGCCGCAGAATTCGGGCACACGGCGCCAGGCCGTCTGCCTCGGCAGCGATGCCAAACCAGCACCTCCGGTTACCGGGGGCAAAGCGCCGTCGGGCGCCCCGATGCAACGGCGTCGCCGCATCAGCGGTGGCGCCGTTCGCAGGTCACCACCAGGTTCGGAGCCCTGTCCTACCGCACGCCAGCCCGTCGTGCTCCGGCTTGTCACCTCGGTCCAGCTTCGATGGCAAACGGTCCACCTTCCGCGACAGAAGACACCCGTGGGGCCGCGGGCGCGCAGGAGGCGCGGATCGCGTAGAAGTGAAGCGTGCACCTGTCGCCTCCCCTCGAGCCGATGCTGGCACGGCCTGTCCACGAGTTCCCTTATGCCGGGGCGGCCGGGCAGACCGCGTTCGAGCAGAAAGTCGACGGCTACCGTGCTCTGGTCTTCGCCCGGCCGGTGCCCTACGTCCAGTCGCGGCGCGGCGCTGATCTGGGTCCGGCGTTCCCGGAGATCACCCGGGCCGCGTCCGCTCTCGGAGTCGAAGCGGTTTTCGACTCCGAACTGGTGGTGTGGGACGGGCAGCGGCTCGACTTCGCGGCTCTCCAGCACCGGGCCCGCCGCCGGGGGCTCACGGCAGCGCGTGCCGCACAGCAGCGGCCGGCCCACCTGATCGTGTTCGACCTGCTCGAGGTCTCCGGCACCGTCCTTCTCGACCGGCCCCTGAGCGAGCGCCGCGCCCGGCTGGAGGAGTTGTTCGCCACCCTGAGGCTCTGCGCGCCCTGGGCACTGTGCCCGCAGACCACCGACCAGGAGACAGCCCGCGCCTGGCTCGACCCCGCCTGGGGCGCAGCCGGGATCGAAGGCGTCATGATCAAGGAATTGAGCTCCCGGTACCGGCCTGGTCAGCGCGGGTGGCTGAAGCTGCGGACCCGGACGACGGCGGAGGGGATCATCGGCGCCGTCACCGGCACCGCGACCGCGCCGCAGACGCTTCTGCTCGGACACCCCGACCCCGCGGGCGAGCTGCGTCTGATCGCCCGCTCCACACCGCTGCGCCCGGCGGCGTCGGCCGAGCTGGGCGCCGTCCTGCGCACCGCCGGGCCCGGCCATCCCTGGTACGGCCGTCGTTTCACGGCCGGCTGGGGCAGCTCCGAGCCCCTCCTCTTCCAGGTCGTCGTTCCCGAGCTCGTCGCCGAGTTCACCGCCGACACCGCCGTGGACCGGGGGCGGTACCGACACCCGGTGCGCTACCTGCGCCTGCGCGGTGACATGACCGTCGAAGACGTCCAGGGATAGAGCAGCGCGACGCTCGGCCGACCGGCCGACTCCACCGAGCGAGGACCGCCCGCCAGGCCGTGCCCGACGGGGCAGACCGCCAGGCGGTGGCCTCTCCATGGTTTCCGACCCGGAGGCATCCGGCGGCCCGGAGCATCCGGGCCCGGCGCCTTCCAGCCCGGTGGCTACCGCGGCGTGGCTGGAGCGGCAACTGCTTCCGCGTGGACGGTGAACATCATGGCAAGGCGCACGGGGGTTCGTCCGTCGCCGCCGGCCGCGAGGTCCCCGTCTCCGATGCCGTGCGCGAGCTGGACCACGGCCTGGCCCAGCGTCTGGCACACGCGGGCGAGGAGGGACACGTCAACACCCGCGCTCCGCAATGCCTCGAGGGAGCTGTCGAAGCCGTCCGACAGGTCAGCGAGCTCGCTGTAGGCCGTCAGCGCGCGGTCCCTCGCCTCTGACTGTGAAGCTGCAGTGATCGTTGCGAGTCCGTAGGCGACGAGAACGTCGTCGCGGGCCTGCGCGACGCGCTGGTGCACCTTGCCGAGCGCGGTGTCCGCCCTGCTGCCGCTCACGCCGTGACGGCCCCGGGACGCCAGGTGGTCACAGGCATGGGAGAGCATCTGGTCGGTGTGCTGGAGGCGGGAGCCTGCCCGGGCCAGCGCGATGACGTCCATGTCCAGGTCAACGAGCCCAGCCCGACGGGGGAACGCTGCCATGCCAGGTCCGGGTCGGGGACCCGTCACCTGGTAGCCGCCCTGCCCGGACCTGGCCCGCGGGCGCGGCCCGGACGGCGATGCTGGGTCAGGTGTTCGTGAGCTGCTTCAGGGCATCGGCGGCCGCCCGGGCGATGGTGGGGTCCGCGAGGATCGCGGTGGTCACGTCGTCGGCCGTGGGGCCGGAGGTCTGGGCAGGCACGGGACGGCACACCCGGGGCTCCAGCTGGTCCAGGAGGCCGGTCAGGGTGTCGCATTCGGCGGCTTCATCGCCCTGGCCGCGTGTGGTGAGTTCCGTGCGCAGCGCGGTGATGGCGGCTCGCAGGCCGCGGAAAACGGTGCTCATGTGCTGCGGGCGGCGAGCGACCGCGAGGGCGCGGTACTTCTGCGTGGGCTCGTAGGCCTTGCCCAGGCAGCGTACGGCCTCGGCGATGTGCCGCTGCGCGCCGAAGAGGTTCTCGCCGGCATCGACGAGGGAGGGGAGGCTGAAGTAGTCCTTGCCGTCGGCATCCTGGGAGGCCTGACCGCTCAGGCCGAGGGCCTGCTTCCCGTGGACGGTGGCTACCAGCTCCAGCCCTTGCACCAGTTGGATGCTCGCGTCCGCCAGGCTCTGCTTCATGCGCCGTAGCGTCCCGAGCCGCTCCTTGGCGCTGGTCCCCCGCGTCTCCGTGGCCAGGGCCTGGTGCTCGGCACCGAGGTGCTGGTACGCCGTCAGCAGTGCCTCGGAGATCACTTGCATGCCGCCTTCGGGGGCGGTGGTCTGCTGGTGCACGGGCAACCTCCGGGATTCGACCACGCGGCGAGTGGGCGCGGCGACGCATGCGGTGATGCGTCTGGTGACCGCGCCGCCGCGTTCAACGGACTCCGGGGAGTATCGTCACCGCCCACCTTGATCAGGCGGCTTTTACCTGAACATGACCGACTGTCACCGGATCGGGCCAGCTGGTCCGGCAGCCAGGGCCCGGGGCACGTCGGCGAGCTGGCCCGCCGTATCCGAGGGCCGAGCGCATCGCGGCACCGTCCGGCGATCGCGTCGGCAGCTCCCGCAGCCTCAGCCGACGGAGGTCTGGGCTGGTCACGGATCACTCCGTGGCGGATTCCAGCGTGTGCGGGGCGTCCAGCCAGTAGAGCTCCCAAAACGATCGCGCCGTCCACCCAGCCAGGCTCGCTTCGTTGAGCGGCGCCTTCGTCGCACAGTCCCGGTATCCGATGCCGACGGCCCGCAGCGCCTCGTCCAGGCCGCCGAGCACCTGTCGGCGGGCGGCCTCGTCTTCGCCCTTCCACTGCACGCAGATGGTCGTGGGCGCCATCCCCTGTCGCGTCGCCGTCACCCCGTGCGGCATCAGGAACACCCGTGTCCACGGCTGGAGCGCTGCCAGGGCGTCGTGCAGCAACCGGGAGTCGTGCAGCAGCCTACGGCCCTCTGCCAGGGGAATGACGAACGCGGCCTCCGCGACGATCTCCTCTTCGCCCCTGCCCATGCGATAGTCCCTGGCCATCGCAGCACCCAGTGCGCGCTTGGCCTCATGCAATGCCCGGGCAGCGGTCAGGGTGCGGTACCCCCGCTCACCCCAGCCCGTGAGGAGACCGAGCTCGTCCCGTGACAGACCGCCGCGCTTCCAGTCAACGACGCGATCGAAGTGCCCGACCACGTCCGACACTTCGAGATCGGTGAATCCGACACCCTGCAGGTCCCGCAAGAGACGGCGGGCCGCTCGGTTCCGCAGGAAGACGCTCTTGCCGGCCAACGGGTCTCCCCATTCATCGGTATCCCTGTTCCACGAGCCGCACCGCTCACCCGCGACAGGGGCAGGAAGCGAAGCAGCCGTCATTCCCGGTTCCCCTCGCACCGCGCTGCTCGCCGCACAGGCACCGCACATACTCCCTGCCCCGGGCCCCGAAGACGAGCCCGGGACAAGCAGCAGAGCGCCCGGCTCACCGGCGAGGGCACGCTGCGGCCGCCGACGGCCACCGCCGGCCGCGCGGCCCAGTCGCGGCGGGAGAACAATGGAGCCTCCACCACATCCCTCCCCCGCCGGCGAACTGCCACTTCACAGGGCGCGCTGTTCGAGGCATGCCGGGCCGAGGCGCTCGAGCACCGCGGCGATGCGTTCCGTGCCGCGGGGAGCGATGTGCACAAGCGTGTGGGCGAGGCGGTAGCCGGTCTCCCAGGCGCCGGGCGCCCGGGAATCCACGGCGGCCAGGAAGGCAGCGACGGCGGTATCCAGGGCGCAGGACGTCGTCTGGGCCGGGGCCTGGATGCGGTAGCGGGTCTCCGCGGCTGAGGTGAAGTGTGCGGCGGCGCCGAGCCCGTCGTGGTCGAGCAGAGCGAAGTGCCCTTCCAGTTCACGGGCCATGACGCTGTAGGGGTGCGTGGTGCCGACGCCCCGTTCGAGGTGGTCCGTCAGGTTCCGGGCGGCCCGGCGTACCCGGGAGAAGTCCCCGGTAGTCTCCGCGGCCCGTACGGAGGCAAGGAGGGGGTGCCGGCCGAGCACGCCGTCGCTCCACCGCGGATCCACGGCCATCAAGGGGACGAGCTCGGGGTGCGCAGCGACTCTGGTGTGGCCGCCGTCGCCGGACATCAAGTAGGCGCTCACGCTCCCGTCAGGCCGCCCGACGCTGATCCGGACCGGGTATCCGAGCCGTGCGGCGGCCTCGCGCGGGACATGCCAGGCCTGGTGGATCAGGGGCCACAGCTCCGGGCCGGACAACAGCTTCCCGTTGGCGTGGACGCGGCCGCCGGGCAGGACCAGGACGGTGAAACGCGGATCGAACAGCACCCTGTCCACTGCGGCGGGGACCGACCCTGATATCCCGCCTGTCCTCTTCGCCACATCCGCGCGCACCGGCGCTCCCCCTCACACCGGGATGCCGGGCTGCCTCCGTGCGCCACGAACCAGCCACCCGGACTCCCCGGTTGTCGTCCTCAGTTGTCGCCCATCCGGCGAATCCGAACGGTATGGGACATGAAGTCTACGAAGCACCCGTTTTACGCCCGCCCGGGCACTCCGGCCCGCCCGGAAGAAGGGAGAGCCTATCCGTCCGGCCTCCGCCCGGACGGGATGTCGTACGGCTTCGTTACGCTTCACAGGCCGTCCACACCGGTGGCCGGAACACGCCGCCGTGGGGAGTGCTGGATGCTGGGAACCGTCGCTGTCGCTTTCGTGGCCGGAGCACTCTCCGGCGCCGCGGCCCGGCCCCTGGTCCTCACCCGCGCGGTCCCCGCCGGCGAACCGCCGCGCGAGAAGTGCCCCAGCTGCGCCACCGCCCTCCTCTCCCTCCGCCGCCCCGGCCCGCTCCTGCTCGGCCGGTGCCCCACCTGCCAACACCGGCTCCGGCCGACGCCGGCTGTACCCGAGCTTCTGGCGGGGACGGCCTTCGCCGCGATCGCCGCCACCGGCGTGACCGGCTTTACGGCCGCTGCCCACTACTGGCTCGCCGCTTGCGGCGTCGCCCTCGTCCTGATCGACATCGCCGTCCAGCGCCTGCCCAACATCCTGACCCTGCCTGCCTGCGCCGGAACGATCCTGCTCCTGGCCGGAGCCTGGCTCACCGGCGAGAACGGCAGCCTGCCCCGCGCGCTCACGGCCGCCGCGGCCCTCGGCGTGGCCTACCTCGTGCTCGCGCTCGCCGGCATGGGCATGGGCGACGCGAAACTCGCCCCTGCCGCCGGAGCCCTTCTCGGGTGGCACAGCTGGCCCGCCGTCCTCACCGGAACCTTCACCGGCTTTCTCCTCGGCGCCGTCGCTGCCATCACCCTGGCCGTCACCGGCAAGGCCCACCGCAAGCAGCAGATCGCCTTCGGTCCGTTTCTCCTGACCGGGGCGCTGTCGGTCTCTCTGTGGCTAGCCTGACGGCCCAACCTCACCTCGTACCGCAAGTCCTGGCCGTCCTCTGGGTTTCGCATGCCCATGGCTCCCGGCGAGTGCCCTACTTCGCGGCTACGGGCAGAGGAGGGCGTCGAAGACTCCGTCCTTGGCCCCCTGGACCCATGTGCGCGCTTCGTCAAGGGTGTAGATCTGCGGCAGGCGGTCGGGGTTCTTGGAGTCACCCACGAGGATGAATTCCCCTTGCCTGCCCAGCAGAACGCAGTTGCCGCCGCCCCCACTGGCGGTGACCCACTCGATGTTGGTCAGGTCGAGCTCGGCGGGGTTCGGCTTGTCCACTGTCACGCGTGCTGCTCCTTGCTTGTTCTTGTGATGAGCGCCCGGGTTTCGTCTGGGCTGAGTGCCCGCTGCCAGAGGCCTTTGAAGGCCGAGGCGTAGCGGGTGGTCTCGTGGGGGTGGTCGAGGTAGATCGAGGTGGCCATCGTCTCGACCCACACGGCGCTGCTGGTGGTCTTGGGGAAGCGCATGTGTACGAAGGGTCCGGCCATGCCGGGGTGGCATCCGGTGTTCCTCGGGAGGATGCGGATGTCCACGGTGGGTCGGGTGGATTCGTCGAGTAGGCACTGCAGTTGGCCGTGCATCACAGCGGTGTCCTGGATCGTGCTGAGGAGGGCCTCTTCGCCGATGAGGGCGCGGAAGTCGGTGAGGGCTCCGTCGTAGACCTTGTGCTGGCGGTCGACACGGATGTCGACCAAGCCTCGGACGGCGGTCGGTGTGAGTTCGGGGCGGAGGCCTTCGATGACCGCGCGGGCGTAGTCCGGTGTCTGTAGCAGACCCGGGATGATGAAGGGTTCCCAGTTCCAGATGGCTGCGGCTTGCCGTTCTTGCTTGAGGTATCCCTCGAACTGCATGGGCGTGAGCAGGTCGGCGTGGCGGAGCCACAGCTTGGGCCGGGGGCGGCCTGTGGGCGCGGTGTCCGTGCCGAGCAGGCCGAGGATCTCCGTTCGCTCCGCCGGGCTGGCCAGGTAGCAGTCCAGGATCGCGTTGGCCAGGTCTTCGCTCACCCGGGCGCGCTGGCCGCGCTCAAGGCGGCTGAGTCCGCTCGCGTCGATCTTGAGGTCGCGGCTGCGCAGCTGGTTGGCGACCTGCACGAGCGTGAGGTCGGCGCGGTTGCGGAGCTCTGCGAGGCGCTGGCCGACTTCGCCGAGGGTCAGCGAGCCCGGGGCGCGGGTCCCTTCCGTCATGTGCGTCAGTGTGGTGGCTGCCGCCGTCACCCGACAACCAATCCTTCCGACAATTTGTTGACCCATGTTGCTAAGGGCGCGGTACGGGGAGCATCCTAGCCAGACGTCACGAGGTGTGTGCGCTCAATTGCCCAGTGCTGCATATGCCGTTGGCGTACCGGCCGACGCTCGTCCCCGTCTCTCCGCCGGAGGAAGGTCGCGATGCCCCCCACTCTGTTCCGCCTGCTGCTCCAGGAGCGCGCGTGGGACGCGTGGATCACCTTCTGTGAGAGGTTCGAGGCCATGGCGAGACAGCTCGCCGAGGATGAACCTCGTCTGGGCACTGTCACGGTCAGCCGGGCGACTTTCGACCGCTGGTACTCCGGCGACTGGTTCGGCCGGCCTCAGCACGACGCCGCGCGGGTGCTGGAAGCGCTGTTCGGGTTCCCGGTCGCCGAGTTGTTCAGCCCGGCTCCGGAGACGATGCTGCCCCGGCTGTCGCAGGCGCATGGCCGCGGGGATCTCCAGGCGTCCTTGGCGATCAGTCGGCGCTGGCCGACTTCCCGTCTTTTTCTGTCCGCCGCACCCGAGGTGGCGGACTCCTGGGAGTTGCTGGGGCGCCGGGTGCTGGACGGAACAACGGCTGCCGTCCAGCTGCACCCGGTCATCGTCCGGGACGGCGCGGCCGTCTTCCAGGTCCTCGACCCCGGGTTACTCGAGGGCTTCCTCCGTCCGGCGCGGCGCGGGCTGCTGGTCGGTGTTGACGAGCGGGCGGAGGGCTTACGGCTGTATGTGGTGGATTCCCGGATCGCCCGGAACACGCTTGCCTCCAGGGCGGGCGAGGTGGTGCTGTCGGCGGCCCATGAGCTGGATGACCTGACCTACGGCATCCTGTGGGCTTTGGTGCAGCTCGATGACGGGCTGCTGGCCGATGATCAGGCTCTCGACGGCGGGCAGGAGGTTCTGGCGGCCTACTTGTCGCAGGACCGGTCGGCGCCCAGCCACATGGCTGTCCCCGGGCTCTCCTCGGTGGGCAGCAGCTGGCTCGGAAGTCTGTTCTGTGCCCGCCACCTTGGGCGGCACTTGCTCGACGTCGCGGGCCCGCCGGTGTGCTTCACCCGGGAGCAGACCGGTGAGGAAGCCGCGGCCTGGCTGTTCTACCGCCACAAAGCCGACTATTTGTACGCCCAGGCGCGGCGCTTCGCCGGTGGCGACCTGTCTCGGGTGTTCTGCGTGCCCGAGGCGGTGGTGCGCCGCAGCGGCGGCTACGAGCGGATTTTACTCCTCCTTGCCGTCGCGCTGATGGAACGCCTGGGGGTGCGAGTGTGGGTGACACCGCGTCCGGAGTTCGGCGCGGTGGACGGCTTCGCCCTGGTCCCCGGGCAGCGTGCTGTCCTGGCCACGTGGGTCCGCGCCGAAGGGCTGTGGAAGACCGACACCACCTCCGCACCTGCGGACCTTCGGCACTTCGAGGACGTCATTGCCGATGCGCGCACCGGCACGGTTGCCGCCGATGGGGAGCCGCAGCAGCGTCTGCGGGCGCTGGCGGACTACCTCGGCCTCGACTGGGGATGGCTCGTGAGCCGCTGTCGCGAGCTCGCCGCGCTGGGCGTCGCTCGGCTGATCCGGCCGCGCAGTCGTCTGCTGAGCGTGGATGCCCTCGACGAGGCCCTGCGATTCGTCGGCGCTCTCGCGCCCGGCCGGTGAGCCGCATGCCCAGGGCTCTCCCGCGTTGTACTGCGCTGCCAGTTCCGTCCCGTCTGCGAAGGGAATTTCCCGTGAACTCTGCTGCCCGCCGCCGTGTCCTCGTCCTCACCCTGGGCGGCACGATCGCGATGACCCGGGCCACCGCCGGCGAAGGGGGTGTGACGCCCCGGCTGGCCGGCGCCGATCTTGTTGCGGCTGTGCCCGGGCTGGATGCGGAGGCCGAGATCCTCGTGGAGGACGTCCGGCAGGTCCCCGGCGCTTCCCTGACCTTCGAGGACGTGGCCGCGGTGGCCGAACGTGTCTGCGCGGCCGAGGCTTCGGGAGTCGACGGCATTGTGGTCACCCAGGGCACCGACACCCTGGAGGAGACGGCGTTCCTGCTGGACCTGCTCCATCGCGGCCCAACGCCGGTGGTCCTGACCGGTGCCATGCGTCCCCCGCAGACGCCGGGTGCGGACGGGCCAGCGAACCTGCTGGCCGCCGTGCACACGGCCTCGAGCCCCGCGGTCCGGGACCTGGGCGTCGTGGTGGTCTTCGCCGACGAGATCCACGCGGCCCGCCACGTCCGCAAGGTCCACAGCACCAGCACCAGCGCCTTCGCCTCCCCCGGCACCGGGCCCATCGGCCACATCGTCGAGGGCGCGGTGCACTTGCGCGTCACTCCGCTGCGCGCGCCCTGCGTCGTCGCGCCACTGCCCCCGCAAGGCCAGTCGGCCCGGGTGGAGGTCCTCCACGCGGCACTGGGCAGTGACGGCCTCTTGCTGGACGGCCTGGAAGACCGGCTGGACGGGCTGGTTGTCGCCGCGTTCGGGGCCGGGCACGTCCCCGGCAACTGGACCGACCGCCTGGAGAAGCTGGCGGCCCGCATCCCGGTCGTCCTGACCTCCCGCACCGGCTCCGGCAGCGTGCTCAGTGCGACGTACAGCTTCGACGGGTCCGAGAGCGACCTGCTGGGCCGCAGCCTGATCAGCGGCGGCTCCCTCGACCCCTTCAAGGCCCGCCTGCTGCTGTGGGCCCACCTCACCGCCGGCTCCGACCGGACGGCCATTGCCGCCGCCTTCGCCGACCAGCACTGACCTGCCCCACAGCCAAGGAGACTGCAGTATGCGAGCCCGCTCGATCATCTGGGGCCGGTCCTTCGTCCTGATCCTGGACCACGGGGAGGACTTCTTCACCGCCCTGGGCGACTTCTGCCGGGAGCACGAGATCCGCTCGGCCCACATCCCCACGTTCATCGGCGGCTTCCGCACGGCCCAGCTCGTCGGCAGCTGCCAGCCCCTGGCCGACCCCGAGGCTCCGGTGTGGGACGAAGTCACCTTCGAGAGCCTCGAAGTCCTCGGTGGCGGCACACTGGCCTGGGACGTCGAGACCGACCGCCTGGCGCCCCATATCCACGTCGCAGCAGGTCTGAAGGCCGACTCCGCCAGCGGGCGTACCAGCCACCTGCTGGGTGCGACGGTCCAGTTCGTCAACGAGCTCGTCGTCCAGGAGATCCTCGCCCCCGGCCTCATCCGCCGCCGGGCCCCGGACCTCTACGACGTTCCGCTGCTGGGCTTCGACGACGCCACCGCTCCGGGCGGGTGGTGAGCGATGGCTCCGATCGCGCGGGTCACCCGCTTCTCCCTGGAGGTCCAAGACCGCGACCTGAAGTCGTTCGAGCGGTTCAGCGCCGCGTTCCGCAAGACGGCCCAGCACGCGGCGAAAGAGGAAAGCGACCCGGCACTCGCCCATACCTTCGTCTCACGGGCGACCTTCGCCCGGTGGATAACCGGGCAGATCCAGCGCACCCCGAACAACGCCGCCGCCACCGTGCTGCGCCACATGTTCGGCATGTCAGTCGAGCGCCTTTTCCAGACCGTCAGCGAGGAGAGCACCCCGCTTCTGCATCCGCAGGCGCCGATCGGCCCTGGGGTCGAGTTCGACGACCCGCTCCAGGTCATAGCCCAGGCCCGCACCCTGACGAGCTCGAACACCGATCCCGCTCTGCTGACGATGGCCTCCGCCTCGATCCGCCGCATCATCGACCGCTACGAGGTGCTCGGCCCCCAGCAACTGGCGGGCGAGGCACGGATGCTGCGCACCACGCTGCAGACCCTGATCGCCGGGCAGCAGCCTGCGGGCATGCGCACCGATCTCTTCCTCATGGCGGCCAAGGTCTCCGGGCTGCTCGCCTACATGGCCGTCAACGCGAACGCGCCCTTCCAGGTGGCGGACGCGTACTGCACCGAGGCCGAGGAACTGGCCGAAGCCGCCGGCCGGCCGGACGGGGAGGACGACGCAGTGCTGGGCCTGCGGATGTGGACCGCGGGTACCCGGTCGCTGGCCCTCTACTACAACCAGCGCTACGCCGAGGCCCACGCCGCCGCGCAGGCCGGCATCGATCTGGACCCGGGCAACCCCCAGGCCATCCGGCTCCTCATCAACGGCTGCGCCCGCGCCCTGGCCCGCACCGGCGACCGCTTAAGGGCCGAAGCCGCCATCGGCACCGCCATGGCCCTCTCCGACCGGCAACCGCACCTGCCCACCGGTCTGACCTCCTGCATCGACTTCGTGCCCTACTCCCCAGCCCGGACCCTGGCCAACGCCATCACCGCCCGCCTGTCCCTGACCGACTACGACCACGTCCACACCCACGCCGCCGAGATCGACGAGCTGATCGAGCACTCCGACTCCGACTGGAGCCGCGCCCTCGTCCGCCTCGACGTGGCCACCGCGCTCCTCCGGCAGGAGGCTCCCGAGCTCGAACACGCCATGCTCCTGGGCCGCCGTGCCCTGCACGCCGGCACCACCGCGCCCATCCGGTCGGTATGGCAACGGGCCAGCGAACTGTACGTTCATGCGGCCGAGCGGTGGCGCGGCGAGCCCGCCGTGGGCGACTATGCCGAGGACCTGCGGATGTGGCGCGCCCAGCCACAGGCCGCGCCTGTCGCCGTCACCCTCTGACGGCGATCGTCCCGTAACGAGGAGGATTCGGCAGTGGCACAGCACCCGGCCCTGGCCACCGACCAGTGCGCCTTCCCCGCCGTGCCACCCGCCGTGCTCGACGACCCGGACGTGATCGCCCGGCACGACTGGGAAGCCTTCACGGCGGTGGACCGCATGGTCAACCACTGGGACCGTCCGGGCTGGGAGAACGGCCAACGTGCGTACTACTGGCTGCTGACCTTCCCGCACGCCAGAACCCTGATCAACCGAGCGGGGTACTGCCAGGACGCCCTGCGACACCTGGAAATGGACGCCGTACCCCACGATGGTCTCCACGTGACCCTCACGCGCATCGGCCCCGTCGACCGGGTGACGGCAACCGACCTCGACCGCCTTGCCTCCGCGGTAGACGACTGTGCCCTTCCCGCGTTCCACCTGGACGCCCACCCTCTCGCCGGCTCCCGCGGAGCTGTCCGGTTCTCCCTCGCCCCCTGGACCCCGCTCGTCCACCTGCACGCGGAACTCAGCGCCGCGGCCCGCGACATCGGCCTGACCCCCGGCAAGCCGACCACCGGCTTCCGCCCCCACCTCGGAATCCTCTACAGCAACACCCCCCGCGACGCCCGCCCCGTCATAGACGCCACCGCCGCACTGCGGACCCTGCCGCCCGTCCCTCTGTATGTCGATACCGTCGACCTGGTCGAACTTCGCCGCGACGGCCGGACATACCGGTGGACCACCGTCCACAGCGTCCCTCTCGCCCCCGCCACTGCATGAACCCGTCGGCCAGGGACGGCTGTTGTGCGCTGCGACGGGCGACCCTGGGGGGAAGCTGATGGGATCTGGTGACGTTCCGCCGCCGGGCCTATGTGTGGTGCAGGAGCACCACGGCCGTGGCGTCGTCCCGGTATCCGCTTGTGTCGGCCTGGGCGGCGCGGACCAGGGCGTCGGCCAGGGCCTGCGGGGAGTCGGGGTGAGCGTGGATCAGGCCGTCGAGGACATCGCGGTCGAGGGCATCGTGCACGCCGTCGCTGGTGAGGATCACCAACGGGTCGGGTACCTCCGTGAAGTTTACGGTGCCGACCGTCGCCGTTCCCAAGGACGTACGTACCCAGTTGTCGTGCAGCGCGGCTTCCGCCAGCGAAGCCCCCTTCTGGCGCAGGTGCTCGCCCATGGTGTGGTCGATCGTGTACTGCCGCAGCCGCCTGCCGTCGAACCCCCAGGCGCGGCAGTCACCGATCCAGTGCACGCGGGTCTCCTGCCCGGGCTCGGCGAGGGCGAGCACGGCCACGGCGTCCGGCTCGACGGGGTCCGCGCCGGGGTCGGCGTAGAGTTCGGCGGCCGCGAGCAACCCGGCGAGCCCGCCCTTACGGGCTCCGACCCGCACCGCGACCTCGGCGGCGATCCGGGCCGCGGCGACGACCTCGGGGTCGTTGCCGATGCCGTCCACCACCGCCGCGGCGGTCACGTCCGCCACCGGGTACACGTGGACCGCGGCGGCGTCCGCGTTGTGCTCGCGCGTGCCCTTTCGGGTCGCCCTCGCCACCGTGATCACCCGAGCGCATGTCGTCGTCATGGGCCGGAGTCTGACGACCCACCGGCCACAGCCGCAACCGGCCGTCGTCCCGGTGGCCGCCGGCCAGGTCTTCGGATGGCGGGAAAGTCGCGCTGCGGGCGCGGCCGGGTTCAGGGTGTCAGCGCGGGCTCCCAGCCGAAGCGGGAGCGCATCCGGCCCTGGGCGATGTGGGCCAGGGCGGCGGCGTGGTACGGGACGGTGTTGTCGGGGATCGCGTCGAAACGGAACCAGCCCAGGCCGCCGCATTTGTCGGGTTCGGCGTTGTGCGGCTCGCCTTCCCAGGAGCGGGCGCGGTAGAAGACGCCGAGCCTTGGTTCCTCGCCCGGTGCGCGGTGGTCGAGGAAGTGCACGAAGTCGAGGCCGCCCGGGGGAACGCGGACGCCGATCTCCTCCAGGCCCTCGCGGGCGGCGCCGTCGTCGGTCGGTTCGATCTCCTCGAGATGGCCGGAGGGCACCTGCCACAGGCCGGCGGCGTAGCCGCCCTTGCGGAGGCTGAGAAGAACCTGGTCGTCGCGGACGAGGAGGATGTGGACGTCGCAGATACGGCGGTGGCGCTGTGCGGTCACGGTGGCAGTCGATTCCTCGCGGGGCCGGTGGAGTCACCGATTATGGCGTCGCCCTGCGCCCGGGTGGGGCGGATTTGCGTCATTGGTATCGCGGCGTCAGCACGGCTCGGTGCGCAGGAATGTCTCGGCGCGCTCGAGGTGCTGGTGGATCCGGCGGCGGATGGGGGCGGGCTGGGCTGCGAAGAGAGCGGATTTCACGGTGCGGGTGCGTTTGTCCCACTCCCAGGTTCCGGCGATCCGGCCCGCGACGGTGATGGCGGCGCGGACTTCGCCGATGGTGTTGAACGCGTGTGCGGTGTGGGCGGGGTCGTGGTAGCGACTGCGGGTGGTGAAGTAGCCCTTGAAGGTGGGGTCTTCGAAGGCGAGCAGCCGCACGTGGTCGGGCGGCAGCGGGGGCGCCGAGCGGATGCTCTCGAGGGTTTCCTGCGGGGCGAGGAGTTCGTGGGGCAGGCCGTTGATGCGGACGGGGACGAGTTCGCTGTGGAGGGCGGCGAGGGCCGGGGTGATCTCGGCTCGGGTCAGGCCCGTCCACCACAGCAGGTCGCCCTCGGCGGCCGGCCCGTAGGCGTGCAGGTAGCGGCGGAGCAGCGCGATGGTGGCCGTGCGGGCATCGGGGCCGGTGAGGGTGAGGCCGGGGTGGGCGTGCTCGAGGAGGGCGTAGTGCCGGTCCTCACGGTGGAGGGAGGCGGCGGCGTTGCGGTAGGTGATGTGCCCGGACTCCCAAGCCCACTTGATGCCCAGCCGTACGGCCGCGCTGTCCCCGTGGTGCTGCTTGGCGAGGTGGTCTTGCAGGTCCCGGTACGGCAGGGGGCCACTGGCGAGTGCGTCGGCGGCTCGCTGTCCCCAGCGTCTGAGCCCGGCCTCCGTCAGGCCGTGCCGGCGGGCGGTGGCGCGGGTGGCGCCCAGGCGCAGGCGCAGGGTGGCGGTGTGGGCGTCGGCGGCCTGGGCGAGGGGCCACAGGTGGAGGGTCCGGCGCATGCAGCGGATCTTCACGAGACTCCCGCCGGGGGCGAGGGCGGCGCGCAGCTCGTCGGGGGTGAATGCGGGGTTGCGGGTGTGGGCGGTGATGTAGGGGGTGAGCAGGCGTGCGGCGTGGAGGCCGGACTGGGCGGCGGCGAGAGCGGCGAGGGGAAGGGGGGTGGAGTCGGGGCCCCAGCCGTGGCGGGCGGCGATGGCCGCGCGTTCGGCTTGGGCGGGCAGGGTCACGCTCGCGGCCACGGTCTGGGGCTCCCTTGTGCTGGGCGGGGGTTGGCCGGTGCTCAGGTGCCAGGGCGGCACCTGAGCGTAGTGGGATCTACCGGGGCGCGGGGTGGGAAGGGCCGGATTCGTGGCGGTCGGGCCACAAGGTGGCGACGAGCGCGGCGAGCTCCTCGTAGCCGGCCTGGACGGCGGTGAACTGCTTCTCGGTCCCCCACCAGTGCTTGTGGTTGTGGTGGATGTGGTACTGGCTCCAGTCCCCGCTCCAGCCGGGTTGGCTGCTGGTGCCGTGGAGGTCGAACTCGGCCGGGTGGTCGTAGACGTAGGTCCCGGGCAGGGGGACGAAGCGGAAGAGGGAGACGCGGTCGATGAGCGGGGCGAGCTCGGTGAGCAGGTCGATGGTCTCGCCGGTGGTCTGCCGGTTCTCGCCGGGGTAGCCGTGGATGAGGAAGAGCTTGACGTTGATGCCCGCGGTGCGGCTCCAGCGGAGCGTGCGGCGGATCTGGTCGGCGGTGATGTTCTTCCGCATGGCCTTGAGGATCGTCGGGCTGCCGGACTCCATGCCGTATTTGATCTCCAGGCAGCCGGAGCGGGCCATGTCCGCCAGCAGCGCCTCGTCGACCGTGTCCACGCGGGAGAGTGCCGACCAGCGCAGCCCCAGGTCGGCGATGTTCGTGGCGATGTCGCGGACCTTGTTCTTGTTGACGATGAAATTATCGTCAACTATGGCAAACCCCTCGATTCCGAACCGCTCGATCATGTCGAGGAGTTCGCGGCGGGCGCTGGCGCCGGAGCGGTACTGGATCCGGGTCTGGGCCGCGGCGCAGAACCGGCAGGGGAACGGGCAGCCGCGGCTGAACATGACGTGCGCCATGCTCAGGTCGGTGTCCGCGAGGCGGTCGCTCATCACCAGGTCCTCGGCCGGCAGGAGATGCCGGGCGGGTAAGGGCAGGGTGTCGATGCTGCGCAGCAGCGTCCGCGGCCGCGTGCGGACGGCCTTGCCGTCCTGGAGGTAGCAGATGCCGTCGACGTCGTCGAAGCGGCGGCTGCGGGCGTGGCCCAGGAGCTGGAGGAAGGTCTCTTCCCCTTCGCCGATCCCGACCGCGTCGGGCTCGATGTCCGCGAGTGTCTGCTCGGGGTAGAAGTTCGGGTGCACCCCGCCCACGAGGATCAGCGGATCGCCGCTGTAGCGGCTGTCGCGCCGGGAGTCACGGATGACGCCGTAGGTGGCCGAGGAGGGGATGGTGAAGGCCACGGCATCAGCGCCGGAGAAGTCGCGGACGTGGTCGCCGTGGGTGACTTTGACGATGGAGACGTCGTGGCCGGCCTGTTCGGCGACCGCGGCGAGGTAGAGCACGCCGAAGGGCGGGAACTCCCTGCGCTTTTCCTTGAATCGGGCCAGATCGAGGACTTCCGGGTACACCAGTGCCACGTGCATTGTGAGCCTCCGGAGGGTTGCCGGTCAGGCGAGTGGACGTGGTCCTCTTTCGTTGTGCGCCGAGGGGCCATGCGGCCCGAGTCGTGAATCACGGACAGCGGCAGTGAACAGTCATCCGGCGGCCTCCCAGGCCGGTGGTGCGTCAGCGTCCTGGAGTCCGGCCCGTATCCGGGCATAGGCACTCTCCGCGACCTCGAGTTCGTCGTCGGTCAGCGGATCGCCGAGGCAGCCGAAGTTCTCCTCGGCCTGCTCCTGGTCCCGGACGCCGACGATGACGACGGCGTGGTCGGCCTTCTGCAGACACAGCCGCAGCGCCAGGCGGCTGAGGGTCCCCGGCGCGTCACCGAAGTGACCGCGGAGTTCCTGCAGACCGGCGGCCACCAGGTCGGAGGGCTGGGCACCGCCATCGCGCGGGCCGAAGGGCCTGCCGACGAGCACTCCATGGGCCAGGGGAGCGGCGAGCACGAGACCGACTCCATGGCGACGGGTGAAGGTGAAGAGGTCCTCGCCCTCGTCGGTCAGGGGCACGGCCGGGGTGAGGCCGTGGAACTGGGTCCACACCACGTCCGGCTGAATCGCTCGGAACAGCGAGACGAAGCGCGCGGCCTGCCGGCGCCACTCCTCCAGGGGCGCGCCGAGGTCCGCGTGGGGGCCGCGCATGCCGATCGCGGTGATGTCGCCGTTGCGGCGCAGGATGCGCATCTGCTCGATCGCGCTGTACAGGTACCGGTCGCCGGGGCCGAAGTCCAGGGACGCCAGGGTGAAAAGGTCGAGGGGCGGTTCGATGTAAAGGTTCTCGATGGTCTGCTCGAATTGGTGGTGGATGTGGCGGCCGGCGTAGGGGTGGGGGGCGGTGCCGCGGACCAGGCCGGTCTTGCTGCTCACCTGGAGGCGGTGGCCGGTCCACTCGCGCAGGAACTGGCCGATGAGGCGTTCGGAGTGCCCAAGTCCGTAGGAGTCGGAGGTGTCCAGAAGGGTCGCACCGTGTTCGGCCGCGCTCCACAGCCCGCGGCGCAAGAGCTCATCGTGGGGGCCGGGACGGTCGCCGACGGTGGCGCAGTGCACGCCGAGCGGGTGCACGGCCGTCTGCCGGCATAAGCGGCGCGCCGGGAGGGATGCTGCCGCCATCAGCTCGCCCCGGCCTGGGCGATGGACACCCGGACGATCTTGCCGCCGTTGTGTTCTTCCACGGTGCGGGTGGTGGAGTACAGGTCGATCAGGAAGAGCCCGCGGCCGCTCGCGGGGACGTCCTCGTCGTCGTCGGCGCCGGGGGGTGCGGGGCGCTGCGCGGGGCGTGCGGGGACGGCGGTGACGTCGGGGTCCCAGTCGGCGACGCCGACGGTCATGCCGCGCTGGTAGACGTCGACGAGGAGTTCGCGGGGGCCGTGTTCGGTGTGCCGGACGGCGTTGCCCACGAGTTCATCGGCTACAAGGGCGACGTTGTCGCGGCTGTAGCCGCCGTGCTCGCTGCACGTCGCACGTACCGAGTCCCGGGCGAGCTTCTGAGGGGCCTTCACGCCGTCGAGGTCGACGGCGTGGTGGTCCAGTAGGGCTCCCAGGCACGGGCTGGCGGTGTCTGCCGGTGGCACGGGCGTCTCCTCGCGATCCGAGTACGGCACGCCTCCAGCCTCTCCCGATGCCGCTGTCCATCGATACGGCATCTGTGCCTCATCTGTGCCTCATTTCACGGCTCGGCCCCGCCGCACAGTTGCCGACGAACCAGCCGATAAGGAGCTGCGGAGTTGTGTCGTCACGCGGCGAGATGAGGCACAGATGAGGCACAGATGCCGTATCGATGCGCAGCGGTTTCCGCAAGGCTGGCAGCCGGATCCCCGACCTCCCCTCCCTTTCGGAGTCCCGTCATGACGTCGCCGTCCCCGCACCCGCCTGGCCTGCTCGCGCATCGGCGCAGGCCGCCCCCGCACCCGCGCTAGAAGCCTTTGCCGCCCACAGCTCAGAGCGTCCCTGTTCTCCCGGTCCGGACACCGGCGCGCGGGTTCCTCCTCTCTCTTCCCCGCGGACCGGGCGTCCACCGTGGGCTCCGGTCTTCCTGTCCCCCCGGGGCGTCGGCGACAGCCTGCGCCCGACGATCCGGGAGTCCGGAGTGACGGCAACGCGTCACGGCGAGCGTCGCGCGTCCCGGCTGCCGCGTGAATACGCCCGCGGCAGCCGGTCCACCTTCGCCGACACAGCAGCGCCCCCTCCCGCGGTCCCGGCACGCGGTGACCGCCACTTGAACAGACGCCCCCGGCTTTTCTTCAACGTCAACTCCTGGCCCTCGGCCACCTCCAACGTCAAGGACACAACCGGTGATGAACGTGACCAGCACGGTCCAGAAGCTCCTGGACGACAGCCGCGAGAGGGTGCCTCAGCTGCGATGCGCGCTGGTGGTGAGCGTCGACGGGCTGCTGCGGTTCCACAGCCCCGTCTGCCCCCCGAACAACGACGGGGAGGCGGAGAAGCGCGCGGCCATGGCCAGCTCGCTGGCGAGCCTCGCGTCGGCGATGACGAAGGCCGAGGGCATGGGCGAGCTGAGGCAGGTAATCGTCGAAACCGACTATGGACTGTGCGTGTTCGGAACCATCGCGCAGACCGACGTGGTCGGCCTCTACGCCAGCAGCGGCGCGGACATCGGTGACGTCGGCTACGAGCTCGGCGTTCTCCTGGACAAGCTCCCCGGACTGCTGGCCAGCCACGCGCGGAGCTTCGCCTTCAGCGGGGCGTCATGACAGCGGCACCGGAAGGCGCCGACGCGCTCGATGTGCAGGACACCGCGGTACCGGGCACCGAGCACGCCTTCGCCATGTTCTTCGGCGGTGACGACGACACCGTCGCCAAGGCTCCGCCCGTTCCTTCCGGCCGGGGCGCAAGGGCGTTGCGGTTCCGCAGCGACCAGAGCCTGCTGGTACGAGCGGTGCACCACGCCGTAGACCCCGCGCCAGCGTTACCCGACGGCGAAGGCCTCGCGTCCCAGGACGGTTCCAGCTGGCGGACATGGATCAGCGCCACCTGGAAGAACCAGGACCTTGCCGACGCCGTCCGGCTGGCCGCTCCGGGGTTCGCCTCCGAGATCGATGCCCTGCTGCGCACGCCCTCCCCTGAGACGGCCGACGTAGGCAAGGCCGGGTTGTCGCTCGCCGCGTACTGCCTGAGGATGCGCCGTCCAACCCCCCGAGGGCTGTTCGCCGGCATCACCAAGGGCTCCTTCGGCGACCGCTCCACGGCCCGGTGGGGCGAACGGCACCGCGCCGTTGCGCAGGCCGACGGTGTCTGGATGGCCGAGGTGGTGGCGCTCCTGGAGGCGATCCCCGCGGTGCGCGAACGGCTGCTCCTCACGGCCAACAACATGGTGCTCGCGCGCGGGGAGCGCCTGGTGGTGCCGTGGCAGCCCCGGACACCCGGGGCGACGACGACCACGGTGCGCGAAGTGTCCGTGCGGTACACGCCGCTCGTGCGCGCGGTGGTGGAGACGGCCGAGGCACCGGTGCCCTACAGGGATGTGCTGGGCAAGGTCCTCGCCCAGGGCGACGCGAGCGAGGACAGCGTCCGGCAGGTGCTGGACGAACTGATCGTCTGCCGGGTGCTGATCAGCAACCTCCACCCGACGTCGACGACGCCGGACCCCCTGGGCTACCTGGTCGCTCAGCTCGGCCGGTGCGGCATCGACCGTGTCGACGAGGCCGCTGGCCTGGTCGCCGGTCTGCGGGAGATCCACCGCCTGGTGGGCGAGCACAACCAGCTCCCGGCGGCTCACGGGAGCGCGCGCCGGGCCGCGTTGCTGACGCGGATGAGGGACCTGTCCGAGGCGGAGCCGCTCCAGGTGGACATGCATCTCGACGGCGAGGTGGTGGTCCCACGGGCGGTGGCGTGGGAGGTGGAGTCCGCGGTGGCGGCCCTGGCCCGGGTCAGCCCCGAGCCCTACGGGACCGCGCCCTGGCGGGCGTACCGGGAGCGGTTTCTCGGCCGGTACGGCCCCGGCGTGCTGGTGCCGCTGACCGATCTCCTCGACCCTGCGACAGGGCTGGGGCTGCCGGAGGACTTCCTCGGTGGCGTTCCTGCCGCGCGGCCGGCCGTCTCCCGCCGCGACAAACAGCTGCTCAGACTCGCCCACCAGGCTCTGGCCGAGGGCCGGGACCTGGAGCTCGATGACGCGACAACCGAGGCCCTGGCGGCGGGCGATCCCGTGCGGATGGAAGTCCCGCCGCACACCGAGGTATTGATCGAGGTCCACAGCCCCTCCGAACAGGCCCTGGACGCCGGTGACTTCCGGGCCGTGGTCCGGGGGCTCTCGCGGGGGCTCGGCTACTTCACCGGGGGACGCTTCGCAGGCCTGCTCGCCGCCTCGTCCTCGTCCCGCCTCTCCGCGGCACTGGCCGACCGGCCGGCTCGCACCGAAGGCGCCGCGCCGGTCCAGCTCGTCTTCCCGGCGCTGCGCCCCTCGGCGACCAGCCTGATCCGTACCCCCGAGCTGCTGCCGGACCTGATCAGCCTGTCCGAATACCGCGAGCCGCGGCCGGGCACCACCCTCTGGCCCGTGCACGACTTGGCGGTCACCTGCGACGGCCACCGTCTGCACCTGGTCTCCCGCGCGCGCCGACAGGTCCTGGAGCCGTCCTTCCCGCACCCGTTGCAGATCGAATACCAGACCCCAGCCATCGCCCGGTTCCTCGACGAACTCGTGCGCGGCCAGACGGCCCGCATCACCGGCCCGCCCGGCACGCTCATGCCCTTCGACTGGGGCGCCGCCGGGCACCTCCCGGCTCTGCCCCGCCTGCGCCACGGCCGCACCGTCCTCTCCCCCCGGACATGGCACTGGAACCGGAACGACCTCCCAGACCACAGCACTGGAACGGCCCGGTGGCAGGAGGACTTCACCGCACTGCGCGACCGCCGTGACATTCCCGCACAGGTGTTCCTGACCCTCTACGACATGCGCCTGCCCCTCGACCTCGAGGATCCGGCGCACCTGGAGCTGCTGCGCCACGAGCTCGAACGCCAGCAGCCCGGCCCGCTCGCGTTCGTCGAGGCGCCCACCGACGACGCCTTCGGCTGGTGCGGCGGACGGCCCACCGAACTCGCCGTCCTGCTGCGCTCGGCCGCGCCCGCGAGCCCGGCGCCCCGGCTGCAGGACGCTCCGGTGATCCCGCGCGGCCACGGCCGCCTCCCCGGGGCCGGGCCCTACCTGTGCGCCCGTCTCTACGGACCATCCCAGGACCGCGCCGAACTGGTCTCCCGCCACCTGCCGGACCTGCTCTCCCGGCTCGGCACCTGCCGCTGGTGGTACCGGCCCCACGGCACCGGCACCACCACCGCGTGCCTGGAGCTGTACCTCCGGGCCGACGGTGGCGACGACGAAGCGGCACCGATCCGCGTGATGCAGCAGCTCGGGACCTGGGCGCAGCATCTGACCGAGACGGGAGTGCTGTCCGATTTCGCCTTCGTGCCGTACCGGCCGCACACCGGTCTGTGGGGTGAGGGCCCGCTGCTGCGTGCGGCGGAGGAGTGCTTCGCCGCGGACTCCGGTGTCGTGGCGCGGCTGCTGGCCCGTCCTGCGGCCCTCGACTCTCGGATCCTCGCGGCCGCGCACATGCTCGATATCGCGGCCGGCCTGTGCGGCGGGATCGTGGCTGGAGCCCGCTGGTTCGACGGGCAGCCCAAGCCCGTCCTGCCCATGAAACTGCCGGTGCGGCTGCGTGAGCAGGCCACGCGCCATCTGGTCCCCGCCGCTGTCCCGCCGGAGATGGCCCCGCGCGCCGGCATCGGCTGGCTGACCGGCCCGCGCGGCACCCGTCCGCGGGCTCTCACGGGCTACCGCGAACTCCTGGCCACGGGCGGCAGGCCGACCGGGGCCGTGGTGCGGGCCCTGCTGCACGAGCACTACCTGCGCACCCTCGGCGATCCGGCCCACGAACCGGTCGCCCTTCACCTCGCCCGGGCCGCCGCCCACACCTACCTCGCCCGCCACGGCGCCGCGCGCGGCAGCCAAGCCCCCTGTTGAACCTCGCCGCCCTCTCTTTCCCTGGAGCTGTTCGTCATGTCCCCCGCGTCCCCTGTCCTTGCTGCTGTCTTCGATCTCGACGACTGCCTCGTCGATACGGCCGGCGCGTTCGCAGCGTGGTCCCAGTGCTTCGCCGACGCGCACGGCGTGCCGGTGGACGAAGTGCGGGCGGTCAACGCGCTGCACGCGGGGCTTCGTCACGCGTTCTTCGCCGACCTCAGGGACCGCTACACGCTCAAGGCCACGATCACGAAGCTGCACGCGGACTACCGGCGGGACTGCGCGGAACTGACGCCGTACCGGCCGGAGGTGTGCCGGATGATCCGCGCACTGTCCGATACGGGCTGGCGGATGGCGGTCTTGACCAACGGTTCCCCGGACGCCCAGTGGATCAAGCTCCGGCGTAGCGGCCTGCACCGTTTCTTCCCCCGTCACCGGGTCGTGATCAGCGGCGACTACGGGCCCCGCAAGCCGGACCGGCAGCTCTTCGACATCGCGCTCGACTCACTGCGGGCGCGCACGGCCGCCATGGTGGGCGACTCGCTCGAGGACGACATCGCCGGCGGCGGGGCCGCGGGTCTGCACACCGTCTGGGTCTCCCACGGGCAGCCTCTGCAGCGCGGCGGGGCCCGGCCGGACCGCGTGGTTGCGACCGTCACCGAGGCCGCCCACTACCTCCTGACCACGACCGACCTCTCGATGCCCATCCCGGCCTAGAGCCCCGGGCAGCCCGCCCGGCCATCCTCCACACCGACTCACGGGACTACCCATGCCTCCCATCAGCCCGCCCCTGGACCTGTGGAACCAGCACGCGCACCAGCAAGCCCTCAAGGAGATCCACCCGGTCGGAGCCCCGTTCCGCTGGGACCTCTACAACAGCACCGGTCCCGGCCCCGAGCTCCTGGGCGCCCTCGCCGACCGCAGGGTGATCGACCTCGGTAGCGGCGCCGGACGCACCATCGCCCACCTCGTGCACGAGCACGGCGCACGCGGCGTCGGCCTCGACATCTCGCCCGTCGCGACCGAGGTCGCCACCGCCCGTTTCGGCGCCATCCCCCGCCTGAGCTACGTCGCAGCCGACGCGATCGGTCACCTCGCGCAGCACCCCTGGGCTATGACGTCGTCTACTCGCGCTTCGGCGCCGTCTGCTTCACCGACCCGCTTCTCCTGCTGCCCGTGGTCGCGGCCGCGCTGCGCCCGGGCGGCGTGTTCGTCCTGGCGACCATGGCCGAGCACGCCGACGGAACCCCCGCCAGTCCTGTGCTGTCGTGCTCCTCCGCGCTCCTGCCGCAGGACGACGGCGCCGTCGTCACGCTGCCCCGCTGGGTCCTCAGCCTCTCCCTCTGGCAGCACCTGCTCGACCGCGACTTCACCGTCCAGCACCGTCAGCGGCTGGCCAACCCGGACCACCCGAAGCAGGCCGTGGCCAGCTGGCTCATCCGCGCCGTGCGCCGGTGACCCACCATCCAGCCCGCCGTCAACCGCATTCACACCACGGCGAACCGCCGGGGCTCCTGACCCGGTACGGATCAGCAGGCGTGTACCGACGACCAGCCGAACGAGAGAACACAGCATGAAGAAACGGACCCCGGTTGCCCGTCCCCGCCCCTCGGACCTCGATGACGACGACTGGTACGAACCGGACTGGCCCGACGGCTCCTCCCACGCCCACGGCCTCAACTTCCTCAACCTGCCGGGCTGGGTACCCCTCGACCGCGTCCGCAGTATCGCCGCCGGCGACCGCTGGCACGCGATCCGCGTCCCCTACGACGACGGGCGCTGCGCCCTGCGAGCCCTCCAGTCCTACGACGTCCGTATCGGCCCCGTCATCGCGAACGAACTCGCCGGCCACGTGACCTTCCTCATCGAGCTGCACCTGTTGACGGTCTGGAACGTCCACGGAACGCGCCTGCTGCGCCCGGGAACCATGGTGGAGATACCCCCGCCGACCACCACCCACGGCAAAGACGTCCGGTGGCTCGTCCTGCCCGAGAAGGACGGAGGAACCCACCCGCGCGACCTCAAGCGCGCTCTCACCGGCGCTCCCCCCGCCACCGTGAGACTGCCCCAGCCGGCCCGCACGACGCGGCGCCGGGCACCGCGCTCCGCTGGACCTCGGTCATGAGCCCGGACCAGCGCGGCGTGGCCAACGCCATCGAGGGACAGGCCACGGTGTCCACGAGCGTGCAGGCCCGCGACATCAGCACCCTCCATGTCCACCCCGCACCCACGGCCACCGACGCCACGCCCCCGGTTCCGTACCAACTCCCCCCAGTACCCGTGGCGTTCACCGGCCGGAACGCCGATGTCGAAGACCTCTCGCAGTGGCTTCGGGAACAGCCCTCCCACGGCGTGCGGCTGGCGTCCCTCAGCGGCGCCGGCGGCGTCGGGAAGACCGCGCTCGCCACATGGTGGCTCCACCGGCTCCGCCACCAGTTCCCCGGAGGACAGCTCTTCGCCGACCTGCGCGGTCACGCGGCCGACGGCCCCGCCCGTACCGACGAGGTCCTCGTCCGGCTGCTGCGCTCCTGCCGCACCGGACCGCTGCCCGCCACCACGGAGGAACTCTCCGCATGGTGGCGTTCGGTGACCGCGGCCCGCCCCGACAAGCCCGTGTGCCTGCTGCTCGACAACGCCGCCTCGGCCGAGCAGATCCGGACCCTGCTGCCCGGCGGCGACGGGCACCTGGTGGTGGTCACCAGCCGCGAACTACTGGCCGACCTGGCCCGCGACGGCGCCCGGCTGCACCAACTGCGCCCGCTGGATCCCGCCGCCGCGAGCGAATACCTGGCCCGGTGCCTCGGCTCCGGCCGCATCACCCGCGAACCGGACGCCGCCCGCCAGATCGCGGCCACGACGCTCGGACTCCCGCTGGCCCTGGGCCTGGTGGTCACCGAGCTCGCCGCGCACCCCGGTCGGCCACTGGCCGACCTCCTCACCTCCAGCGCGGGACCGGACGCCGGCGCCGCGCCCCGCCACCGAGCCGACAGCCTCGAGGGAGCCATGGCCCACGGACTTGACCGCGTCTACTGGCATCTGCCGCGGGACGTCGCCCGCGTCTACCGGCGGCTCGCACTGTTACCCCTGCCCGAGACCGACACCGCGCTCACCGCGGCCATCTGCAATCTGACGGCCGAGGAAGCCCACCAGGCCCTGCGCGCGCTGTCCGCGGCCCGGCTCCTGGAGGACGTCGCCGACCACCCCGTCCGCGGCCGCGTCCACCGCCTCCACGACGCCTCCCGCGCCCACGCCCGCGCCCAGGCCCGGCACGAGGACACCGACGGCACCGCCGAGGAGGTCCTGCACCGCGCCCTGGACTGGTTCCAGACCGGGGCCACGGCCGCCGAGGAAGTGCTGACACCCGCTCACCGCCGACTCGACCGCCCCCTCGCCTACCCACCCGCCCAGCCCATCACGTTCACCCAGCGCACGGAGGCCCTGGCCTGGCTGGACGGCCAGCAGACCCAGCTCATGGCGGCAATCCGCGCGGGCCACGCCGCCGGCCTGTACCCGTGCGTGTGGATGCTGGTGTGGGCTCTGTGGCCCCTGTGGCATCACAGCCAGGCCTACAGCCTGTGGCTCGAGGCCCACCGGCTCGCCGTCGACGCCGCCCACCGAGACCGTGCCGGCCTCCCCCACCGGGCGCTCCTCAACACCTACGGCGTGGGGCTGCGCAGCGCCGGCCAGCACGACGCCGCGATCGAGGCCTTCACCCGAGTCCGGGACATGGCCACCGCCGCAGCGGATGCCGCCGGGCAGGCCCAGGCCGTCCACGAACTCGGCGTCGCGCACCACGGCGCCGGCCGACGCCGCCAGGCCCACGACCTCCTCCTGACTGCCCGCCAGCAGCGCGTCGAGCTCGACGATCTGCGCGGCCAGGCGCTGACCGACATCGTCCTGGGGGAGATCTCCCTCGACGACAGCCAGCCGGACCAGGCCATCACCCGCTTCACCACCGCCCGCGCCCTGCTGCTGCAGGTCGACGACCCGCACAACGCCGCCCGGGCCCTGGCCTGGCTCGGACGCGCCCACGCCCTCAGCAGCGACACCCAGGTCGCGCTCGACCACGGCCGCACCGCCGTGGAGGAGTTCACCCAGGCAGGATCGCGCCGCTGGATCGCGCGCAGCCTGGAGATGCTCGGCCAGACCAACCACGAGGCCGGCCACGTCCCCGCGGCTCGCGACCTGTTCACCCAGTCCCTGAACACCTACGAACCGTTCAGCTCCCGCGACGCCGACCGCCTTCGCGGCCGGCTGCGCGACCTGCCCTGACACCTCAAGACGACGGTGAGCAGATGGGGACCACGGACCCGCTACGCGGAGCACGCAGCAAGCGCCTCGCCGATCTCGCCCGAAAGGCCAAGCGCGCCAGATTCGAACTCACCACGACGCGGCGCAACTTCGTGGTGCTGCGCTGTGGCGTCTGCGGGGCGCGCACATCCTTCTCGCGCAGCGTGACCGATGCCAACCGGCGGGTCTATCCGGCGGTGCGGCTGTGGCTGCGTCGGCACGGTCTGGGACAGGAACGCGGCTGTCCCCGCGTGCCGACGGACGTCAACGGGCGGTGAGAGGTCTTGACCCGGGAGGCTACTGGGAAGCGATCGTGTGCACGAAGAGGGCAATCCCTCGGAAGGGTGAGACACCTCGCACGAGTGGCTTCGAACAGGCCGCCAGACGCCGAAGCCTCGGTACGCCTTGGAGTGCAGGCGGTCGTCGAACCTTCGTTCCATCGTTCGCCCGGCCGTGCCCGTTACGCCCTACTGATCAGCAGCGTTGTGTCGGACGTCCACCTCGACTGCTCGCCCACGGAGGACCCGTGCCCCCTGTGCCCAATGCCTCCGCTCTGCGCCGCCACGTTCGAACATCTCCCTTCGGCAGGAGAGCGGGGTTGTGGGCGCGGTTGACGGTTTCTTCATCTATGCGTTCGACGTGGCGCAGGCGGCATCGGGTGCCGGGGGCGGCCGCTGGAACGCCGCTGCGCCCGTGACCGCGCCGTCGGGAGCGGCCCGTGAGCGGGCACGCCAAGTCGAGGCATCCAGGCCGTCGCTGAGCGGCGGCCGTGCCAGGGGAAAGGGGAGATCGTGCCGTACTTGCCCAACATCGTTGGCGCGCATCTGATGTTCGAGCGGAAGGGCGACGTCCTGCTGGGGCTCCGGCCGCCGGATGCACTGTTCGGGGCGAATGTGTGGCATGTGCCGGCGGGGCACGTCGAGCGGGAGAGCGTCCGGGCCTGCGCGGTACGGGAAGCCGGCGAGGAGCTCGGCGTCGCCGTCGCCGAGAGCGACCTCGAGCTCGTGCACACCGTGCACCTGCTCGACGCCGACGGTGCCGTGCCGCGCTTGGGATTGTTCTTCCGCGTCCACCAGTGGGAGGGCGAGCCGCGGGTGATGGAGCCGGACCGGTGCGTGCAGTGGCAGTGGTGGCCACTGCGTGATCTCCCCGATCCGACGGTGGAGTACACGGTCGCGGCGCTGGAGGGCATCGCACAGGGCTGGCCGTATACGGACATGGGCTGGCCCCGGTGACCTCTCCCCCGCTCCGCCGGCCCTCGGCCGTCCTGGAGCGGGTGATGCCCCGGCGCTGACCGGCACTTGGCCCGACCACCACGACGACCCCTTGCTGGAGGCAGCTGTGTCCCACCGTCCATCCCCCGCTCCCTCGCCCGCGGCCGAGCTCCAGGAGGCCGCGCAGGCGCGGCAGGCCATGGTGGACCGCCTGGAAGAGCAGGAGGTCTTAACCGACCCGCTGTTGCGGGATGCGCTGCTGAGCGTGCGGCGTGAGGTGCTGCTGCCGCGCGCCTACGTCCGGCGCGACGCCGGGTATCCCGAGCCCGTGGTGCGGCAGCTGCTGGACGGCGCGCACCCGGACGACCGGCAGGAGTGGCTCGAGCTCATCTACAGCGGCGCCTCCGTGCTCGCCCAGCGCAATGGCGAGGCGCTCGACGGCCAGGTACGCGGGCGGGTGCAGGGCGGGCACATCACGTCGGCGGCGAGCGTGGTGGCCATGACGGTGCGGATGCTGCAGGACCTGCGGCTGCGGCCCGGCCAGTCCTACCTCGAGCTGGGGGCGGGCCCGGGGTACTCCGCGGCCGTGACCGCCCGCGTTGTCGGGGCCAGCCGGGTCACGGCCGTCGAGCGCGACGCCGAGATGGCGACCGCGGCAGCGCGCCGCCTCGCCGCGCTCGGCCTGGAGGTGGAGGTCGTTGCCGGGGACGGGCTCGACGGCCACCGGGAGCGGGCACCGTACGAGCGGATCGGCTTCACGTTCTCGGTGCCGTGCCTGCCGGTGAAGGTCGTGGAGCAGCTGGCCGAGGGCGGGCTGATGCTCGCACACTTGACCGCCGACTCGCCCAGCTGGCCTGGCCTGGCCTGGTGACCATTCGGAAGGACGGCGGCCGTCTGAAGGCGACAGTGCGCGGCTCACGGCTGGGGCACGTGCCGGTGCACGGCTACAACTGGGTGTCGCTGCACCAGCACAAGGACCGCGTCGGCGCCGAGCCCGGCCGTCACTGGTCCGGTCCCCTCGCTCCGCCGCCGGATGAGGCGCGCGGGTTCTGGACGGCGGTGGCACACATGGCCCCGGGGCTGGTCCGGGACTTTTCCGCCGAGCGCCTGACTCTGATCGCGCCCCGGGAGGACTCCTGGGCCGTCGTCGGCCCCGACGGAGACGTCGAGGAAGTAGGCGCGCGGCCGGTGTGGGACGAGGTGTGCGAGGTGTACGCGCGCTGGGAGCGTGCCGGGCGGCCGCAGGAGTACCGGCTGGAGGTGGCCGCTGACGGGCGGCAGTACGTCACCGCCGGTGCGGGCGCGGCCGTGCTCGCGTGGGAGTTGCCCACGCCGGCTGGATCCGTCGACGGCAGTGAAGGGGGAACGCGGTGAGCGGGGCGGACGGCAGCGGGTCGGAGGTTCGTCGTGGGGAGCAAGTCCCCGGTCCCCGTCGGGGTGTGCTGTTGCCGCCTCCGGCGAGGGCTGCGGCGGCGCCGGAGGGCGAGGAGGTCGGCGACGAGCTGAAGAGCGCGTACTGGATGCAGTGGGATGGGGAGGCCGCTCGAACCAACGTGTGGCGGATTCTCGGCCGGTTGCCGGGGATCAGCCGCAGGGTGCTCGCTCTGGCGTACCGGGCCGATGCGCGGGCCGCGGTCACGGTCGTGGTGTGCCAGATCGCCTCCTCGCTGATGAGCGCGCTCGGGCTGCTGGCCTCGGTGCGCGTGCTCTCGGCCCTCTTCGCCCAGGGCGCGACCTCCGAACGCATCCACCACGCGCTCCCCTCCCTCGCGCTGGTCGCCGGTCTGATGGCGGCGCAGGGTCTGCTCGACTTCGGTGTCGCCCGCGGGCAGGCGGCACTCACGCCGAAGGTCCGGCGCGCGGTGGAGCAGGAGTTCTTGCGGCTGAACTGCCACGTGCGCCTGGAGGCGGTGGACGACCACGTCTTCGCCGACGAGGCGAACAAGGCCAACGATCGCGGCCTGTACTACATGCGCCAGTCCGTGCCTCAGATGGTCCAGCTCGCGCACGCCGTCCTCGGCCTGATCGGAGCCGCCGGCGTCCTGGCCGTCCTGCACCCGCTGCTGCTCCCCCTGCTGGTGCTCTCGGTGATTCCGCAGGGGTACGCGGCGGTGCGCTCGGCACGGGCGCAGTTCCTCTCCCACAGCCGATACAGCACCCTCCAGCGACGCATCCGCCTCCTGACCTGGCTCCTTCTTGACCGGGACTCCGCGGCGGAGGTCCGTTCCTCGACGGCGCAGCGGGCGTTGCTGGAGGAGCATGAGCGTTTCGCGCGGCGGATCGAGGCGGAGGATGCGCGGCTGGGGCGGCAGGAGGCGGGCGTCGCGTTGTGGGGGCGGGCGGTGGGTGGTCTGGCGGTGGGTGCCACGTATGCGGTGCTGGGGTGGATGACGGCGACGGGGTGGCTGCCGCTGGCGGCGGGCGGTGGCGCGTTTCTGGCGATCCGCTCCAGCCGGGGCACGCTGGTGAGCGTCGTGCTGGCCATGCACCAGGTCTACGAGCACGCCTTGTGGATCGACGATCTCGAGCGGCACCTGGAGCGCTGCCGTGCCCTGCAGCCGCACCGTACGGGCCGGCGGCTCGCGGACGGGGTGAAGACCATCACCGTCACCGACGTCCACTACACCTACCCGGAGGCCGGCCGGGACGCGCTGCGCGGGGTGTCGATGACGCTGGCGGCCGGTTCCACGGTGGCGTTCGTCGGGGCGAACGGGTCGGGCAAGTCGACCATGGCCAAGCTCCTGGCCGGGCTGTACACGCCGAGCCAGGGCAGTATCAGCTGGGACGGGGTGGAGGTGCGGGAGGTCGACGCCGAGAGCATCCAGGCCCAGGTCGCCATGGTGCTCCAGGACCCGGTCGCCTGGCCGCTGTCGGCGCTGGCCAATGTCACGATCGGCGCGGGCACCATCACCGAGGCCGACCCGCAGCGGGCCCTCGCGGCCGTGCGCGAGTCCGGCGCGGACCATGTCATCGCCGGACTGCCCCAGCAGTGGGCGACCCCGCTGTCCAAGCGCTTCAAGCACGGCCAGGAACTGTCCGGCGGGAACTGGGCCAAGGTGGCCGTGGCCCGGGGCCTGTACCAGGAAGCCGCCGTGCTGCTTCTGGACGAGCCAACGGCCAGCATGGATGCCCGGGCTGAGCACGCCGTCTACGAGGCCGTCCTTCATGGCGGCGGCGAGCGCCGCCGGGACCGCATCACGATCCTGATCTCCCACCGCCTCAGCAGCGTCACCAGCTGCGACATGATCTACGTTTTCCGCGACGGGCGCATCGTCGAATCCGGCACACACCAGGACCTGATGAACCGCACAACCGCCGCAGGTCAACCCGGGGAATATCGCGAGATGTTCACCCTTCAGGCCTCCGCCTACCAGGCAGCGGCCGCGCCGGGAGAGGGGGATAAGTGACGGCCGTCTCGCCCACGGTCGCGGGCGGGTGGCGTGCCCGCGTCAGCGCCGCCGCGGCTGTCTGGGGCGAGCGCGACTACCGGACATTCCTGACCGCGCGGGTGCTGTCCGCGGCCGGATCCGCCCTCGCGCCACTCGCCCTGGCGTTTGCCGCCCTGGACGTCGGCGGCACGGCGGTGGCGCTGGGCTGGGTCCTGGCCGCGGGGTGCCTGCCGCAGCTCCTGGTCGCGCTGATCGGCGGCCTCGCCACCGACCGCTGCCCGCGCGCCCGCATCCTGCCGGGCGGAAACCTCGCGCTCGCGGCCCTGCAGAGCATCGCCGCCCTGCTGCTCCTGACCGGTCGCGCTGGCGTCCCCGCCCTGGCCGGCCTGTCCGCGGCGAGCGGTATGGTCAGCGCCTTCCTCGACCCGGCCACGAAGAAGACCCTGCCCGCTCTGGTGGCGCCGGGGCTGCTGCAGCAGGCGAACGCGCTCGCGCAGACAGCGTTCAACGGCGTCAAGATCCTCGTCCCCGTCATCGGGGGTCCTCTCGTCACGCTTGCCGGCCCGGGATGCGCGGTGGCCTTCGACGCGGTGACGTTCCTCGTCGCCGCCGTGCTCCTAGCCCATCTGCCCGAGATCCCGGCGATGAGCACGGCCGAACAGTCCACCGTGTGGGCCGAGTTCAGGGACGGGTGGCGGGCCTTCCGAGCCCGCGGGTGGCTGATGCTGTGGTCGCTGCAGGGCTGCGTCACCGTGCCGCTGTGGCTGGTCGGCTACGTCCTCCTCGGCCCCGCCTACGCCAAGGCCCACCTGGGCGGGGCGGCCGGGTACGGGCTGATGGCCGCCGCGTGGACGGGCGGGCTGGTGCTCGGCGCCCTCACCTGCATGCTCTGGTCCCCGCGCCGGCTCTGCCCCATCGCCGCGGCCGTCTCGGCGGCCATGGCCCTGCCGATGGCCGCCATGGCCACCGCCGCACCCCTGCCCGTCCTGCTCGCCGCGATCGTCATCGCGGGCGCCGCCTTGAACATCTCGGCCGTCTCGTTCAACACGCTGCTCCCCCGCGTCATCGAGCAGCACCGCCTCGGCCGCGTGCTGTCCCTGAACACGGCCGTCCAGCTCATCTTCCTGCCGCCCGCCTACCTCCTGGCCGGCCAGGCAGCGACCCGGCTCGGCCTGACCACCACGTTCACGGCGATCGCAGTGGTCCTGCTGCTGTGCGCCGCCCTGCCCCCGTGCCGCGCCGACTTCCGCGCACTCACCCTCGACCCCGACCCGCCACACCCCAAGGAGACTGCTGTGCCCCATCCCTCATTGCCGACCTCCACCGCGATGCCGACTCCTGCCGCCGGGGAGGACGCGTGAAGACCACGCCTGTCGTGCGGGTGGGCAGCCGCAACAGCCCCATGGCCCGGTGGCAGACCGACTGGTGCATCGAGCTGCTGTCCAAGGCTCACCCCGACACCCGCTTCGAGACCATCACGATGGCCTCGAAGGGCGACCGCTACCACGGTCCTCTGTCCCGCATCGGCGGGAAGGGCGCGTTCGTCAAGGTCCTGGATTGCGCCTTGCTGGACGGCGAGTTGGACGTCACCGTCTCATGTGTGAAGGACCTGCCCAGCCCGCACGACCGGCAGCCGGGCGTGAGCATCGGCGCCGTCCTGGAGCGCGGCGACGCCCGCGACGCCCTCGACCTCCCCGCCGGCCAACCACCCTGCGCTCTGGCCGAGCTGCCGCGCGGCGCCCGGATCGGGACCAGCGCCCCGCGCCGCATCGCCCAGCTCCGCCAGCGCCATCCGCACCTGGAGCCCGTGCTCGTCCGCGGCAACGCCGACACCCGCATCGCCCGCCTGGACGACGGCAGCAGCGGACTCGACGCGCTCCTCGTCGCCTACGCCGGGCTGCACCGCCTCGGCCAACCCCACCGTGCGACACAGATCCTCGACCCGACGCTGTGGCTCCCGGCCTCCGGCGCCGGCATGGTCGTCGCCGAATACCGCACCGGCGACACCACGATCCGCGATCTCCTCGCACCGATCACGCACCCGCCCACCGCCACCGCGCTCACCGCCGAACGGGCCACCCTGGCCACGCTTCACGGCAACTGCATGACCGCGGCCTCCGTCCACGCCACCCTCACCGGCGACACGGTGACCGTCCACGCCGCGGTGTTCGCCCCGGACGGCCACACCTCCATCCGCACCCAGGCCACCGGGACGGTGGACCAGCCCGACGCCGTGGGCCGCCGCGCCGCCGAGCAGCTCCTGCACGACGGCGCGGCCGCGCTCCTTCACGCCCTCCCCCACTGCCCCTGACCGCGCCACCCTGTCGGACGAACCACCCACCGGATCGAAGGGATGTCGCCCATGGCCCTGCTCAACCGGAACTCCGACGAGAACACCAGCCCGGGGCCGCCCAGAATGACCGAGGCTCAGTACGCGGCCAGCCGCAGCGTGCTGTGGAGCGGCGTGTCAGCCCTGATCACCGACGGCCGCGGCCGCGTGCTCCTCGAGGACGTCGACTACCGTCCCGCCCGCCTGCTTCCCGGCGGCGCCATCGACGCCGGCGAAGCACCCTCACAAGCCGTCGCGCGCGAGGTCCACGAGGAACTGGGCCTCACCCGCACCTTCTCCCGCGCCCTGGCCGTCGACTGGGTGCCGCCCAACGCCCCTGGATACCCGCAGGGATTCCCCGGCGAGATCATCTACGTCTTCGACGGCGGCACCCTGACCGAGAACGACATCGCCCGCATCCGCCTCCCGGAACGGGAAGTCACCGGCATCCGCTGCGTCGAACCCGCCCTCCTCCCCCACCACATGGGCCCCGGCAACGCCCGGCGCGCCCTGGCCGCCGTCCGCGCACGGATCAACGGCACCGGCCCCGTGGCCCTCGAAGATGGCCGACCCCTCACACCGACTTCCCTGGACGAACTCGAGGTGCTGCGCACCCCACGCAAACCCCAGCTCTGGCCCTGGCACACCGGCCCCGTGCCGGCCGGGCTGCCGGTACGGCAGGCCTGGGGCTGGCTCTTCACCGCAGACGGGAGGGTCCTCGTCCTCATCGGGCAGGACACCGGCTCGGCGTGCCTGCCCGGAGGCACGGTCGAGCCCGCTGACCGCGGCGATCCGGCACGAACGCTCCGCAGGGAGGTGTGGGAGGAGGCCCGGGTACGCATCAGCGATCCGCTCTACCTCGGCTACCTCTACGACGACACGAGCAGCCAGCGATGCGCCCGGGCCCGGTACGCGGCCGTGATCACCGGATGGGAAACGCCCAGCCGCGACAAGGCCTCTGGCCAGACCTACGCCCGGCTCCTGGCCACGCCCGAGCAGGTCGCACAGCTCTTCGACTGGGGCGACGAGGCGGCCTTCCAGCTTGCCGCCGTTCATAGCGCCCGGGAGAAGCTCGGCTTGCCGACTCCCACACAGCAGCCGGTCGCCGCGCTCCCGCCTTCCCCGTCCGCCGGAAGCTCCCTGACTGGGTAGCGAGGGTTGTCCAGAACGAGCACTTGCCGCGGGCGTGCCGCGCAACTGCCCGGTCACGGCTCGCGTCGGTTCCACAGCCAACAGAACAGGGGGAAGCAGCAGTGAACCTTGACGAGGTGAAACGGCGCGCACTGGAGGTCCACGATTTGTACGACGAGCTGAACCGTCGCGACCGCCGTGTCTGGCGGACGGACGAGTTCATGCTGGGGTTCGTGGGGGACGTCGGCGATCTAGCCAAGCTGGTCATGGCCGAGGAAGGGGCACGCGAGAACCCGGGAGGGCGCGCGGCCTTGGAGCACGAGCTGTCGGACTGTCTGTGGTCGGTGGTGATCCTCTCCCACCTATACGAAGTCGATCTGGCTGACGCCTTTTGTCGCACGATGACCGAGCTGAAGGCCTCGATCACGGCCCAGCTGGCCCACCCCGGTGAGCCGACATGACCTCTGGACACCCCGTGCCGCTGAGGGCGGCAGCCCGCCGGACGGATCACCGGACAGGGCGCGCTCCGGCCAGTTCACACGAGGCGGTCGGGCTTCGAATTCACCGAGGGCAAGAGCGAGAGGAGTGAGCACGAGTGACGGATCAAGGACGGATCAGGATCGCGGCGAGCGGCCTGGTCGTACGGGACGAGCACGTGCTCCTGGTGCGGGGGGACTGGCCGCGCCCGGGAACCTGGTGGCTGCCCGGCGGCGGCCAGCAGCCCGGGGAAACCCTGGCGGCCTGTGTGGAGCGAGAGGTGTTCGAGGAGACGGGCGTGCGGGCGAAGGCCGAGGGCCTGGTGGTGGTGCGCGAGTACATCCAGGCCAACCACCCGGACGGGCATCAGATGCTGTCCGGCGCAGGGCACCGGGTCGACGCGATGTTTCGGTGCCGCATCCTCCAGGAGCCGGCGGTGCTCGGCGGGCCCGCCCAGGACTCCGTGCAGCTCGGCGTCGGGTGGGTCGCGCTGGACAAGATCGCCGGGCTGCGCACGCTGCCGCCGTGTCTGCCGGCCGTCATCACCGATGCCTTGGCCGCCGGCCCGGACCGGGGCGCGGTCTACCTGGGCGACACCTATGAGTGAACCCTCACCGCATCCCGGTCGTGGACCTCTGCGGAAGCCGATGGACCTCGGCTCCTACACCGAGCGCGCCCGCACGGGGCCGTGCTTCATCTGCGCTTTCCTCTCCGGGCACCCGGACTACGAACACCACGTGATCGCACAGGACGGTGAGCACGTCGCCTTCCTCGACCGGTGGCCGACCCTTCCCGGGAAGGTCCTCGTCGCCCCCAGAGCCCACATCGAGCACGTCGTCCGGGACCTGGACGAGCCCGCGTACGTGCGGCTGATACTGTTCGTCCGCCGCATCGCCCTCGCCATGGAAGAGGTCTGCCGACCAGAACGGACATACGTGTACTCATTGGGCAGCCAGCAGGGCAACGCCCACGTGCACTGGCACATCGCGGGGCTTCCCCCGGGCGTCCCGTACGAGCAGCAGCAGTTCCACGCCCTCATGGCGGAGAACGGCGTCATCAACGCAACGCCGCAGGAAATGGGCGCCTTCGCCACGCGGCTTCGCCAAGCCCTGACCCAGCAACAGGAGGCGTAGTGAGCGACTTCTACTGCGACGAGGCACTCAGCGGGCGGACACCTGTGACGGTGGTGGCCGAGACGGACACGGTGCTCGCGTTCGAGCACACCCGACCCTCGCACCCCGTCCATATTGTCGTAGTACCTAAAGAGCACGTGCCGTCGCTCATCGACCTCGGCGAGCCCGGCGAGAAGGTGATCGGCGAGGTGATGGCCGTGGTGCGCAAGGTGGCTGCCCGCGTGTGTGAGGAGCACGGCGCGGCCACGGTGGTCACGAACCTAGGCCGATATCAGGAAAGTCGACATCTCCACTTCCACGTCGTCTACCGGGGCGGGCAGGAAGAGCACCAGGGCTGAGCTGTCCGTTTCCCTTCATGCGGTGTGGAGGGCGGAGGAGGCGCGCCCCGGGGCGCCGAGGTCAGTGTTCGGTCTTGGCCGGCCGCTGCATCAGCGCGGCGGCAGCCTGGCCGAGGGTGACCTCCTCGCGGAGCAGCTGGGAGACGACGTTCGTGATCGGCATGTCGATGTGGTGAGCGCGTGCGAGGCCGAGGATCGCCTGCGCGCTCTTGACGCCTTCGGTGGTCTGCCGGGTGACGGCGGTGGCCTGTGCGACGGTCATGCCGCGGCCGAGGTAGGTGCCGAAGGTACGGTTGCGGGAGAGCGGGGAGGAACAGGTGGCCGTCAGGTCGCCCAGGCCGGCAAGGCCGGCAAGGGTGCCTGGTTCGGCGCCCAGGGCGGTGGCCAGACGGGTGGTCTCGGCCAGGCCGCGGGTGACGAGCATGGCGGCGGTGTTGTGGCCCAGGCCCATGCCGTTGGCGATGCCGACGGCGAGAGCGATGACGTTCTTCACCGCGCCGCCCAGTTCACAGCCGATGACGTCGGCGCTGGTGTAGGGCCGAAAGTACGGGGCGCGGCAGGCCGCTTGGAAGACGCGGGCCGTGGTCTCGTCGGGACAGGCAACGGTGGCGGCGGCGGGCTGGCAGGTGGCGATCTCGCGGGCAAGGTTCGGGCCCGACAGCACGGCGATGCGGTCCGCGGCCACGCCGCTGGATTCGGCGATGACCTCGCTCGCGCGCTTCCCGGTGCCCTGCTCGATACCCTTCATCAAGGAGACGATCACGATGCGTGGGCCGATGTACGGCGACCAGGCCGTGAGGTTGTCGCGCAAGGACTGGGCGGGGATCGAGAGAACGAGGTAGTCCGCGCCGTCCAGCGCGGCGGCCGGGTCGGTCGTCGCCGTCAGGTTCGGTGGCAGCTCAATGTCCGGGAAGTAGCCGGGGTTACGGCGGCGGGCGTTGATCGCATCGGCGATCTCGTTCCGGCGGGCATGCAGGACGACGTCGCTGCCGGCGTCGGCCAGCACCTTGGCGAACGCCGTCCCCCAGGACCCGGCCGAGAACACCGCTGCACGCGCGGGGCGGGCTGGCCGGGTCCGGCGTGGCGGTCCGGGGATCACCATGCGGTGTGCGCGAGCATGAACTGGAGCGCCTCCGCAATGTCTCCGACGGCATGGTCCGGGGGCGGGAGGCCGATGGGCCACGTGCGCTGTCGGCTGATCCAGATGGTGCTCAGCCCGGCGCCCTTGGCCCCGCAGACGTCTGCGTCGATCGAGTCCCCGATCATCCAGCCTCCGTCGTCAAGGCTGCTTCCGCAGCGGGATGCCGCGCGTTCAAAGTGGGCTTTGTCGGGTTTGCATACTCCCTCGGCCTCGGAAATGCTCCAGCCGTCGAGGTACGCGATCAAGCCGGTGTGCTCCAGGACGGCCTCCTGCGTCGTGGTGAGGCCGTTGGTGATGACTCCGATCGTCCAGCCGGAGTCGCGCAGCCGTGCGAGCTGGTCGAGGACGGACTGAGGGCAGTACATGTGCCGGGGATACCGGGCTTGATAGGCGTGATGCAGTTCGTCCGGGGCGGCTGGCAGCGTGAAGCGTTGCTGGACTTCGGCGAAGTAGCGGTCGCGGGGTTTGAGGCCGTCGCCGTCGGCGGTCATGAGCCATTCGACGGCGTCTGCACCGAGGCTGTGCTCCCGAGAGAATTCCTCCGCCCAGCGAAGCAGCCCCGCCCCGCGGTCCACGATGGTGTTGTCCAAGTCGAGGAGGAGCAGGAGCTGCCGTAGTGCTGGGCGGTGGGGGCGGTCGGCGGTATGTCCCCTCGGTGGATGCACGAGGGGACCATAGCGGCTGTCGCTGGCTGCCACGGCCAACTCCGGGGCGATTGGGTCAGTTTGTGTGACTGGCCCGCTGGAGGGCGGGCTGGGACGGTTGCGGGAAAGGGGTACACCGCTTGTGGGCTTCCAGGTGACCGCTGGGCAGATCGCGGTGTGCGGGGACACAGTGGCGGTTAGCCCCGCTGCATCGCCTTGAGGTCGTGCAGCGTCAGCTCGTTCACCCCGCGGTCTGCCGTACTGCTCTGGGTCCAGTCAAGGATCGCCGGGTGCGCGTGCTCGTTCAGGGTGCCGGCGGCCGTGTTCTGCCCGTCGGTGTCGGCGACCTGGGTGAGGTAGGCGGCCAAGGCGTGCGGGCCGCCTCCGCTGTACCCGATGTTGTAACCGAGGGCGTTTCGTTGCGGCAGGATCGACAGGAGCCCCTTCTCCGTCCGGGCCCAGAACAGGCCGCGGCCGACGATGAACCGACTGAAGGTGTCCTCAGGGCGCAGATCCAGCGGGGCGTACGTCTGGTAGGTCCACTGGTCCGTGCCCCCTTCGCCCACGTGCTTGAAGTGCTTGCCCACGACGGGCAGTCCGAACTCCGGGTCGAAGAGGGTCCGCCGGCACACGCAGCCCGAGCCGGAGACGGCCGATGGGCTGTTGTTGTCCTCCTTGACGCATGGATGGAAGAGGGCCGGGATTTTCTCCTGCTCCACGAGAGTGCAATGCATCGCGTTGGGCTCGCAGCGCACCAGCCTGCTCAGCCACTCCTCCGCATGAGGTGTCCGGGTCTCGATGGACACCTCAGCATTCAGCGATGCCGAGGCGATGCCCAGACGGGCCTCGGTGTAGAGGATGAAGTCCAGGGAGCCCTTCGTCGGATCGGTCAGGTTCAAGTCGTGCGGCTCGTAGGTCAACGTGGCGCTCCAATGCAGGGGTGACCTGCTGGTCCGGGTATGGCGGTGGGTCAGGCAGTGCGATGTTCGGGGCGCAGGGTGAGGCCGCGGTCCAGGAGCTGTTCGGTGTCGGACGGCCCGAGCCTGAGTGCGCGGCAGACGGTGGCTGCTTCGTCGCCGCGGCTGGAGGCGAGGAGGATCCGGCGGCTATCGGGGTCGGCCATGGTGCGGCGGGCGGCTTCGACGATGTGCGCGACGCAGCCGGTGGTGCCGTCTTCGACGATGTCCCGCCGGGTGTGGTCGTCCCAGACGTTGAGCTGGAGGTAGGCGCCCTCCGTGGAGCAGTCCTCCTTGGAGTCCGCGCCCAGGACGCACCGCCCGAGCATGGCGGCGTGGGCGTGGCGCTGGAGGTAGACGGCCTTCTCAAGGAGGCGGTCGACTTCCCTCTCCAGGTTCTCCTGTGCCTTTTGGGGGCTGACGATCGCGGCCTTCGGGTTGTAGGGCTGCACCCGGATCTTCAGTGCCGACAGGCTTCGGGCAAGGTCGTCGGCGACACTGAGCAGGCCGACCAGGTTGACGTCGCCGCGCTGCCGGGGCGGGGGCAGTTCGTCGGGGTAGCTGTCGAGCGGTTCCAGGGGTTCGTGCAGGTCGGTCAAGGGTTCCTCCCGTGCCGAGTGCCAACGCCCCTGATTCTCAGTCCGGGCGACGAGGAGTGCTGGGTAAAGGCGGAGATCGGCCACGCGCTGTCCGGTTGGCATCTGTTCAGTGGTCGTGGGCGTGTATCCCACCGAGCTCGAGTGCCTACGCACCTGCCCCGGGTTTCGGCTCAACCGCGCGAGCAGTGGACTCCGTGTGCAACGGGTGAGGTGCTCGATCTCTTCGATGTGGTGGTGACGCGCGAGGACGTCGCACGGGGAAAAGCCTGGGCCTGATTTGTCCATGGAGGTGGCGCGGCAACTTGGTGTGCCGCCGGCCCGGTGCCTGGTGGTTAATGACGCTGATGAGGAACTCGCGGCTGCTCGAGCGGCAGGCATGGACGCCTTTGTTGTGCGGCCGTTCGCGGTGTCCGCCTGGTGCGTGTATGTCTCAGGTGAGAGCTTGTAGCTCGTGGCTGAAGGTGATCGCGTCCGGCAGGGTGGGGTAGCGGCGTCGGAGTTGGCGGTCGAGCTGGCGGGCGCGGCCACGCATGGAACTGACGATGCGGTCAGTGGCGAGGGCTTGGCGGGCGACCGACAGGGCAGCCTCCGGCTCGCCGAGGGCGGCATGGGCTTGAGCCAGGTCGAAGCGGGCGATGGCCAGACGTGTGGGGGCTTGCTGGGGGCTCTTCTGGTAGTAGCTGATGGCCTCGGATGCGGCTTTGCGGGCGAGGGCGTGCTGCCCAAGGGCGCCGTGTGATGTGGCGTCGTAGCTGATGATGCGGGCTGCGTCGACGCCGAAGAGGCCCCCGTCGTAGAGGGGTAGGTGGTCGCGGTAGTGGTGGGCCTTGGCGGCCGCCTCGGCGAAGTCGTCTCGGTTGCCAAGACGGGCGTGGGTCCGGGCAAGCTGGGCGGTCAGGCGGACGGCCGCGTCGCCGTTGGCCGGGGCAACCTGGAGGCCTCGGGTTGCCGCTGTCAAGGCATCGAGCGGATTGCCGCTGTACAGGGCATCGGTGCAGCGCACATCTTCCACCCATGCGCCGATTTCGGGGGTCTCGGCCTGTTCCGCATGGGCCCATGCGTCGTCGCAGAGCTCCTTGACGAGGTCGCGGCGGCCGACGTCGTGCGCGGCCCAGGCCAAAATCACCGAGAGCATAGCGGCGTGGCGAGCGAGTTCCACGCCTTCCTTGAGGGTGTGGTGGCGGTGGAGCAGTGTGTCAGCGCTGCGCCGATGCCGATAGGCCGCCGGCCACAGTTCGGCGGGCGGCCGGGCGGAGTAGGTGGAGGCCAGTTCGGCGATGCCTCCTTCGAGGCTCTCGATGTCCTCGGATTCCAGATCGGAGACAGTCGCGTTGGCCGCGTACGTCTTGAAGGTCGAGGCGTGGGCCGCGCCGGGCGGAAGGACGGGGGCGATGGCGGCTCCGGTGAGCAGCATCAGGGCGGTGCGTCGCTTCGTAAGATCACCTTCTACGCCGGGCGCCGCGGCGTGCGGCGCGGTGAGGTGGGTGCACAGGCATTCGGGCGTTCGCCTTCACGGATCCAGTGGCCAATCCAGGTGCGGGCCAACGGTGTCCCGCACACAGCGAGTTCCTTCACCGTGACGCCGATGGCCTGGGAAAGCTGCCGATAGGACCTGCCGGAGAGCCCGAGCCAGTAGGCGAGTTCCTCGTTGGGCACCTTGCGGCGTGCACCGGGCTCGGTCACAAGATCGCCTCCCAGGTGATTCCGGCGTCCTGTTTCAACGTAGCGGGGGTGCCTGCGGCAGGGCGACGGCTTGGGGTGATCCGCGGGGATCCGCGACGCATCGCGACATGCGCGCCATTGGGCAGCGCGGGCCGTTCAGCGAACTGATGACCCGCCTGATGCCCGCGCAGGAAGTGTCCATCCCTTGTTCACGGCCGCCACACCATGCGGGGCCACGGGATGGTTCGGAACCCCAGCTCCTCGTACAAACCCTGCCCATCTGCGGTGGCGATGAGCCAGACAGACGCGCAGCCCTGGGCGGCGAGCCAGTCCCGGGCTGCCTGCGTGGTGATTCGTGCGTACCCCAGGCGCCGGTACGCCGGGTCGGTGACGACCTGGTGGACCTCTCCATGCCAGGGGGCATTCGAATAGTGCGTGGGGAATCGTGGGGTATACGAGGCGGCGGAGCACGCGGCTAGCCGACCCTCAGCGGCGTCGATGACGAACATGGCGAACCGTGTGTCGGTCATCAGCATCGCGGCGACGGTCTTTTCGCAGTCGGCTGTCCACGGGCCGTCCGGGGTGGGCTGGTCCGAAGTGGCGTCCAGCATGATGCGGCGTAGGCGGACGAGCTCGGGGGCATCGTCGGGTATCGCACGGCGGACGATCGGCATGCGCGGGATCGTATCGGCGTACTGCCGTTGCAGAGGGACGAATGTCTAGACTGCCGGGGCCTGGGCACAAGGACGCGGATCGTCCCACCATCATTGGGGCGATCCGCGTTCGTATGTGGTCATGCTAGTTGGGGAGTTTGCGGGCCAGGCTGCTGCCGACGAATGACGACCAGGTTCCGTTGTTGAAGGTCAGCTTCGGGCCGTTGGGGTTCTTGCTGTCGCGGACGGGCATGATGCCCTCGTATCCGTCGGCGACCTCTACGCAGCCGTTGCCGCCGTCGCTGTGTGTTGACTTGCGCCAGCGGGCCGTGGAGAGGTCGATGGTGCTGTCGCTATGGGTCACTTACCGTTTCCTTCCATGATCGATTTGATTCTTTCCCGGGAGTAGTCCACGGGAAGTGCTGCTGCGACGACGAGGTCAAAGGCGTCCTCGTAGACCTTCGTGACGGATGACCCCTCGACGAAGGTGCTGCCCATGATGTTCTCCAGGTGGACGACGGTCGGCCATGGACGCCGGAAGTGCACGACGTGGAACAGGCCGAGCATCCCCGGGTGCGGGGTGGCGCCGATGGCCATGACCTGAATCGTGATGTTGGGGAGGTCAGCCATGTCGAGCAGGTGCCGGAGCTGTTCGCGCATCAGGGACGGGTGGCCTGCGAACCGGTGGAGTAGCGCGCGCTCGTCGATCACGGCCCACAGCTTCAGGGGACGTTCGGTGCGCGTGAGGACAACCTGCCGGGTCTTGCGGACCTCGGCCAGGGCCGTGACTTCTTCCGGTGTGCGGATCATCGAGGTGGCTGCGATGACCTCGCGGGCGTAGGCGCCGGTCTGGAGCAGGCCGGGGATGAGGCTCGGCGCGTAGATGTTCATGCTTTCGGCGTCGGATTCGAGGCTGATGTAGTCGCTGTACTCGGCGGCCACGACATCGCCGTAGGTCTGCCACCAGCCGCGTTTCCCGGCGTCCTTGGCCAGGCCGGCGAGTGCCCCTATCAGCGACTCGTCCTCGACCCCGTAGGCCTTCATCAGTTCGGAGATCTCCGTGGCGGAGATGCGGGCCCTGGCGTTTTCGATCTTCGATAGCCTGGTCGGGTCCCAGCCCATGAGGCGTGCGGCTTCATCGGATGACAGTCGGGCGCTTTCCCGGGTCTCGCGCAGCAGGTCTCCGAGGCGTCTCCTGCGGAGTGTGGGCCGGGCTCGTTGGTTCGGCATGGGCCTCGCGCTCTCCCTCTCGGGGTGACGAACTTCTCTGAAAAGGTGACGTGTTGGGCCTTACAGGTTGCATTGTGCCCCCACCCGGTGTCGCAGGTCGATAGGACTGCGGTTCGGCACATGCCAATTGAGGTGACGCACTTGCGCACCTATAAGACCGAGCGGCATCCTGCATGAGCCACGGTGATGCGCATCACCTTTGTGTGCTCATCCGGTGATCAGTGCACGGCGGGCTGTCGTCCCCCGACGTTGAGCAGCGGCAGCCCGCCGTCAACCCCAACCCCTCCTGTGACGGAGCTGGCACATGCCCGCTTTCCCCGGAACCGCCATTGCCCCGCTCTCCCTGGTCGACCACGAGAAGCTGCATCCGTCGCGGCTGGCCCTTGAGCAGCAGCTGAGGGAGAAGCCCCCGCTCGTCCGGTCCACACGGACGCACGGCGACCTGCCCGCGTGGGACCGCGACACGGACGAGTCGTCCCTCGGTCTGTCCAACGCGCTCGCCCCGCTGGACGTGAAGACGATCCGGGCGACCGTCACGAAGCCCCTCGGGCGCCCGCTGATGACCGACGGGCGGGCCACGGTCAGCCGCGGCCCGCATGCCCACCTCGGACAGCTGATGCCGATCGTCACCGAAACGCACCACGAACTCGTCGGCTTCGTCGGCAGGCGCATGCCCTGCGACCTGCCGGAAACGCACTGGTATCCGCACTACGCCTGCCGGCGGCGCGAGGAGCCCGCGAGCTCCGCCGACCGGTTCCCCGGACCCGCGACCACCTACGAGAAGGCGGAGCGCAACCACCCGGGGATGAGGGCAAAGTGAGCGGGTTACATGCCCGCGAATACCGGGGCAGCAAGATCGACGTGACGCACCCCTTCCGCGCCACGGTGGCTCTGCTCATCGGGGCTCTCGTCCCTCCTGCCGCAATCCTCCTTGCTGGACACGACCCGCAGTCCGCGCCCGTCCGGCTGGCATCGGTCATGGTTCCCGACCAGCCGATCGCCGAAGGGGGTTGAGGTCAGCCGTGGACTCCCGTACGTGTCGCGAACTCCCGAAGGCCTGGCAGGGTGGTGGAGGAGTACAGCAGATCCGTGGTGAGGGCCTTCACCGACGGGCGTCGGGCTTCTTCGGGCGCTTCGTGCTCGATGGCGCGGAGGGCGGCGAAGGTACGGGGGCCGTCACCGAGCTGGTGCCAGATACGGGCTGCGTCGGTGTGGTAGCGGGCGCGGCGCTCGGCGGTCGGGAAGGTGTTCGGATTGATGCGGCGGATGACGGGCACCGCGTCGTCCGGGGCGCCCAGCCTGTTGTAGATGCTCAGGCGGAAGCCCTCGCACTGCTCACGGGTGGCCCGGATGATGACCTGGCCCATGCCTTGCCGGTAGTTGATGCGGTGTCCGAGGGCTTCGGCTTCGTCGACCATGTCGAGCGCGCCTCCGCGGTCGCCGTAGTGCGCCATCGTGTACCCGGCCGTCAGGTCGATGGCGGCTCGGGCGGCTCGGGCCTGCTCGGTGGGGTCGTCGGCGAGCTGGTGGCTGGTGCGCACGAGGAGGTCGGCGGCTTGGTGGTGGCGGCCGGCGCGGCGCATGGCGACGGACAGCATGCGGGTGGCCTCTCCGAGCGGTGCGGGTCGGCCGGAGGCGCGAGCGGCCGCGATCGCGCGGTCGGCTGCGACCCACACGGTCTCGGAGTGCATTTTGCTGGCCAGTTCGCCTGTGAGGCTGTAGGCGTAGGCCGCGAGCGCGCTGGCGTGTTCCCTGGCGTGGCCGGTGAGGTGGTCGCGGGTCGCGTCGGCGGCGGCGAGCAGCAGCGGGAGTTCGGCGCCGAGGGTGTGGTAGCGGGCGTGACGGAAGTCCGCGCGGGCCCGGCGCAGCGCCCGGTCGAGCTGGCCGAGAGGCACGGGGCCGGTGGCGGGCGGGTGGAAGAGCCCGGTCTCCAGCCAGGTGCCGACGTCGGCCGATGGCCGGCCTGTCGCGGTGGCGGGGGCGCCGGTGACTACAGCGGCCCCGAGTCCGGCCGCCCCGGTGAGGAATCCCCTACGCCGCACCGCGTCCTCCTCCTGGATCTCGTGGTCCCCCGTGGCCACCGTAGCCGCCATAGTGCCCCCGGATCCGGGGCTTCGGGGATCTGGTGCCGGGTCCCGCCCTGGCGGGTGAGCGGCGGTGATCAGGTCATCGGGTGGGATGTCGAGCGCGGCCGCGATGCGTGCGAGGACCTCCCAGGGCGGGACGATCTCACCGGCCTCCACCCGGCAGACCCACGACGTCGAGTAACCCACGATCGCCGCGAGCTGTGCCTGCGTCATCTTCGGACGGCGGGCGTTGCGGCGGCCCCGGATGAGCGTGCCGAGGTCGCTGGCGGGCGGCGCGGTCGTGGTGTTGACGCTCACGGTGCCTCCTCGCGGACAGGGCGCGTCCACGGTAGTCGCGCCGAGTCTTCTGCGGCAGGGCGCACGCAAAGAACTTGCGGACTGCTCAAGGCAGTTGAGACATGGCCGTTCCCGTCTTACCGCCTGTGCCCGGGAGACGGACTCTGGGGGAGCCGGTGTCACGGACCGCCGGGCGCCCTCCGGGACTTCGATCGGCTGGCGTTCCCGCCGTTCGGTGACCCTGTCCGCCCGTGATCGATACGCTGCTTGATTCCTGTTTTGCGGTCACCTTTTGAAGGAGGATGCATGCCTGCCGGTCCCCCCGTCGGTTTCTTGCCGTTGCGCGAGGCGTGGGAAGAGCTCGCCACCGGTCTCCATGTCCAGCGCCTGGCCCTGCACCTTCAGGAGTGGCGCGAGGTCGTTCACCACCCTCCGGCCGTGGCGCTGTTCACCGAAGCCGCCCCGGCAGCGCTGGGAGCCCGCCCCGCGCAGTTCGACGGCTCGCGGTCCCGGGCCCTGGTCGAGGCCGCCGGGCTGACCGCGTGGACCGACCTGCCCAGGCGGTACGGCACGAGTGAGTACGCGTCCACGCTGCTGGCCCCCGCCGCCGAGGACACCGCCGCGCTGATCATCGGCCAGCTCACCGACGCCGGTGTGCGCGATGCGGTGCGAGCGGTCACCGCGGCCGCGGCCTGGTGGACCGGCTTCTTCGCGGCCCTCCATCACCGCGGCGTGCACCACCTCACCCTTGACCCCGTCACCAGCGCGATCAGCGTCGCGACCCTGCAACGGGCCACACGGGCCGTGGCGCTGGGCACCGCGGAGCGCGTGCTGCGCCATCAGCTCCACACGGAACCGGTCACGGAGGACGTGCGGCTGGCCTACTGCCGGGTGATCACCGAGGGCATCGTGTGGGAGAGCAGTATCCCGGCCCTGCTGGAAGACCTGGGCGAGCTGCGCCTGGTCGACCTGGTCAGCACCTCCCTCCCGTGGCGTGGGCAGTACACGAAGTACGCCGGGGGCACCGGCGCCGGGCAGGTGGAGTAGCCATGGCGAAGCACTACCCCATGATCGCGGTCGAGGGCCAGGACGGCACCGGCAAGACCACCTTGCGCAAGGGCCTGTTCCGGCTCTTCGAAGGCCTGTACGGCGTGACACCGCTCGCCGTGCTGACCACCAACTACCTCAACGCCGCCGTCGCGGAGGACCTGGTGGACGGCAAATACCGGCCGGCGGCCGCCAACCGGGAGCGGTACCTGGCAGCGCTGGCCGCGGACAAGCAGGCCACCGCCGCGCGGCTGATCATCCCGTCGCTGCCGGTGCGTCCGGTCATCGCGGACCGATGGCTGCTGTCGGAGCTCGGCTTCTTCGCCGTCAAACACGACCAGCCACCCAAGGACACCTACAGCACCCTGGCCCGCAGCATCGGCGTGGTGCCGGACCTGACCCTGGTGCTGGACATCAGCGCCAAGGCCTCCATGGAGCGCGCCGCCTCACGGCCGGGAGATGCCACCCGCCCGGACTGGGACGTGCTGGAGGTGCAAAACCGGGTGCGGGAGGTCTACCGGACGGTCACCGACAGCCCGGCGGCCTTCCCCGCGCTCGGCCCCCTCGCGCGGATCGACGCCGCCCAGGACCGAGCCACGGTTCTGCGGGATGCCTGGCGCGCCCTGGACGAGCACGGCCTGCTCGCCGACCTTCCCCAGGAGGGCTCACGATGACCACCCACACAACGGACACCAGCACCTCGCCGTTAGGAAAGCTGCTGGCACACGCCGCCTCCGCCCGCAGCCTGGTGCGGGCGGTCGGCGCCGCCCACGCCCCGGCCGCGCGGATCGCCGCCGAGGCGGGCTTCGACGCCCTGTGGGTGTCCGGGCTCGAAGTCTCCTGCGCTCTCGGGCTGCCGGACGAGAACGTCCTGACCTCCCGGGACCTTGCCGACGTCGTCCTGGCCCTGGGCCGCACCACGCCTCTGCCAGTGATCGTGGACATTGACAACGCCGGCGGCTCGGCGGCCACCGCCCGGCGCTTCGGCCAGGACCTCGCCCGGACCGGGGCCGCCGCCTTGTGCCTGGAGGACAGCGCCTACCCCAAGTGCAACAGCTTCGCCGTGCACCGCCGCCAGCAGCTCGCCGACCCCCACCTGATGCTCGACCAGCTCGCCGCCCTGCGCGACGCCGCTGGTGAGGGCACGCTGCTCATCGCGCGCACCGAGGCCCTGATCTGCGACCAGCCCCTGTCCGCAGCCCTGGACCGCGCCCGCACCTACGCGCAGGCCGGCGCGGATGCGGTCCTCGTCCACTCCAAAGACACCACCGGCACCCAGGCGTTGCGGTCCGCCGCCGCGTGGACGCTGCCGGTGCCGCTGGTGACCGTGCCTACTGCGTTCCCGCAGCTGGGCCCGGACCGGCTTGCCGAGGCCGGGTTCGCCCTGGCCATCTACGCCAACCAGCTCTCCCGCGCGGCGCTTGCCGCGATGCGTACCGCTGCCCAGACCTTCCGCGCCACCGGCACCTTCGACGGCGTGGAGCTGGCCGCGGTCGGCGAGCTGCTCCAGGTCGCCGACCCGGCCGCCCGCTCCTGCCTCTAGCCCCACCCTGCGCCCCCCCGCTCCGCCCCACACCATCACCGCCGCCCAGAGCGCGGGTGGCGGTCCGACGAGGGAAGGAAGCACCGCGCATGTCCGATCTGCCCCGCATCAGCGTCTCGGTCAAGGCCGCGATTGTCCACGACGGCCGCATCCTGCTGCTTTCCTACGACGACCACTCCGGCTTCCACTACAACCTGCCCGGCGGCAAAGCCCGCACGAACGAGCCCCTGCGCGATGCAGTCGCCCGCAAGGTCTGGGACGAGACCGGGCTGCGCGTGCGTGCCGAGCGGCTGCTGTTCGTCGTCGAGTACGCGCCCGCCCTGTACGCGCACGAGTTCGGCCACACCCACAAGACCCAGCACAACTTCCTGGCCGAGCTCCTCGACGAGAACGTCGCCCCGCGCAAGTCCGACCCTCCCGACCCGGACCAGGTCGGCTTCGCATGGGTACCCCTGGACGACCTGCCCGGCAAGAAGCTCCTGCCGCGCGTGGCCGGGCAGCTGCTCACCGCGCTGGCCGAGCCCGCCGACCGCGACGTGCTCGTGGACCGGTGGTGAGCATGTCCCTGCTCGCCCTCCCATCGGTACGCCGGATCCACGGCTGGCTGCTGGAGCACCATGGCGACACCCTGGACGCCGACCGGCTGCCCGCCATCGCCGCCGAGCTCGAACGCCTCGCCGCCGACCAGGTCCCCGGCGCGGTCGTCGAACTCGGCTGCTACCAGGGCGCCATGGCGCTGTGGATGCGTACGGTGCTCGACACCACCGGCCAGCAGTACCGGCCGGTACACGTCTACGACTCCTTCGAGGGCCTGCCCGAACGCGGGCCCCACGACCCACAGTTGTTCCCGACCGGATTCCTGCGCGCCACAGAGGAGGAGGTCCTCGCCCTGCACGACCAGTGGGGGCTCGCCCGGCCGGCGGTGCACTGCGGCTGGTTCGCCGACACCCTGCCCAGCCGGCTCCCCGACCGGATCGCCTTCGCCTACCTCGACGGCGACTACTACGACTCGATCCGCCTGAGCCTGGCGGCGACCGTGCCGCGCCTGGCACCGGGCGGGGCCCTCATCGTGGACGACTACGCCGACGTCGAAGCCAACCCAAAGGCGTGGAACGGACTTCCCGGCGTGAAAGCTGCCTGCGACGACCACTTTGGCGCCCCCTCACCGATGACGGTCCTCTTCGGCACGGGGGATCTCGCTTTCGGCCGCTACTACCGCCCGGCCGGGCGGTGAGGCGCATGTCCACCATCGTGGTCATCCGCGGCGCCGCCGACATCCCCCTGATAGCCGGGCGGCTGCCCGGGGCCGAGGTACACGAGAGTCCCACGCTCGACGCCACGGACCCACACCTGGCCGGCACCGCGGACGTGCTGGTGCTCCGCTCCGGCCAGAGGCTCGACGCGGCACGGCTCGCCCGCTGGCCCGCGCTGCGCCACGTCATCCGGGCCGGCTCCGGCCTCGACGGCATCGACACCACAGCCCTCCAGGAGCAAGGCGTCAGCGTCCACCGCAACCCCCACTCGTCCGCGGGGGCCGTCGCCGAGTGGGCCCTGGCCGCCTTCCTCGCGCTCGCCCGCCGCATCCCCTACGGCCACGCCGCCCTCGCCCACGGCGAGCACACCAAAACCGCCTGTCTCGCGCCCCCGCCCAGCACGTTGCGGCTGGCGATCTGGGGCGGCGGCCCCATCGGACACGCCTGCGCGGGCGCACTTGCCCCGTACGTCGCCGACATCACCTACGCGGCCCGGGCGAGCCTTCCCGCGCACTACCGGCAGCTGCCGCCCGGGGAACTCACCGGTTGGGCCGACGTCCACCTCGTTGCCCTGCCGCTGAACGGCCAGACCCATGGCATGTTCGGCCCCGCCTTCCTGGACGCGGTCCGGCCCCGGCGGCCCCACCTGATCTGCGTGGGCCGCATGGACACGCTCGACGTGCCGGCCTGCCTGCGGGCCCTGGCCGCCGATGAGCTCGCCGGGCTCGCCATCGACCCCATCGACGCCCACGACCCGCCCCTGCCCACCGGCGGCAGACCCATGAACCTGCTCCTCACTCCCCACATCGGCGCACAGCGCACCGACGTCCGCACCGTCCTCGACTCCTGGGTCGCCGACACCGTCCGTGACCTGCTCACCCCAGCAAAGGACACCGACCCGTGAACGCCACGCCATGGGCCACCCAGCGGCTGGCCATCGCCCGCCTCTCGGCCGTCTGTCTGCTCACCGAACACCCCACCGCGCAGGTCTGGCTGGTCAGCGCGCTCGCCGAGCACCACGCCCACGCCCGCAGCGACATCGACCTGCTCCTGATCACCCCCGACCTCGCCCCCACGATGGCCTCCCGCATCGTCGACAGCGTCCGCGTGGACGTCCGCGCCGTCGCCCAGTGCGAAACCGACCAGTGGCACACTCACCTTCGCCAGTTCTCGGTCACACGCAGCGCGCTCGAGGAATTCCGCACCGTCCGGGCCCGGCTCGCTGATCTCACGCTGCTGCGCACCGCGCGGACCGTGCGCGACGGGGTGTTCGTACCGGTGCTGGACAGCGCCGGCCGTGACGGCTACCGCCGGTGGGCGCTGGCCGACCGCGCCGAGGTCGCATCCAGCCTCGCCGAAGACCTCGTCGGTCTCGTCGAAGCCGGGCTGCGCCCGCACGCGGATCTGGTCTGGGCCCGGCTCGCCATCACCCTCGCCCAGGCCGAGACGGTCGCCGCTGGGGCCCCGCTGCTCAGCGAGAAGTGGCTGCCCAGCCTCCACCCCGCGGGCGGCGCCGCCACCGCGCCGCCCGCCGTGGACTGGACGAACCCGGAGCGCGCGTCCCGGTGCTTCGCCCACGCCCAGGTCCGCCTCGCCGACGCGCTGCTGACGTGCTGGCCCGTCACCGCCCCCGCCGAGCCGGTCGATCCGCAGCTGACCGGCTTCGGCTGGCTCCCGCAGCACTACGCCGACGGCTGGTTCCTGCGCAACGGCGACCAGCACACCTGTGTGCCCGACGCGCAGGTGCCCGCCTGGCGGACGGCCGTCGCCCAGCACACCCGCCCCTGACCCCCTGACCCTGCTCTGCGCGAGGGAGGCAATTGTGCCGACAGCTCGCCCTGTACCCGGCCCCGACGACGACGTCGCCGACGGCAGCGTGTGGCTGCCGCTGGAGGACACCGACGAGCACACGGCGGTATCCGTGATCTGCAAGCTCCGCGGTGAGACCTGCGACGTCGACTGCCTGTACTGCTTCGAGAAGCGCAAGGAAGCCCCCGGCGGTGCCGCGATCACGCCGGAGCAGATCACCCACCTGGGACGCCTCTTCGGAAGCCGTCCCCTGACGGTCGAGCTGCACGGCGGCGAACCGCTGACCATCGGCAAGCCCGCCATGGCCGCCCTGCTCGATGAGCTCGCCGCCCAGCCCACCGTCCGCCGCGTCCACCTCCAGACCAACGCCGTCCGCCTGGACGACACGTGGCTCGACCTGTTCGACGCCCACTATCCGCGCCTGCACATCGGCATATCCCTCGACGGCGACGAGGACGGCAACTCCTGGCGCGTCGGCTACGACGGCACGCCCCTCTACCCGCGCGTCGCCGCCGCCTTGAACCTGCTGGGCAAGCGCGGCCGCACCTGTGGCGTCATCACCGTCGTCACCTCCGCTGTCCTCGGCCGGGCCCCCGCAGTCCTCGACCACCTTGCTGCCTTCACCGCGGTGCGCGCCATCAACCTCGTGCCCGCCTTCGACACCTCGGTCACCGAGCCGACCGCGCCCGTCGGCACCCGGCCGAGCCCAAGCCGCCGCCTGCAGCAGCAGGCCCTCACCACCGGCACTCCGGCCTGGGCCATCACCCCGGACCAGTACGCGCAGTTCGTCCTCGACGCCGCCGCCCACTGGATCAGCACCGGCCACTTCCGCCGCATCAAACTCGACCCGGTCGTCGCCGCGATCCGCCGCCTGCGGGGGCTGGACACCACCCACTGCCACTTCACGAACCGCAAGTGCTCCCACGTCTTCACCACCTACCCCGGCGGACGCCTCGGATCCTGCGACGAGCTCGACTGGCCCCAGGCCCACCTCCTCCCCCTGGCCACCGCCACGACCGAGAAGGACATCGTCGGTGCCCAGCACCGCAACCCCCTGCTGACATCAGGGCGAGCGCTGATGGACACCTGCCGCACCTGCCCGTACCACACCACGTGCGGCGGGGGCTGCACGGCGACCCGGTGGCGGATGCGGCAAAGCACCGGAGGCGACGATGCCTACTGCCGCCACCGCGCACGCATCATCGACGGCATCGCCGCCCTCCTCGCCGCCCCCGACGACCCGGACGGCGCCCGATGCCTGCGCGCCCGCTGGCGCCCCCGCATCCCCAACGAGATGCGCGACGTTCCCGCGTTCCTTGCCCGCTGGGACGACCCCGACGCCCCGCGCGAACCGGCCCGGCTGCGCACCAGCACCCACGGCAACATCAACTCCACCGGCCTGCCGGGCGTCCACGAGGCCGACGACCTCGACCCGCGGCACCCCCAGTGGCGCGAGGGCATCGAACCGGGCGTCTGGCCGCTGCTGAACGTGATCACCAGCTGGGGCGCGGTCACCTACGACAGCTGCCAAGGCCACCCCCACACCGGCACCGGCCTGGCCTCCGCCGTCTACCGCGTGGGCCTGCTGCCTCGCACCCGCGACGAATACGCGCGCCTCGCCGCCCGGCTGTGCCGCACCCTCACCGACGCCGACGGCTACCTGCCCCCCGCCGTCACCGCCCGCCTCGCCCGCACCGACCTGACCAGCACCACCACCGGCACCCGCCACCCCGCCCTCGAACTCAGCCTCACCCCCGCCCCCGGCGCAACCTGGGCCGACTACTTCAACGGCCTGGCCCAGGCCGCCCGCACCCTCACCCACGTCGCCCGCCACACCAACCCCACCGGGCCCTGCGGATGCGCCGAGCGCCCGCCCCGCCGAAGGGAGACACCGTGATCCACATCGCCGAAACCCTGAGCACCGGCAGCATCGAAGCCTTCCTCACCCCCGGTGAACTCCAGGACCTCATCGCCGTGATGGACCCGCTCGTGAGCTCCGACGACCGCCGCCGTTTCGACACCGACCGCACCAGCACCCTGCACACCATCCCCGGCCACACCAGCGCCCAGGCCATGGCCGTCTACGAACCCGCCGGCCGCCTGGAGATCCACGACGTGCCCGAGGCCGCGGCGAAAACGCTGCGCGACGCCTTCGACAGGGCCCTGCCCGCCCTCACACGGGCACTGCCGTCGGTGACGGCCTGCCGGCCCTGGATGTACGTCGAATACGGCCCCGGCCAGCACATCACCCCCCACCTCGACGGCATCGCCCCTGACCCCGCCGCCTGGCCGCGGCAGATCGCCGGCATCAGCGTCGTCCTCCAGCACGCCGACGACGGCGGACAGTTCTTCGTCGAGACCACCGCCGCACCCTCCCTGTGGAGCGATACGGAGGCGGCCGCGGGCTACCACCAGCCCATGGCCTTCGCCTGCGACGGCGCCGACGGCTCCGCCCCCTGGTTCTGCGACATGCCCCGCACCCGCTGGGACGTCGCCCCGTGCCCCGGGACCGCCCTGTTCTACGGATCCCAGATCGCCCACGGCACCGAACCCGTCCGGACCGGCCGGGAACGCAAGTTCATCAGCTGGCTCATCAGCGACCGCACGTAGGGACACCGCATGCGACCCCATACCCGCGGACCGCCCGAAATCCCCCGACCCGACCGACGAACGCACCCAACCACAGGAACAGGAGAGCGAACCATGAGCACCAGCGACCCGTTCACCGAATTCCTCACCACCGTGGCGAAGCTGCGGGACGACGACGCCAGCCTCCGCGCGAGCGCCCACACCTCGAGCGTCTCCTCCGACGCCTGGAACGACCCGGCAGCCAAGGACGAGGCGGCCAGCACCGCTCACTGACCCACGCCACCCGCACCTCGGTGATCAGCCCGGTGCCGGGACGCCCCATCACCCGGCACCGGGCCCCAAGAGATAGAGGCCACAGCATGCACACCGTGCCCGACGTCACCACCGCACTCGACCTGAGCGCCATCACCGACCACCAAACCCGCCGGACCGCCACCATCCGCCATGCCCTCGACCCCAACAGGCCGTACGACCCACCGCCGTCGGGGCACCCGATCGCGGTGGACTACGCCGTCGCGCACCACTTCCTGGAAGGCGGTCACGACGCGGCGCAACGCCGCGACGCCGACGCACTTGCCTGGCACCGCTCCGGCTTCTCCCACGGCTGCACCCACCTGACCAGGTCCACCGTCGTCGGGCCACGCATCGTCATCGCTCCGCCGGCTGACGACATGGTCCGCTCGCCGCGCTCGGAGACGCCGTACTACGTTCTCGGGCCCCGCTCCCGCCCCGCCCCCGAAGCCCTGGGCGTTCTGGTCGCCAGGGCCTTCGCCCACGTCGACGAGACCGGGCTGGGACCGCTGGTCGCCGCCCACGCCGCAGTAGTCTGCCTGACCGGGCAGCGGCGCCCCGAGCAGCTCATGCGCAACTTCAGCATCACGAACCTGCCCGCCACGCTCTTCACCGACCACCTCGGCGACCCCGCCGTCCTGGGACGCGAACTGGTCCACGAGGCCGCGCACAACTGGCTCAACGACGCCCTCGCCGCGCTCGACCTGACGATCCCCAGCGACCAGTCCTTCTTCTCACCCTGGCGAGGCACCCACCGGCCCGCCTTCGGCTTCCTCCACGCCTGCTTCGCCTTCCCCCTGACCATGATCTACGCCGCCCGCGCCCTGCCCACGGCCACCGGGACCGCCCACACCGTGCTGGCCGATCACCTGCACCAGCACCAGGCCCATCTCGCCGCGGTCACCCAGGACTTCCCCCAGGCACTGAACCTCGTACGCAACACAGGCCTGCGCGACCGCCTCGAGACCGTCTTCACACATGGCGCGGCGCCGCATCTGTCCGAGACCAGCCACTGACCAACGGCACCCCGGCCCCGGCACGACCCTGCCAGGCCAATCCCGCCTGCGCAGGAGACCGCACGACGGGTGGAACAGTGCCGCCGGGGGACAACAGAGGCCCATATGAGTCCGAACAGTACCTACTGGATGAACTACGCCATTCGCGTCGCACAAAGGGCGCCATACCCAGATCGGCGAGTCGGCGTTGCGCTCGTTTCCGGACACAACGAGTTGATTTGCTCCGCCTTCGAGGGCGAAGCGCGCGGCGCATCCTGGTATCGCACCCTGCGGAGCAAGATTCAAGAACTCGGAACACCCAGCGCACACAGCGCATATCTGACGATCAACACCCTGTCAGCGGACTGCTCATTTGAGCTCGCCGAGCTCTTGAAGGACGTGCGCATCGACAGGGTCTATGTCGGTCTGCCAGATCCCGCGCTGACGAGTTACCTCGACGACGATCCCGTCACCGCACGAGGCCATGTACATCGCTTCCCCGACGATTTGCAGCGCGAAATCCTGGAGCAGAACCGAGACCTCTACGCGGCGAGCGAGCAAAGCATCGAGTGCAACCCCCACTACTCCACGCATCGCATCAGCGAAGCCGTGTCCACTGGGCTGAGGTCGATGGGGTTCGCGCTGTCCAGGAGTGATGTCAACGCGAACAGGGGGAGGGTTGCGCTCGCCTCTCTCATCTGCACGAGGTACGGGATCGGGTACCAAGAGGCTGATCGCGCCGTAGGCGACGCACTGGCCGAAGCGTTCGACGCGAAGTATGGCACCTATGACTACGCGTACGACGCTCGTGCCGCCAACGTGAGGTGGGCCGACGACTTCATGTCGGTCTACAGGGAGTCGTCCACACGGTCTCTGTCCGCCGTCAACATCCTCAACGTCGGCGTGGGCTCCGGCCACGAAGCAGCAGCCTTGTTTTCAGACTGCCCGCAGATCACCTTTGCCGACATCGCCGAAAGCGGGCTTGCAAGCATAAGCGGACGCATTCCCTCATCGAGAACTGTCGTCTCCAGCGCCGAAGACCTGTCCGCTCTACCGGAGAACAGTTTTGATCTGTATGTCTCATTGAGGACGTACAACTCGTCATTCTTCGACACGTCCGCAGCAGCTTCAGAGGCGCACAGAGTACTGAGGCCCGGTGCCGCGATTATCGTCTCCGTGGCCAACGGATTTCTGTATGCTCAGCAGGGCTGCGTCGTGCCGGGACTGATCATCCCTGGCACTGAATTCGTCGACCTCTATCGGGGGATGGACACCGCCAATCTGATTGGTGCGGAGCTCGGCGGCGCCGGATTCAAAGATGTCCGAATGTTCCCAACAAGTACCGAGATTTACCTATCGGCGGTCGCTGCCTAACATTGCGACCGCCCTCCGGCCGGGCCACGGTCGCGACGTCCCACCAGTTCCGCGGGAAGGCTGGCGACCGGTCGGTCTGGAGTGACCAGCGTGAAGGAAGGACTCTGCAATGAACGGGCGAACGAGCGTTGCCGATCGGATCCTGCAGTTCAACGAGGAACTCGCGCAGACGACACTTGAACTACCGCCCGGATTCGCGGTCATCAACCCGTTCAGCGGCCCCCAGAAGGAGCGCGTCCACGAGGTGACGACTGCGTTCTACCACAAGTACTACGACGACGACAGGCCGCGCCGTCTGGTGCTGGGGAGCTCGCCCGCCCGACGCGGCACGGCTGTGACCGGGGTCCCGTTCGAGGATGCCAAGCTCCTCGAAAGCGAAACGGGAGTCGATGTCGACGGCTATGCGGTGAGCCGGCCCTCCGCCGGATTCCTGCACGACGTCATCAGGCGCTACGGGGGCCGGACAAGATTCTATGCCGACTTCGTCATGAGCTTTGTCTGCCCTCTCGGCCTGGTGAGAACAAACCCTCAGGGAAGAGAGGTAAATTGCAACTACTATGAAAACAAGAAGCTGCTGGAACTCCTGCACTCTTTCCTCGTGATAGCCCTGGAGCGCCAGCTGGCATTCGGAATCGACGCCTCGGTGTGCTACTGCATCGGCAGCGGCGAGAACTTCTCGTTCCTCTCGAAGGTGAACGAGGGCCAGCGCTTTTTCCAAAAGATCGTGCCCTTGGAGCATCCGCGCTTCATCACGCAATACAACGGGGCGAGAAAGGAGGAATTCGCCGAAAAATACCTCAGCGCTCTGCGTGGAGAAGGTGATTAGCCGTGACGCCCTTCGCAGCGCACCTCGCGGTGATACCCCCAAGGCCGAGGGCTCCCAACGTGCCGGATCGTGCAGAAGGAGAACAGCACAGTGGTGACAGAAGGCAGGGTCATGGTCCACTTCGACTCGGAACACGTCAGCGTGTACCGCTTCCAGGGCGGCGAGCTGGGCCTACTCAAAAGGGAGCGGCTCCCGTTCGGAGCCGGCCTCGCCGGCGAGGCGCTGGCGGACAGCGTCGGCGAGTTCTGCGCGGGGCTCAAGGAGTTCAACGAGGTAGTTGACAACAAGAGCACGCGAGTGCACGCCACGGGGGTCTTCCAGCAGCTCCCGCAGCCCGAGGCGGCCGCGCTGGTCAACAGCGTCTACGTCGACACCGGCCTCTACTTCAACATCGTAGGGGCCGAGCTGGAGCGGTTCTACCTGGACACGGGCATGGCCGCGTGCGGTTCGAACGACATGATGGAAGGTCTGACCCGGCGGGAGTTTCGGACGGCAGTTGTCTGCGGCAGCTTCCAGAATTCCCTGGGGTACATCGAGGACACCATCGCCCGACTGCGCGAGAGCGGCACCGTGGTGCTCAGCCCTCGCAGCACCAGGATCAAGCCGGAAACCGAGGGCACCGACTTCATCCTCTTCGACTACCAGGACCTGCTGAAGAACGAACGCGACACGTGGCGGCACAAGTACGTGCACATGGACGCGTTCCGGCAGGCCGACGCTGTTGTCGTATGCAACCCCGGCGGTCGCGTCGGGAAAGGCACCATCTTCGAGCTCGGCTTCATGTCCGCGCTTTCCAAGAGGGTCATCTTCACGGAGGAGCCCCAGGGCGTTTCTGTCCTGTTCCCCTGTGAGGTGGGCCTGGGTTCCTGAGCACACCCGTTGAGGGCTGCAGGATCGCACCCCGTTCCCGCTTCCCCGGCCGGATCGAATCGGGGGTTCGGCGAACGGAGCAGCCGCGGGTGCAGGCCTCCCATCCTCTCTGTCCACCCAGATCCCGCTTCTCGGCTTCGAAGATTCGGAAAGGACTCTCGCCGGTGGAACCCATGGACATAGTGCCCGACAGGCTGCGAGAGATCGTGGCGTCTGTCCTTGAGGTGGAAGAGGCAGCCATCGAGTCCGGTGCCCTGTTCTACGAGGAACTCGGCATGAGCTCCTTGGAGAAGGCCGAGATCGTGGTCGCGATCGAGCGCGAGTTTGGAGCCCTGTCCGCCCAGGAGGCGGCAGCCCTCACCAGCCTGGACGCCGCGGTGGCCGTGCTCGGCGGGCGGGCGACAAGCCCCCAGGGTGTCGACCTGATCGACCTCCTGGTGGCCCGTCATGTCTTAGCCGGCCGGGGCGAAAGGGCCAGCTACCTCGACCCCGAGGCCGGGGAGATCACCTACGCGGGCCTCCTGGAGGCAGCACGCGGGTACGCGGGTGCCCTGCGGGCAGCGGGCGTGCCTGATGGCGCCCGCGGCCTCCTGGTCGCCGACGATTCCGTGGCGACCGTGGTCGCCGTCCTGGGCCTGTGGTGGCACGGCTGTGTCCCCGTGGTGATCAGCCCGGTGCTCACGGACGACGAAGTCCGCTACGTCGCCGCAGACTGCGCCGCCGCGGTGGCGCATCTGGACGCAGCAGCTCCCGCGCGGCAGCGCGCCCTGGAGGAGCTGTTCGCGACGACACCCCGGTTCGCCGGCGCGGACGTCCGCGCCGGCCTGGCGACGGCCGAGGCCGACCCCGCACGGCGCCCGGAGGAGGCCGGTCCCGCGGCCGCGTGGAGTGCGGGGCGTGAGGCGCTCGTGCAGTACACCTCCGGAAGCACCGGCATGCCCAAGGGGGTGCGGCACTCGGCGGGTGCGATCGCGGCCATGGCCGACGGCATCGGCACGGTCCTGGCGCTGACTCCCGAGGACACCGTGCTGTCCAGCGCCCGGATGTCCTTCGGCTACGGATTCGGCAGCTCCGTCCTGTGCCCCCTGGCGGCCGGCTCCCGCGTCGCGCTCATCCGCGGCACGGTCGACGTCCATTCCCTCGCCGCCGCGATGCAGCACCACCGGCCCACCGTGCTGTTCTCCGTCCCACGGCTGTACGCAGCGCTGCTGAACGCTGGGCTGGCGCTCGCCCCCGACTCCGTGCGGCTGTGCGTGGCGGCGGGCGAGAACCTGCCCGGTCCGCTCAGCGAGCGGATCCGCACCGCCTTCCAAGCCGAGCTCCTCAACGGCCTCGGCGCCACCGAGGTCCTCTACATCGTCGTCGGCACGCCGCCGGGGAAAGACCGTCCGGGGACCTTCGGTGTCCCGGTGCCCGGGATCACCGCGACCGTCCGCACTATGGACGGCACGCCCGTCGCCGACGGAGAAGAGGGCCGGCTGCACATCGCCGGCCCAACCGTCGCCCTCGGCTACATCGGCCGGCCGGAAGCCGCAGCGGTCACCTTCGCCGACGGCGGCGCCTACACCGGCGACGTGGTGCGCCGCGCGCCGGACGGCACGTTCACCCATCTCTGCCGCGCCGATGACCTGCTCAACCTGGGCGGCTACAAGGTCGTGCCCAGTGAGATCGAGAGCGTCATCCGCGGCGTGGAAGGGGTCCAGGACTGCGTGGTGGTCGGCGGCCGCGACGCCGACGGCCTGGAGCAGGCCGTGGCGTACCTGGTGGCCCGGCCGGGATCCAACCAGGCCGTGGTGCGGCGCGCGGTGACCGCCGCGATCCGTGGCGGCCTCGCCGCCTACAAGCGGCCCGCCCGTCTGGAGTTCCTCGCCGAGCTCCCGACCACGTCGACCGGCAAGCTGGCCGCCTTCGAGCTGAGGAAGGCGGCCACCCGACCGTGACCTGGGACATCACGGGCATGGCCGCCGTCGCCAACATCGGCGCCAGCCCCCGGGAGATATTCGCCGCACTGTGCGCGGGCCAGGAGAGCCGCAAGCCCCTGCAGGCGTTCGACCCCGACAAGTACAGGGCCGCCTACGCCTACGAGATCGACGACCGGCCCAAGGGCGGCGGCGACATCCCGCAGCGCGCCACCCGCTGGCTCACCACCGTCGTCCGCCAGGCCCTCGCCGACGCGGGCCTGAGCGAGGACCTGTCACAGACACCCGTACTCGTCGGGACCACCATGCGCGAGCAGCGCAGCCTCGAACTGTGGTGGCGCGACGACGCGGAAGTCGCCCTCGAAGACCTGTACTTCGGCACCGCCCTGAAGGCGGCCTTCGGGGCGTCCACCACGTACACCTTCGCCAACGCCTGCTCAGCCACGCTGTACGCGCTCGGCCTGGCCACCGACTTGATCGACCTCGGCATGGCCCACACCGTCGTCGTCGCCGGCACCGACGCCGCAACCGAAAGCGGCTTCGGCACGCTCGACCGGGTACAGAACGACATCCCCGACGCGCTGCGCCCCTTCGACACCACCCACAAGGGCATGCTGATGGGAGAGGGCGCGGCAGCCATCGTCGTCCAGCGCGCCGGCACCGGGAACGGACCCGTGCACGCCCGGGTGCGCGGTGTGTCCATGAACTGCGACGCCCACCACGCCACCGCGCCCGACCCCGACGGCATCACCCGCGCGGTCCAGGACGCCTACAACAGAGCAGGGGTACGGGCCCGCGACATCGACCTGGTGATGCTGCACGGCAGCGGCACCCCCCGCAACGACCAGACAGAGTCGAGCGTCCTGCGCCACATCTTCCAGGACGCCGGACCCGGTCCGCGGATGACCGCCATCAAGGCGATGACCGGCCACACCCTGGGCGGCTCGGGACTCCTCAGCCTCCTGATGGCGGTGCTCGCCATGAAGGCAGGGACCGTACCCCCCGTCCTGGGACTCACCGACCCGATCCCCGAGGCCGCAGGACTGGGCCTGGTGCAGGGCGCCCCCGCCGCCAGCGACCTGACCATCGCTCAGATCAACGCGTTCGGCTTCGGGGGCATCAACGCCGTCGCGATCGTGGAGGCAGCCCGATGAACGCGACGAGCACCGCACGGATGAGTAACCCGAGCGCCCGGGAGGTCGTCGTCACGGGCATCGGACTGGCGCTCCCAGGTGTCGCGAAGTATGGCGACCTCCTCGGACCCCTGCCCGGCGAGGGCGGCTTCGACCCGGCCACCGGACTCAGCGGACGCGAGCTGCGCCACAAGGACCGCGCGTCCCGGCTCGCCCTGCGCGCCGCCGAGTTCGGCCTCCACGACGCGGGTCTGACCGACGCCGACGCCACGTTCATGGGCGCCGCTGACTCGACCGCCGTCGTGGTCAGCACCAACCTGGGCAACGCGGACAGCGTCTGCGACGCCACCGACACCATCGCCACAGCAGGCGTCATGGGCCTCAGCCCCCTGGGCCTGCCCCAGACCTCAAGCAATGTCATCGCCGGCTGGGTGGCCATCCGCTACCGGCTGCGCGGCCCCAACCTCACCGTCTGCAACGGCGTCACCAGCGGTCTGGACGCCCTTGCCTGGGCCCGCAACCTCATCCTGGCCGGGCGCGCCGAAGCAGCCGTCGTCGTCGGCGTCGAACCAGCCAACGACGTGGTGACGAAGGTCCTCGGCGAGCAGTCCACCGACGCGGCGGTCGCGGTCGTACTCGAACCCGCGGACGCAGCCGCGTCCCGTGGCGCACGGCCCCGCGCCACGATCACCGGGTACGCACGGGCCCGGAACCTCGCCGCGGCGCTGGCCTCCGCCGGTGTGGCGGAGGAGGAATCCGTCGGACTGTGGCTCGTGGACGAGGCGGGCGCCGGGGCGGGCCATCTGCTCGCAGCCACTCGCCGGATCGACCTGGAATCCCAGCTGGGCCCGCTGTCCGGGGCGCTCGGCGTCCTGCAGTGCGCTGCCGCCGCTGCCCATCTGGAGGGCGGCGCCAGCGGGAACGTCCTCGCCACGGCCGGAGGCCCTCGCCACGACGCAACGGCCGCCCTGCTGCTGACCCCGTCGCCGGCCACTCGCCCATCCACCCAGGAACGAGGAAAACACCCATGACCACGGCGACCGTGAACATCGAGGATCTCCGCGCCCTGATAGCCGGCGTACTGGAGACCGAGCCCGAGGAGGTCACCGACGAGGCGCACTTCTCCCACGAGCTCGACATCGACTCGCTGCTGATGCTCGAGATCTCAACCCGCGTGGAGAATGCGTACGGCGTCCCGGAGAACACCGTGGCCGCCAGCGGCGCCACCACGCTCACGGAGCTGCACGCCTTCCTCACCTCGAAGCTCACCAACGAGACGCCGGCTTCCCCGCTCATCCGGCCCAGGCCGCTGAGCGACCCAGCGGCGCGTCTGTTCCTGCTCCACCACGCCGGCGGCTCACACCTGCTCTTCCGCGGCTGGACAGAGCACCTCCCCGAGGACTGGGAACTGTGCCTCCTGGAGGCCCCCGGCCGAGGCCACCTGCAGGCCCTGCCACTGATCGACGACTGCGACCGGCTGGTCGACTACTTCCACACGGCTATCGCACTACTGCTCGATAGGCCCTTCGGGTTCTTCGGCCACAGCATGGGCGCACTGATCGCCTACCAGCTCACTCGCCGACTCCTTCGCCAAGGGGAACCGCTCCCCACCTGGCTGGGGGTGTCCGCCTACGGCGCCCCGCGAGGCGACGCCGACAGCCGTCCTCACCTGATGGCCGACGACGAACTGCGCGCGTGGCTGCGGAGCGGCGGCGGCAGCCCACCGCAGCTCCTCGACAACGACGACGTCTGGCACAAGTTCGCCCCGATATTCCGCAGCGACTTCAAACTCCTGGACACCTGGGCTCCTCCCCGCAACCCCGAGCCGCTGCCCGTGCCGCTCTCGGTATTCGCAGGCCGCCGCGACAAGCTGATCGGCGAGGACCGTCTGCACGCCTGGCGAGCGTTCACGACGCACTTCTGCGGACTCGAGAGGTACGAGGGCGGGCACTTCTACCTGATGAACCACCAGCAGCCGCTCGCCGCCGCCATCACGGCCGCGATGCGCTCCGCAGCTCCTTGAGCCCGCTCTCACCACCACGTCACCCGCCAGACGATCAACTCCAACGCGATGCCGGCGGAGGGTGCGGGGGCGAGCCCTCAGGCGTCGGGGTCGACTTCGGGGTGCGTGAACCGCACGGGCCTGCCCAGCGACCGGGCGTAGGCGATCTCGGACCGGGTGCTGTCTCCGATGTAGTCACCGACCACGAGCACCTCATCAGCGAGAAGGATCTTCGACCGGTGCAGCTCGTCGAGCCGAATCTTCAGCGCTTCGGCCTCGACAGGATCGGACCAGAGCTCGTGCGGCGACTTCAGGTCGCAGCCCGGCTTGACGACGATCCTCCCGGCCTTGGTCTCCCGCAGATCGGCCTCGGCCATCTCGGCCATGAAACGGGTGGAGCCGCAGATCGCGACGATACGCGGGAAGTTCGGCTGTTTCTTCGCCTCGGCGAGCTTGTCCGCGGGGGTGATCACTTGCGGGGATGACACTGTTCCTCCTGGTGGTGCTGCCCGAGGGATGCCTGCGGAGACGAGAACGAAGGCGTCCAAGATCGCCTTACGGCGAACCACGTGAACACCCGCGCGCCCGCACTCTATGCGACGAGCATCCCTACCCGGTGCCGCGTCGCCCGCCGGTCGGCCCTACGCCCCCGCCTGTGCGATGCCGAACTGGTCACCCTCGCCACGAAAAGCCGGTGTCGGCTACCGCGTTCACCGCCTCGGTCCGCCGATTCACGCGGCAGGGCGCCGCGGTGTCGGCTTGGTCGGCCGGTCCCCTGCTGGCAGGTGGTGGCGGTGCCGGGTCGGGCGCGGGTACTGCCACAACCCGAACGAGGGAGGCGCAATCAATTAGCCGAGTTGACGGAGCGTTGTCCGTCGGCGATCTTGCGGCCCCGATGCACCCGGCGCGGCCCGCCGCAGCTCGCTGAGCACCTGGCGGCCACGGTCCGGGCCTGGGACCGTCACGTGCACGCCGAGGACAACCGCCAGCACATCGATCTGATTCTGACGGTCCATCCGGCCGGCACGCCCGACGATCAGGTGCCCCCAGGCGACATCCTGGACAAGGAGCACTGCCGCCTGGTGATCCGGTGGCCCGGACGTGACGCCCAGCGGGAAGGCGCCGTTGCACAGCGTGAGACCGACGCTGTGCCGGAAGGGGTGTGACGCGTGGAACCAGCGGTTCGCGAGCCGGTGTTCGCCGTGGCAGCCGAGCAGAACGACAGACAGCGGATGCGCAGCGCGCACGAGCACGCTGCGCTGAACTTCCAGACCGCCGTTTCATCGCCGGAGGTGTGGGGGTGGCACCCCCGTGCCCGCGTCCTGATCGACCCGACCACCTGCCGCCCGCTCATCATCTGTCCACTATCGCTGTGCGCTTCGACGAGGAGACCATGTCCACCGCATCTCACCAGCCCGGCTCCGGCAGCCCCACCAAGCCTGTCGCCGCGCCTTCCACACCCGGCCGCACCGCGGAGGGGCCTGCCCCCGTCACGGCTGCCCTGGAGCCCAAGAAGCGGACCGGCAGCTGCGTGTGCGGCCACACCAAGTACGAGGTGACCGGTGATCCGGACGATCCGCACCTGTGCGCATGCCGCCACGAGACGCGGATCTCGGGAGGACCTGCAGTCCTGTGGGTCGGGTTCCCCAAGGAGAGCTTGCGGTGGGTCGGGCCGGGCGGAGAGCCCACTTGGTACGCGAGTTGGCCCACCTTGTGCCGCGGATTCTGCCCACGCTGCGGAAGCCAGCTCGTCTCCGTCGCCGAAGGCTCCGACATGATCATGGTGACCGCCTTCAGCCTCGACGACCGCACTGGCACCGACCCCGTCGGATTCAGCTTCCGCGACGAAGCGGTTCCGTGGATGACCATCCGGCTCGCGTCCGACTCCTCACAGCCTCCGGTGGCAGCACCGTGACCTCCGCCGACGCGCAGGAGCAGATCATGACGGTCGCCGACACGCTGGTGCTCGCGTACGGACTGCACCCGGCAGAAATAACGCGAATCCCCCAGGGCACCGCGACGGACAACTACGCCATCGTGGACCAGGCGGGCCAGCGGCACTTCGCCAAGGTCTACCGCACTCGAGAACACTTGGATCTGGAGCGAGCGTCGGTCGAACTGTCCGAGTACGCCGCCGACGGAGGAGTCGCGACCGCGCGAGCAACCCGCACGCGCGAACACGAACTCCTCCAGACCCACGGCCGCCTGCCGATGTCCCTGTGGTCGTACATTCCGCACACCGCGACCGCCGAAGGCGGCCTGAGGGGTGCACGGTGGGCAGCCGTCGGCACAGCGATGGGCCGCCTCCACAGCCGGCTCGCCGCTCACCCCGCCGCCGCACCCACCCTGGAACCTGGTGCCGCGGTGTGCGACGTGGCCGCCTCACGGGACCGCTTCGAGCGCCTGATTCATGCGTACCGGCACATGCCCAGGCTCGGGGAGTTCGAGACGTGGGCGCTGCAGGCGGCGCGTGAGCGACGAGCCATCCTGGGGGACGTCGAGCGCGCCCTCGCTTCGCTTCCACAGCTGACCGTCCAGGTCCTGCACGGCGACATGGCCGGCCCCAACGTTCTGTTCAAGAACGACGAGGTAGCCGCGATCGTGGACTTCCGACCGCCCGCACCCGGCTACCTCGCCTGGGAGATCGCGCGTCTTGGCTGTGACCCCAAGAGCGTGCTGGACAACAGTGCGGAGAGCTGGCTCACCGGGTACACCGATCTCACCCTGGCCTACCGGGACGCCAACCCGAAGGCGTCCGCGGACGACCTCTTGTCCTCGCTTCGTGTCGGCAGTGCAGCCATGCTCTGCTCGGCCTTTCCGTTGTCGGTACCAGTGGAACGACCGCACATCGTCGACGCGCCACTTGAGGCCTACGGGCGGGTGCGGCACAAGGCAGCTCTGATGCTGCTGGACCGGCTACCTGTCATGGAGGAGGCCCTGCGTGACGCTCTTCGCTGAGTTCACGACCCGCATGGCCGGCCCGCGCTACGCTCGTGCCCACCCCGACCGCCAAGGAGCCCGTGCCCCGTGCCGTCGTTCTCCCAACTCCCCCACGCCGCGCAGCTCGACCTGCTCGAGCGACTGACCCGGGCCGCGCTGACCGAGCGCTACGGACTTGACGGCGCGGCTGTACGGATGGAGGTCCAGCAGTACGAGGACAACGCCGTCTGGCGCATCACTCCCCCAGGCCGTGGTTCCTTCGTGGCCCGCCTGTCCGTCCACGATGGTCGCCCTGCCCACCAGCAGCGCAGCGAGATGCGGTGGCTGGAGAGCCTGGCCGCGTCCCGCACGGTCGCTGTCCCCGAGCCCGTCACTACCACCGGCGGCCACTACGTGGTCCCCGTCGACGTCCCCGGCCACGACGAGCCGTCCACCCTCGCCCTGCTGCACTGGCTGCCCGGCACAGCAGATCCCCCCTACCAACAGCCCGGCGTGGCGCAGGAGATGGGCCGCGCGACCGCCCACCTGCACGAGCACGCCGCGACGGTGCCGCTGACCGAGTTCAACCGGCCGGTCTGGGACGCGGAGACGATCCTCCTCAAGGGGCACGCCCTCACCGATCCGGGCGCCCAGGAACAGCTGGGCGCCGAAGGCACCGCCGCGCTCCGCAAGGTCGCCGAGCTGATCACCCCGGCCCTTCAAGAGGGCGACCCGAACGACCGCGGGCGGATCCACGGCGACCTGCACCGAGAGAACATGATCGCCATGGTCGGCGGCCGTGTCGGCATCATCGACTTCGATGACTGCGGCGTCGGCCACCCCCTTCTCGACATCGCCACTGTGCTCTCGTCCGTCCACCGGATCGCACAGAAGGAAGAGGGCGCCTACGAGGAGTTCGCCCGAGCCTTCCTAGCCGGCTACGCCCAGGTGCGGCCCCTGCCGACCGACTCCGGCAGGCTCCTGGAGCCCTACCTGCTGCTACGCGACGTCTTCGTCCTCAACTTCGTCACCAGCGCAGCACCGGTCAATGCCGACGTCGCCTCATGGGGACCGCGCCGCATCGCCGGCATCGCGGCGAACATACAGACCTACCTGGAGGGGCGCCCCTACCCGGGCACCCTCGCCTCCGAGTAGTCCTGAGCACCTGAACGCGGGGTCCTATCCCACCGTGCATGGTCCGGCCCTGGCCACCATCCGTATCCCTCGAACAGGAACCGACGCGATGACCAGCACACCCACCCAAGCCGTCGCCGACCGGCTGCGCGCCAATCACGGGACGGCGCTCACCCTCGGCGCCGGCTGCAAGCTGCCCGACGACCTCATGATCGAGATCGACCCCGGCGCGCACCTGACGATCGGCGACCGGGTCTCCATCCGCCGCGGCTCCACCATCCAGGTCCACCGCGGCGCCACCGTCGCCATCGGCAACGACGTTGCCATAGGAGAGCACACCTTCATCTCCGCCATGGCAGGCATCCGCCTCGGCGACGGCTGCGCCCTGTCCAACATGGTCGACCTCCACGACCACAACCACCGCCCCCGCACCCCTGCGAACGTGCCCACCAGCAAGCTCGTGCTGTGGGCGTCCGGCTTCGAGGCCGCGCCGATCATCGTCGAGCCCGGCGCGATCCTCTCCAACAAGGTCACCGTCACCGCCGGAGTCCGCATCGGAGCCAACACGCGGGTCGGGGCGAACGCGGTCGTCTCCCACAGCATCGCCCCCGACACCGTCGCCGCCGGCGTCCCGGCGAGCGTGCGCCGCCACTTCGACGGCGTCCCCACAACAGCGCACGAAGACCGGCGCACTCTGACGATCGGCTTCTTCGGCACGTCGATCATGGAGCACCTCGAGGCTTTCAACGCACAGATGACCACCCAGGCCGACCTGCCCGAGGTCGGCTCCAAGGTCACCGTCGAAGGCTGGCACCGACGCGGATGGGTGCACCGGCTCACGCTGTCGCTGCGCGCCGCCCGAGCGCACGTCGCCTTCGAAATGCGCAACCACGGCGAGGGCGGCGCCACCAGCCGGGACGTCGCCGGGATCGTCGAGGCCGATCGGGCCACCACCGGAGTCGACTACGACCTGGTCTTCCTCGGCTGCGGCATCAACGATGTCTGGCGTCGCTTCCAGAACCGCCTGTCCGAGGCCATCGACCTCGGCGAGTACACCCGGCACATGAACACCATGCTGGAACAGCTGACCGGCTACACCCGCCAGGTCATCGTCATCGGCGAAACGCCATTCGGGCCCGTCGAGGACCCGGAGACCGTCGCGGCGATGAACACCGAGCTCGCCCGCTACAACGAGGCCGCCCGCACAGCGGCCGCCGCGCATGGCGCGCTGTTCCTGGACGTGTGGGCCCCGTTCACCGCGGCCGCGCGCCACCTGCCCGCCGACGACGCCACTGGCGGGGTGTGGAGCGACGACGTGCACCTCACCGAACTCGGCGACACCATCCTCCTGCAGCAGACCGAACACCTCCTCACCGAACACCGGATCATCGAGGCGCTCCTGGACTACCCGCTCCTCGAGCGCGATCAAGCCCTCGCTGTGTACGGCCCGCTGTTCGCCCGCCACCGGCCCGCACCCGTCTGACCCCTCTGGTGCTGGCGGCTGGCCGCCAGCACCAGAGGCGCCCAATCCGTCCCGCCCTGTTCTCCGAGGGTGTTGACCGTGCCCCTGTCGGGCCGCGCGTACATCCAAGCGCTCGCCACCGCGTTACCCCTGCTCACCACCGACCGTCTCCAGGCATGGGGCCACCACCTCGCCGAACGGCTGCCCGCGGGCGGACGGCTCCTGGCCGCGGGCAACGGCGGCAGCGCAGCCGAGACTCAGCACCTGACCTCCGAGCTCGTAGGCCGCTACCGCACCGAGCGGGAGCTGCTCTCGGCCATCGCGCTGCACGCCGGCTCCTCCTCGGTAACCGCCGTCGCCAACGACTACGGCGCCGACGAGCTCTTCGCCTGGCAGGTCCGCGCGCACGGCCGGCCCGGCGACGTCCTGCTGCTCCTGTCCACCTCCGGCACCAGCCCCAACGTGCTCGCCGCCGCCCGCGCGGGCCGCGAACTCGGCCTGATCGTCCGGTCCTTGAACGGACCGGCCTCGAACCCGCTCACCGACTTATCCGACAAGGCGGTGAGCGTCGACGCCGAGCAGGTCGCCACCGTCCAGGAGTGCCAACTGGTCGCCGTGCACGTCCTGTGCGCCGCCCTCGACGCCCACCTCACCGCTCCGACTACGACGCCTTCGGGCGAGGGGTCCCTGCCCCCACCACACCATCTGCGCGGTCAACGAAGTTTCTGCTGTCTTGTCGGAGTTAGGAGAGGCGATAACGAACACGGCGTCAGCACAGACCAATGAACCCGAGGGCACGGAGGTGCTCCGGCGCAGTCCTGTGCCCGGCGCTAACTGATTCTCTCGCGGACCGCCCTGCTCACCCCGCTGATCGGCTTGCCAGAAGCCCAGGCCCTCCACCGGCCACGAGGTGAGCACCCTCTGCGTACGGCGCCGGAACGGTGTGTCCTGCACATGCCGCGGCGGAACGAGCGCCAGTGTGATCGGATAGGCGGTCCATACTGCCACGGCCCGACGCCGTTGAGACCCGGATCCGAATCATCTCCACCGACCAGTTCAGCCGCGTTGGCCCCACCTCCTTCGCCCGCAGTCTGACGCATATGACGGGACGGCAGAACACTGGCGGAGGGCGTGGGGCCTAAGACGATCCACCCGCCGTGCCCTCCGCACGGGGATACTCAGCACCAGCTCGGCAGAAATCGTCACGGTGAGGCTGTTGAGCCTCGCCCGTCCAGAAGGTGTCGGAGCCTAGCTCTTCTTCGCCTTGCCCGGGGGCGGGTAGCCGTGGGACCGGAGGAACGAGTCGAGCACAGCTGCGACGAGGTTGCCAGCTCCCGGGTTCTCGTTCTCCACACAGTAAAGGGCGACTCGCTCCCTCAGTGCGAGTTCCTCTGGTACGGAGTAGGCGAGCTGCTCGCGTCCCTTCCCTCGCCTGGAGATCAGGTCCGTGGTCTCCTCGTGGAACGTGAACCATTCCTGAGGGTCCTGGTACTCCTCCATCGCCTCAAGGGCGGCGACGAGATCCTTCGCCCTCTTCAGCGCGTCAACCCTGCTTGGCATCGGTCTCTCTATCTATGTGACGACGTACATTGGAACGCACAGTGCGATGACTAGTGCGATGACTAGTGGACTAGTCATCATCCTAGCGAAGGAACGAAAGAAGTGCCCGCCACTCCCATGGAGTGGCGGGCACTTCCTCTACTCAGAAGCCCATGACTCGCAGCCATCGGTCGATACCAACGGCCACGATGTCAGCGGCGGGAACCTTGAGCCGGTTCATTACCCGGTACACCGCCAGCCGCTGATTCAGCTTCAGCTCCTCCGGCGTCTGCCACTTCAGGCCTTCACGCTTGATGAAGCGGCGCTGTAGCACGTCCTCCGCACGGGGGGTGTCTTCCGGCGTCCCGGGCCCGACGTAGGTATTCCACGGCTCCTGCATAGCATCCGGAGATGCTGCGCCACCACGGAGAAACCAGTCCATCGCCACTGCCACCAGGTCCGCCGGAGGGAGTTGGTTTATCCCCGAAACGACCTTCAGCAGCTCCATCCGATGCGGGATGTCGAGGACCACGGGAATCGAGGCGTTCAGAGGCTCGCGTGTGATGTATCGCTGGTCGAGTACATCCTCAGCTCGCACAAGGTTTTGCGCGGGGGGCGACATGTACTGGTCCCAGGTCGACACGGCTGGCGATGAACTCCCTGCCGTCGTGGCTGCCGAGGTGGTCATCAGCGTGCCCAAGGAGGCACGCGTCCCAACTCCTTCTTCCGAGGAACCTCCCGATCCTTGAGCAGCTTCACCCTCCCCTGCGCTGGCCTCAGCACGTGCCTCTGTGCGCTGTGCCGTCCCCAGAGCAGCATTCTCGGCCCTGTCCACCCCCGTGCCGGGCGAGGTCGAGGCCGACGCATCATCAATCTCGCCGCTCGTCCTGGCCGCCGAGGCGCTCTGCACCGCACCGCGATCTGCCGCTTCCGATCCTTCAGCGATGCTGACCACCGAGGCGATCTCACTGCCATCGGGCGTCACGGAATGAACAGCTTGCTCAGCAGCCCCCGGGCTTGTACCTGTCTGAGCCGGGATCTCGGTGCCACGGTCTTCCGGCCCCGGATCACGTTCCGTGGCTCCCGCCTCTGCTGGCTTCGATGCAGCTGCAGACTTTGGGTGAAGCGGTTTCGGTGCTTGCCGGTGAACTCGTCCTGGTCCACCGTCGCCCGCGGTGTCATCCGCCGGCTGCCCTGCCTTCTCGGCGGCAGGCTTCTTGTTGGCCTGCCGCTTCGCCTTGAGCGCAGCGATTCCTGACGCCGGAGCAGTCCGACCAGCGCTCTCTGCGCGGGGCTCCGACGTGGCTTCATCGGCCATAGCTCTCCACCGCCTCGGCGACAACCATCATCTCCTCGATGAAGGGGGTGGTCCGGGCCGACGGCGCGCTGGCGCAGATCGGAACCCTCACACGCCGGTTGGGGATCCACTGATAGTTACTCACCGGCGGTCCAACGTCTGCCTTGTACTTCGTCGCCAGCCTCTCGAGCTCCCGCACTGCCCACGCCGCTGGGCTACGGCCCACCTTGTACGGAATCAGCAGAAGCGGGTAGTCGGGGAGTGTCCGGAGCAGACCCTCGAGGGCTCGCAGCTCGTCATCTCCCAGCACAGCCGGGACTACCGTGACACGCGCTGCGGCCATTGCGCCGTAGGTGGACTCGCTGCCACCGGGGTGGGTGTCGACGACCAGCCGGCGCTTGAGGTCGCGGGCCCATTGCGTCAGCGACTCGGCGACGATGTCAGCCTTCGGCTGGTTCCGCTCAAAGTCGGTGTGCCCTGGGATGAGGTCTGGCTTCCGCCCCTGACCTGAAAGCGGCTTCGGGGTCTTCCCGGTCCGGAATGCTTCGAGCAGAGGAGCCTTGACCCTCTCCTCTTCCAGGTACCCCCAGCCGCGGGTGACTCCGCCCCAGTCCCACTCGAGGTCCGTGAGCACGGCCTTGAGGAGGGCCGCGAGCTCCCTGGCTGTGCGGCTCTTACCCACTCCGCCCTTGAAGCCGGCCACGGCAACGACGTCCGGGTCCTGCACTGGGGGGACATAGGGCTGAGACGTCGCTGCGGCCACGTTGGCAGCCAGTGCGACAAGCGCTTCGCTCGTCATGCGCGGCCACCCCCGGGAAGATGGCTATCGTAGGTGTTCACGACTCTTTTACTCCTCGCAGTGGTTGAGGGTCGGGGCTGATTGCGCCCGCCGGGGACCCCCTCCCCGGTGGGCGCTTTTTTGTCGGCACCACTTGACGCGATGTCGACTCTGAGCGGGTCCATCTTGCCCGAAGAAATGCGGTCACCGGGCAGCCGTTCCGCGCCGTACGTGACTTTAAAGCAACGAGCGGCGCTGAAACTGCCACCTCGCGGGCTGCGCCCACCGTATCGGTCCGCCGATCAGCGAGGCGGGAAGCAGTGCTCGCCGTAGCACCCGAACAGCCGCGCATTGTCCCCCTTGTCCGCTTCATCCTCCTGGGGTGACAGAGCGTCGGAGGGGGCTCAGCCCAGCAAGGCGACCGAACCACCCCCACCGCGCAGTCTCCTTCTGCATCACATGCCGAACGGTTGGTTCCCAGGGCCGGGCTCGCCGGTGCAAGCCGCATCCATATGAACGGCTCCCCCTTCTTGGTGTCGCCGACCACCAAGAGGCTGTCGGGGGCAGGGGTTCTCTGGGGAGAGGAAGGCACCCACGCTTTATACACGCCGTGTAAGGGTGGCCGCACTCGACACACCCATCGTCTTGACAGCACGCCAGGAACTGCACTCACGCAAGACGGCATCCCCGATAGGGGCGGATCCCCTCGCACCTCCTCTCGCAACAAGGCGACGAGGTTGTCATGTGCACGGCACTTTCATCTCAATCGCTGGCATGAAAACCCTGATCAGACCGCTATTGCGTCTTGCCGGGCCCACCCCAAGCGCTCCGCGGATGAATCGCACGCATGTTTCTCACTGTCATTGAGTGAACCCGGTGCGTAGCCTGACCGGCTGTCACCATCCGTCTCGCCTGACCGGCTCGGGAGACACACCGGAGGCGTAGAACATAGATCAAGTTCCACACACATCGTGTATGGTCGTCACAGAGTTAAAGGGGACGCATGGGCCCGTGAGCTGACTGCGCCTCGACCGATGACCACCGGACTTGTTGAGGAATCAGATGAGCGGATCGGCAGTTCGTCTACTACCGGGAACGCGCGTCACTGAGCTCACCGGGCTCCATGGCACAACCCTGGGAAAACTTGTCCAGGAGGGCTTCCTGGAACGCGATGAGCGGACCCTTCGATATAGGGGGACAGAAGCAGTCATCGCACAGGTGCTCGCGAACCTCGGCACACGGGCCTCAAAGCCTGATGCGAAGAGGGACCGACTCGCTGTCAATGCCCTTCGCGAAGCGCTCAACCGGGATGCGGTCAGCGAGTCCACGGGCTTGGTCATCGCGCCGAACTTCGCCCGGCTCACCCACACGCTCGGCGAGCTCCTTGACGCAACCGCTCATCTGCGCGACTACCGGGTGCTTGGAGTCGGAGCGTGGTTGTCGGAGTTCAGAGCCCAAGAACCTGGCGCCTTCCAACAGGAACTGATAGCCGCGCACTAATACAGACCGCTGACAGCTGGGGCCTCGTAGTCACGCGCCTACTCCCGAGGCGAACGTGCGGGTCGGCAGTCGCCGGCCGTTGGTTGTCAGGTTGGGGCGGGCCCTCCCGAGGCCCGCCCTCTCAACCAAAGGGGCACGAAGCCCCAGGAAGGAGAACGTAGAGCACGGCACCCTGGACCGTCAGCCGCAGGCCAAAAACCCATTCTGGGCCATGCGGTTAGTGGAGTGCGCCCTCAACAACCTTCCAGAGTCACCCTAGCCATGCGTAGGTCCGTTTCACCAGCAGCTGTTGAAGACGTCGGATCGTGCGCGCCAATCGCCAGCCTTCTTCGCCCTGCGCAAGCAAGGCAATGTACATGCCAAAGGGCGAGGCTGCTCCCCGCCGCCGTGCGGTCGTGGAAGCAGTGAAGCCGCGGCTTGCGGGCCTCGGTGCAACGAGAGATTGGCCCGTGCAGCTCGTCATCGGCTCAAGCGCCCGTTCGACCACAGTGCTCTGGACAGTGTCGGGCTCCGTCCGAACATGCGTGTGTGCGGGACAAGAATGAATCCTCGGCCCGCACACGCAAACCAGCCCAAGAAGGTGACAGCTACCAAGATCCCTAACTGAATCACGTCGCATGCTCGGCTTCCCAGCTTCCCCAAGCGGGCCGAGTGGCGATGGAGAACACCCTTCTCCCTCTCTGACTGGAGCTCATCATAGCTACCCCCACGAGGGCTGGTTCAGTCATGCCTGAATCAGGCACGAAATATCAGCCAGAATCACCCGAAGCGGCTCAATGTCGCACAGGCCCGTCTCCTCTGTGTCTCCTTCATGGACGACCCCACCAAGTAGCCGCCCAGCACTCGACCACAGCTCGATCGACTGCTTCGCTGAGCCGCCCGCTGATGCTCGGGCGGTCGATGCGTGCTCGGCTTCGTGCTGCGGTGCAGGCGTTTCTGGGTGGTCCGTCGGTGGCCGATGCGGTGCGGTTGGGTGCGTTGGTGTTGTTCGCGAAGTCGGGCTTCCGGTCGTCGCGTACGGCGATCACGACGCGTGAGCTGGGCCGGTGGCTCGGGTTGGCGGAGTCCACGGTTCGTCAGGACGTGCTGCCGCCGCTGGTCGAGGCCGACGTGGTGCGGTACCGGGTGACGGAGGGGGAGTGGGGGCAGCCCACGGGGCTGGACTGTGTGGTCATGCCGGTGTGGCGAGCCCGGCGTTCCGGCGATCCGTTGCATCCGCTGGCGTTGAGTCAGAGGGAGCTGGCGGTGCTGCTGCGGGTGCTGGAGGAGTTGTTCGCGCCGGGCTGGGGTCCGGGGGCGCGGGGTGCGGGTCTGCTGGCCGGGCGGGACGGAAAGGGTTCGGCGACGGACCGGCTGGCGGCATTGCTCCTGGTGCTTGAGGCCCGTGAGGACGGCAGCGTGCCGTTGGTCGGCGGTCGGTTGCCGAAGGGGCGGGGCCGTGCGGGGGCGACGGTTGCCCGGTTGCTGGGGTGTTCGGTATCCGGCGGGACGAAGGTGCTGCGGCGGCTGCGTTCCTATGGTGTGGCCGCGACGGAGCGGCGCGGTACGGGTTCGGGGTTGATGGGCAAGGCGGTCCTGGTGCTGCCGCCCGTCGTGGCGGCCCGTGCGGCGGCCGAGGCCACGGCCTGTGCTGTCGTGGAACCCGCTGGCCCGGTTGACGCTGGGATGGGTGGACGGCGCGGTGGGGTGACCGCTGGGGCTGCTTGCCGCGGGGCCGAACCGGTATCTGCCCCTGCTTCTGACGGCGCGGAAGGTGGCTGCGAGGGGTCGGTGGAGGCGGGGAAGGCCCTGCTTCCCGAGCGCCCCGATGGGGTGGGGGGAGAGAGCGGTGCGGCCGCGGCGTCCGGTGCCCTTGTGGCTGCTGGGGAGTCGGGTCTTGGCCAGGCCGGGGAGGCGGTGGTTGCAGAGCGCCCCGGTGCCCGCCCCCTTCACGCAGACCACCCGGGGGTTCCTACGGTGGATCTTGAGAGTGCGGGAAGTGGTGGGTTTTCCGGCGAAGCCGTTGGGGGTTGCTCTGGTCTGCCGGGTCGTGCACGTACGCGCGTAGAGCCCCCGCAGTCACCAGCCCAGGTGCCGGACGACGCCGGGCTTGAGGGTGGTGACGGTTGCCCGCTGCGCGGGGAAAACCATGATTCCTCCCTCCCCGACACCTTTCGGCCAGCCGCTGGCGGGGCACGGGATGCCTGTCGCGAGGGCCTGGCGGCGTGGACCGAGGCGACCGGGGGGCCGCCGCGGGTGTTCGCTTCGGTGCCCAAGGGCTGGGAGGCGTTGCTGGCGCCGGTGGCGATGGTCTGGGGCCGCCTGGACCGGCTGGCCGCGCGGCTGACGGTCCAGGCGGCCGTACGCCGCGAACTCGGCCTCCTCGATGGCCTGTTCGGTCCCGGCCGGGGGATGGTGATCCTGGGGGCGCGGCTGCGTCGGCGCGCTGCGGAGCTGGGTCGTCGGCCGGTGAAGGATCCGGTGGGCTGGCTGGTCGGCTGGGCGATCCCGCGCCGGGCGGTGTGCCCGGATGTGCGCTGTGACGACGGGCGGCGGATGGACACCGGCGCCCCGTGCGAACGGTGCGCCGAGCATCTCGGCGACCTTGTCGCACGGCGCCGCGAGGTGGGTTTGCAGCTGGCCTCCGGGCTGGCGGAGAAGGCGCCAGCGGGTGAGTACTTGCGGCGGTACGAGACCCGGCTGCGGGAGGTGACCCGCCGGGACGAGCAGCGGCGGGCCGAGCGCCGGGAGCAGGCCGCGCTCGAGCAGGCGCGGCAGGCGGCGGCGTGGGCTGAGCGGCGGGCGGAGCAGGAGGTGCTCGACGAGGCGCGGCGGGCGCGGCCGTGCGGGGTGTGCGGGCGGGCCTTCTCGGGTGGGCTGTGTGAGGTCTGCGGCAACGAGCGTGCGGCCCGGGCCGGGGTAGAGGCGGCGGTCGAGCTGGCGGTGGCCGTCTTCGGTGACCGGCAGCCGGTCGGGTTCGAGGCTGAGGTTCGGGCGGGGCTGGAGGCGCGGGTCGAGGAGCGGGTGGCCGCGGTGGTGGCGCAGGGGGCGACGGCGCTGACCGGCTCGCTGCTGCGCAAGCTGGCCGCCGAGGAGGAACTCGGCGCGGCCCGGCGTGAGGTGCTGGAGTACTTCCGGAGGGGTGAACAGGCGGGTGCGGAGGCGGAGTCGGCGAGCGCGGCGCTGCTGCGCCGGTGGCACCTGCACCGCTGTCACGACGGTCACGACTGCCGGGCGGACGCGCGGGAGCAGGCCCGTGTGGCGGGGGAGCGGGCGCGGCAGCGGGCGGCCGAGTACCTGCTCGAGAAGGCGCTCGTGGCGCTGCGGGCCCGTCGTAGTGCCCCGGCGTCGACGCCGGGGGAGTTGGATCCGTACCGGGTGGGTGCGGCCCGGGTGCGGGCCGCGATCAGCAACCGTCCCCGGGCGGGGGTGCTGGCATGAACCGCACGGCACTGGGACCCTCGCGATCTGACCCGGACTGCTCTGGTCCGTCAGCGGCGCGGCGGAACAGGGGTGATGGGGGCCGGGCTTCGGCCGCGTGCGGTGAGGACGGTGGGGAAGGCGGTGGTCCGTCGGCGCGGCGTGGCCGGAGCCGGCTGAGGGCGTGGGTGGAGGCGTTGCCGGGGCTGTCGGTGCGGGCGCGGCGGTTGTTGCTGGAGGGGGATGTCGAGGGCCGGTATGCGCGGCGGTCGGCGGGGGATGCGGGGTATGCGCTGACGATGGCGCTGGCGGCAGCCGCTTCGCAGCCGGGCCGGGCCTGGACGGCGGATCTGTTTTACGAGGCGCTGGTGCTGCGGCCGACCGTGGGCGGGGCGTGGGCGAGGTCTTTGCGGGTCCGGAAGTCGGACGAGTACGTGCTGGCCAAGCTCTCCAGCATGTTGGAGAGGGCCCGGAGGTTCGTCGGGTCGTCGGGGGAGCCGGTGTGGTGCCGGGCCGATGCGCTGGCCGGGGTCGCGGCCGTGCGGGAGGCGGTCGAGGGGCACCGGTGGACGGGATCGCAAGGTGGGGTGGACGAGAAGAACCTCGCCGCGCGTCTGGCCCGGTGCGAGCGGGCCGGCGGTCTGGAGCACGACGTTTCGGTGCGTCAGCTCGCCGAGGACATGGGCTGCGCGAAGTCGACGGTGGAGGACAGCAACCTCCGGCTGAAGGCGGCCGGCTGGTTGGAGTGGGTTCGCGTCGCACGCGGCAAGGGCTCCACCTCGGTATGGCGCTTGCGTATCCCGCCGCATCCCGCCGACCCCGGCGAGGGTGCTGTCGCGTGTGCAGCGCCGGGACACAAGCCAGCTGCGGGGGAGTGGGGGGCGGGAGGTGTCCCGGAGATGCACGGCCCGCGGGCGCGGCGGGACAGCCGGGCCCTGGCCGCGGTGATGGCCCACGACGCGTTCCACCACTGGGCCCACTCCGGTAACGGCGCGCGGCTGCTGTCCTGCCTTGACCCCGTCGACGGGATGAGCGTGCATGACCTGGCGGAGGCGACCGGCCTGCACCGCACCACCGTCAAACGGCGCATGAACCGGCTCGTCGACGACCACCTGGCCGAGGTCGCCGACGACCTCTACTACCTCCCGAGGCACCTCGCCGACGACGCCGGGCTGCGCGTGGACCAGGAGGAGCTCGAGCGGGTGGCCCAGGAGCACGGCACCGACGGACTGGGCGAACGAAGACGCCAACGCCACGTCCAGCAACGCGCCTCCTACCAGCGGTACTTGGAATGGTGCGCCGAGCGCGCGGCCCGCCGGTATCAGCCCGACCGGCCGCGGCTTCGACTCGTCCCGGAGGACGTCGTCGACCCGCGCACCGGGGAGGTCGACCCGCGGTGGGCCGGCTGGGACGTCTCCGACCCCTTCCGTCCGGTGTGGACCGGCGACCTCGCCCTGGCCCCACCCGGCGAAAGCGCTGTCGTGGGGGAGGAGTGTGCGTGACGGGCCGTGGTGCTCCGCTGCGCGTTCGCGACGACGTCCCGCACGCGGCCGCGCGGTGCGCCTTACGGCCGGTCGGACGCTGGCAACAGGCGGCGCAGGACGCGGTAGCGCGCGAACACCGGCCCCAGCCGCCGTGCCCGGAACCCGGGCCCCCACAGGGCGGTGAGGTGGGAGGTCCAGAACGCGGCGATCGCCTGGCGCGCGTGGCTCTTCGGCTCGGTTGTGTCCGTGGGCGGTTGGCCGGGGAGGTGACGGCCGTAGACCGGGACGGTGTTCACGCCCGCGGCGCGCAAGGCGCAGAGCCGGTGCTGGCCGTTGGTCAGCTGGCGCTGGCCTTCGTCCCACCAGATCAGGTCGGCGACCATCGCCTGCGCCCATGCCCGGTCGCGTTCGCTCAGGTGCTCCATCGCGTACAGCTCCTCGGCGCCGTCTTCATCACCGGCCTGCTCGGCCTCGGCATGCGCGAGCACCGCCTGGGCGATCGCCTTCCAGTCGTCGGCCTGGTGGTACGGGCAGGCCGCGAACTCCTCCGGGCGCAGCGCGGCAAAGAGCTCGGCGTGGGCGGCCTGGCGTGAACCGGACGTCTCCGGGTAGGTGCGCTGAAGGTCCTTGGCCCGTCCGCCGTGGGGGCATTTGAAGAGGAAGTGCGGCCAGGGAAGGCCGGATGCCGCCACCGGCCGTACCGCGGTGACGCCCTCCAGGTGCAGCGCGCGCTGGAGGGGGTCGGTGAACCTGCTCGGATAGAGGGCGGCCTCGTCGTCCGGCGGCGTGGGGCGCAGCGCGGCGTCCTGGTGCCGCAGGCTGTCGGTGTCGGGGGCGTGCATGCCGGTGAGCTCGTGGAACGGCCCCTCGTGCCACCAGTCGCTGCGGTCCTCGGCGACCCGCTCGGCGTTGGGCTGGACCAGGACGCGGACGTCGATGGGTGGCAGGACCAGCGTGCCCGGCAGCCCGTGCACGCACAGCAAGGTCACCGTCCCCGCGGTCCAGGCGGGGTCGGTCAGCAGGCCGGCAGCGTGCTCCGGCGGCAGGTGCCGGGCCCACTCGACGCGGTGGAAGCCCTCGTCCACCCCCATGTCCTGGGCCGGGAAGCGCACGGTATGGATCTGTACATAGTCGCCGGCCATCACCGCGGTCGCCGGTTTGCTGAACGCGGCCGCCCGCCGCCGCCCCGTCGGTACCACGCCCGGGCGCCGATCGGGCCCGTCGTCGTGGTCGTCGTCTTCGTTGTCCGTCTCCAGGCGTGTCCGGTCCGCATGCTGCCCCTGGGGTATCCGGCCGCCGGTGAACAAGGCCTCCTGCCGGGCGGGCCAGGTCGGGTTCTGAAGATCCCATGCCCGGCGCGCCGACTCCACCGCTGTCTCCACGTGGTGGTCTCCGCCGTCCAGCAGGACCGCGCCCGGCATGCCCTGGCACAGCACCGCCACGACCCCCCGGTGCGCAGCCTGCCGGGTGCCCACGTGCCGGGAGGAGGGATCGAGGAACGCCGGGCGTGCGATGTGCTCGACCCGCTCGACCCGCGCGTACTCCTCCCCGCGGCGGCGCCGGTCCGGTGTCATCCGTTCCGCGGCCACCTCGAGGTAGTCCCCCACCACCACGGCCTTGTCCAGCAGCACCCTGCGCACGCCCGCCCCTCCCCATATCCCCTACGGCCCCTCGGGCAGCCTAGGCCGTCCCGAGTCGGCCGAGTACGTGCTCCCGGCCCCGGGCTTCGCGGCCGGCGCCCGTGTTCCGGGGGCGCGGGGGCCGGGCATACGGGGCGGGCGGGGGCGGGGCGGTTGTCGGTGGGGTGTGGTGGACTGGAGGAGACAGGTCAACTGTGCTGTCTGGGGAGGAACTTGTGGGGATCTTCGGCAGGAACAGCGGGCAGCCCGACGCCGGCGGGCAGGCGCCCGTCATCGGCCCGGCGCTGCCGCCGGGGGAGCGGGGGCAGTTCGCGAAGACGGAGGTCGTGGGGGAGGGGGACTGGGCGGTCCTGCGATGGGACACCTCGCTCGGTGGCATCGGGCTGGCGTACTGGCTGCGGGACGCCAACGGGCAGCCGCGGTCAGCGGCCCGCGCCCTGGCTGCCCGCCACGGCAACCACCTGGGCGAGATCTACCGCGCGGTGGTGGCCGGCCGGGACACGTGGCAGCTGACCGGCCCGGAGCTCGCCGCATGCGACATCACCCCCGACGGACACATCGGCGCGATCTACCACCCGACCTGGCAGGACCTCGAGCGCCTCCTCGGCACCAAGGCACCGTACTGGCCGGGCGCCCTGCGCGACATCGACGCCATCACCGCCTGGCAGCCCGGCGCCGCCCCGGCACAGGTGCCCGCCTGCCACGCCGTCACCCCCACCTCGGCGTTGACCGAGCTGGCCGCCGCCGAGCCGGACGGCTCACCCGCGGCGGCGGTGTGCTGGTGGCTCGCCCGGGAGATCCGCCGCCGCGAGCACACCGCCGCCCTGCGCGCCGTCGCCCACATCCAGCACGCCGCCGCCGAGGGAGGCGACAGCGCCCACCTCGTTCTCGGCGCGGTCCCCGCCCCCTACCTGCGCGACGAACAGCACGAACCCCCACCGTCCGAGGCCGTGCGCCGGGCCGGATGGCTGGCCATCACCGCCCGCCGCGACACCCTCGCCTACCGCGCCGCCCAGACGGTGTGGCGCTGGGACGGCGGTGACGACTGGCACGCCGGCGCCACCGCGCACGTCCGCCCCGCCCTGTGTCCGGTCGCCGCCGAGTGGGCCGCCCGCCTTCAGCCCGCACCCACCGGCCAGCCCCCCACCGTCCTCGAACACGAACTGCTCCGCAGCACCAACACCCGCACCCTCTTCCACGACCCCGACACCCAGCTGCCCGCCGTACTGAACACCAGCACCGACGGCGACCAGACCGACCCCGACGCCCTGCACACCCTCGTCCCGCAACGCCTGCCCACCACCGGCCGCCTCGAGCACGTCCACTGCAGCGACGGCAACGTCTGGATCCGCACCGCCGCCGACCCGCAGTCCGGTCTTGCCGCCGGCCTGTGGCTCGCCCCCCACCGCCCCGGCGCAGGACTCGGCTACGGCTACAGCGGCGGCGGCCCCCACACCCTCGCCCAGCTCCTCGACGACCTCCTCGACGACATCACCGCCCCCGCCGTCGACCACCACCACCCCGACCCCCCAGCCGGACTCCTCCACCTCATCAAGACCGCCCCCCAGGACGAGCCCTCCACGTACACCCGTGCCCACCTGCTGGCCGCCCGCAGCAGGTGACCACTCACCCGGACCGCCCCAGCGCCCACCTACCTCGTCACCGAAGGCCGCTGATCCCGCGGCACGGCATCCGGCGGCGCCGACCCAGCCGGCGCAGCGAAGCAGCGCGCCACAGCCGCCCCTTTGGCGGCCCGGTCGCCGGATACCCTTGCGAGGCCGTGTCATATCCCTGGAGGAGGACCGTCGTATGCCTCAGGCAGACCGCACCCCGTCGCAGGACACCGAAATGGCTGGGGCCCCCGAGCCACAGGGTCAGCCCAGTGATTGAGGACGAAATGCAGATGGTCCACAAGATGGTCCTCAAGGAGGCGCGTGCTCTCCAGGAGGCCGAACTCACCAAGTTGCTCATGGAGCCCCGCCGTCCGTACTCGCGCTCTGCGGGGATACGGCCCCGCTTCTGAGGTCGGGCCGCTCAGCCCCGCGCCCGTCTCCCCGCGGCTTGGCGGTCGAGTATGTCGCCGGTCGGGCCTGCGTGGAGCCGGACGGTGTCCGCGGTGATGCGGTATCCCACGGGCCTTCCTGTCGGCGAGGTCAGTTGCCCGCCCTGGGACAGGACACGCCACAGCGCGGCCGCTCGCGACGGTAGCGGGGTCTGCGCAACAGGCGGGCGTCGGCAAGGGGTGCGTGGCCGCGTACCCACGGGCGGCTCCGCACCGTGCTGATCAACGAGCCCGGTGTCCGCGGCGTCACCGGGCTCACCCGGGCCCTGCGGCCTGAGCATCACCTCGGGCGAGCTCTCGGCCGCGCTACGGCGCCGGGCGCATCAGCCTGTCGGCGGCAGCGAGACCTTGATCTCGGGTATATCGATCTTCGGTGTTTCGACCTTGAGGTTCTTGCCGTACGTCTCGGTGATGCCGCCGTCCCAACGCACGGTCAGGGTCTTGCCGTCGTCTTCGAGTGTCGCGGCGCCCTTGGCGCGAGGGTTGTCACTGGTAGGGCACTTGAGGGCGAAAGTGGTGGTGGGGCCGGAAGCCTTCCCCTGGCCACTGCATACACCCTTCGGTGAGTCGGCTATGACATGGTCGTAGAAGAAGCTCACCCGGAAGATCTCGCTGCCCTCCTGGTGGTACCACATACCGTACGGTGCGCGGCTGGCACTGCTAGCGGAGGTGCTGCTCGCCGAGGGCTTGGCGCTCGCATCGGTGCTCGTGCCGCCCGCCTTGGCTCCGCCGTCGTGCGAGCCGCTGGTGCATCCCGCTGTCAGCATCGTGGCTGCAAAGGCCATACCCGTGATCCGCGCTGACTTCCGCACGTCATACCTCCACCACATCGATCATGAGCAGATCAAGGTAACAGGCCGTCCCCAAGGACTGCGGTCACGATGATGTCGGCAGCCGTCTCGCGGGGCCGCTCGCCGGGCTCGAGTGCGGCGAGCGGGACCGGAGGCGAGGATGCGGAGCGCGCGGACGGTCGGCCTGCCCGCGGCGTGGTTCGCGTCGCGGATGATGCGGGCCTGCTCCAGGCGGGCCTCGGCCGCCCAGGCCGCCGACTCCGGACACAGCGTCAGCTGACCGCTCTCCGCGTCGAAACCGACTGCGGCGACGTGCCCGGCCCGGCACCACAGCACCGCTCGTGGCCTCCCGAGGGTCGTCGGGCGCGGGCACGGGTCGTCCGACCAGACCAGGAACCCCAGTGGGTCCGGCAGATCGTCCGCGTCGAACGCGCACACCGGGAGGTCCGCGCCCAGGGTCCGGCATGCTGGAAGCCCACGACAACTCCGGTGCGGGGAGGCAGCCGATGCCGTGGGACGACCTCAAGCTGACCGGTCAGGACGGCCGGCGCCGCTCACTGGCCAACGCCCTGCGCGAGTACTACGGCGGTGACGACGGCTCGGCAGTCGTAGCGGTGGATGCGAGCCTGTCGAAGAGGCGCGCCTACCTCGCGGTACGTGACAAGGACGACACGGTGCGGCCGCTGTACCTGTGGCTGGCGCCCGCGGAGGAGTTCGTCGGCGGCGACTCCAACGACCCGGAGATGGGCCCGTACTTGATGCAGAAGGTCATTCCGGTCGAGGAATCGCCCGTACGCTGGCCACGGGCCGTAGCCGAGGCGGCTGACGACCTGGGAACCGTGACGGGCCCCGTAGGCGCTGTCCTGCCCCGGGGGAAGGGCCAGGAGCAAGGCGAGGGCGCCCCGTCCGTATCGTGGTGATCATGCACATGTACAGGCAACGGGCCCGGGCCCGCGCCATGGCCGCCTCCCTGGCCATGGCGTCCGGAGCCATCGTCCTCACCGCCGGCTGCAGCTCGCAAGGCGGCTCCGGGACGCTGCCGGCCGCAGGGCCCGTCACGCGGGCCGCGTCACCGCAGTTCGCCGAAGCGATCTTGGACACCGCGCGCCTCGAGCCCGCGCTGCCGGACCAGTTCAGCGTCCCGGCCGAGGTATCCCAGCCCCGCAACCGCAAGGCCTGGGACGCCAGCGACGCCGCCATCTGCCGGTCCGAGGAGTGGCCGGCCACGTGGTGCTCCCAGGCCATCTCCCTCGGGATCGCCGCCTACACCAACGCGACGGATCAGGAACTGTCGATCCGGCTCATCTCCTTCCGCAGCCCTGAGCAGGCCGCCGCGCTGTTCACCGGCAAGGGCACCGAGGACGAGGTCGGGAAGAACCCGCCCGGTGACCAGATCGACGGATTCGAGTTCACCCCGGGCCAGGGGTGGCAGGGACGCGGGATCAACGTCCGCCAGGGCTCGGTGATCGCCACCATCAAGTACAGCTGGAAACAAGGGACGGCCGTTCCTTCCGACCGGCTCATGGCCGTCACTCGGATGACCGTCGAGCGGATCACGCAGGCCCAGCACAGCCAGACGCCGACCGCATCGACCCGGTAGACCACGGAAAAAGGAGCGGGAGCCGATGGCGGGCCCGGCTGCCCCATCGGCGCCTTGACGCCCGAGGGCATCGCCACTTCCGCGGCAGAGGGCGGCCAGCAGCGCCTCGAGCACGCCTACCCCGGGCGAGCCCCTGGCTTCGTGCCGTCTGAGTACTCCCGCCGTGCTCAATGAGTACGAGGACGGATACGGCCGGACAGCCACACCAGACACGGTGGTCTCCATGGACACCATCACCACCACGGGCGTCGCCGGGGCGTGCCAGCCGCACGACGCCCAGCCGGCCTACGTCGTCCTCGGGCGCAAGCTCGCGCTCATCGGGCTGGCGCTCTACCTGCCGGCCCTGGCGCTGCTGGTCCTGGTCATGGCCGGCAAGCAGATGTCACATGATCATTGCGTCTACGAAGGGTGCACCGAGCCGCTGATGAAGGCGATCGGCCTGTCCTGGCGCGTGATGTGGGCGGCCGGCGCGACCGGTGTGATCGCTGCGCTCCTGCCACGGCGCGTCGCCGAGCTCCGCCTCGTCCTGGCCTGCCTGCACCTCGCACTGCTGATCGCGCCGTTCTACCTCCTGTCCGGCGTCTGACCCGGACACCACCGGCCGCTGTGCGCACCGGCCGGACGGCCACCCGCCGACCCGCTGTACCGACTGATCCGGGCCGGGCCGATCGTCCGCGGATCCCAGGGGTTCGGGCAGCGCCCGGCGGGGCGCCGGCGCTACACGGCATGCCGGTGCGCCATACCGTGTAGCGCCTGTATCCGACCTGGTGGAGGATCCTCGTCGGCGATCAGTTATGCCCTGGCGCTGCGGAAGCTGTTGCCGTTGTCGATGCGGTGCACTTCGCCGAGCTCCACCAGGCGCAGGACGCACACAGCCAGGCGCATCGCCTCGCGAACCGTGGCGATCATGAGCAATTCGCCGAGTTCCTGCAGGCGGGCCGATGCCCCGGGGACGGTGTGGAGCATCTGGCGGACGTCGTCGCTGTAGCGGTGCGAGGCGTCGATGTCCTCTTCGGTGAGCATGTCGCGCCACTGGTAGCCGTCGTCGGCCGGCGCATAGCTGCTGAGCTCGGCCCAGTCCTGCTCGGTGGGCGCGGTGTCCAGGTGGAACATGTCGAGGCTCATGGGGAAATGCCTTCCGTGGCAAGGACGAGGACGGCGCTGGGTGTCGCAGCGCCGAAACACAGCCGATATGAGTGCGTTGTGATCCTCGGCCCCAACGAGGGCCGCCACGGCGGGGATTGCCCGCAACACGATTCTAAGCGGTCGTGGCGAGGCCACGTGCTGATCGGTCCTCAAGTCGTCGGCGACGCCGTGTACGGACAGGCACTTCTCCGCGCCTCCTCCAGGAGCGGTCCCGCTTGAGGGGAGGTGTGCTCCTTGGAGCCGATCGGGGGCTGCGGGCGCCCCCGGCGGCGGCGTCACTGGGTGCGCTCGGCGTGCCACTACGCTTCCCGGGTGAGCACTGACACGCCTCCTGGAACCGCCGAGGACGACTACTTCGCCGAGGACGACTACTTCGAGGACGAGGGCGAGGAAGAGTGGGACGAACTGGGGATCGCGGAGGACTGGGCGAGGCTGTGTTCTCCGGCGACGCGGCGAGTCCTGGCGCTGGCGCTGCGCACGCTGAGCGCCGCGGCTGCGCACGATGCAGCACTGTTCGGCGACAAGCCGTTCGACGTCGCCGACGGGCGCGGTACGGGATTCCTGGCACGGCTGCCGCGCTGTACCGACAGCCTCGGCAGTGACTTCCGCGCCTTGCTCGCCCCGGCAGCCGATGGGCTGCTGGACGACGTGCAGGGCGGCCGGATCCCGCTGGGACGCAATCCGGCCGAGGACCTGGTGATGCACCTCATGATCGAGGAAGCCCGCGCGGTCCACTACCGCGCGGTCACCGACACCGACTTCCGTGCGGCGTGCGGGCTCAGCGACGAGGACCTCGAGGACCCGGAGCACTTCGACTGGTCGGGCCTGCGCCGGCTGCTGTTCAGGGAAGACGACCTGTTGACCCTGTACGGCGGCGTCGCCCTGAACCCCGCCAGCGGACCGTCCCCCTCGCTCACCACCTCGGCGCAGGGCTGGTCCTACCACTACGGTCTCACCCCCTTCCGCAGCAGCACCCCGCCTGCCACGCACCAGCCCGTCGCCGGTGCGCCTGTCCTGCTGAGCCCGGTGGAGGGCGACCCGTGGGCGGCGCTGAACGAACGGGAAGAGGACCGCCCACGCGGACCCCGGGCCGATCTGCTCTCGCCTGCGGGTGCCCTGCTGTGGGCGGGCGTCGCCGAGGAACTGTCCTCATGCGCCTACTACCAGGCCCTGGGGTGGACGGACGCCCCGTACGTCCCCTTGGTGCCGGACGACGAGGACCCCGAGGACATCGTCTTCATGCGGCTGCCGCGCTGCGCCGACCGGCAGAATCAGGCGTTCCGTCTCCAGATGGCCCGCGCGTTCGCCGACCTGGCCGCCGACGTCCGCGCCGGGGCGTTGCCGGTGCCCCGCACCCACGGCGAGGACCTGGCGCTGATCATCATCTGCAACCGTGCCGCCGACCGGGCCGAATCGGCGAAGGACATGGCCGAGGACCCCTTCGACGATGACGCCGACGAGGACTGGTACGGCATCCCGCTGCACGCCTTCGCGCGCCTGGCTCCGTCCGAGTTCGACTACTCGCTGATGGAGGAGACGCTCACCGCCGCCGCCGAGGCGTACCTGCTGTGGGGCGACACCACGGGTTTCGAGCACCCTGAACATCAGGTCAACAAGCAGATGTGCCGCGAGGACCTGCGGCCCGAGACCTGGTTCGACACCTTCGCCAACGTCCACCCGCGGCCGGCCGGCCGCAGCCACCCCCAGGAGGTCCTCGACCGCCTGTCCGACGACGCCCAAGGCGCCCTCCACCTCCTCGCTCTGCAGCAGGAGATCGCAGACGCACGCCGTCAGGACGACGGACCACAGCCGGAGGACCTGGACCGAGCGTCGCAGAACTGCGGCTGCGGCTCACCGTGCTGTCCGGGCGCCGGCCCCTGGCACGGGCCCGGCAACGCCTCCGCGTTCGAACGGCGCGCCGCCGGATCGGTCCGCGCCCGCACGCCGTTCATCGCGGCCATGCGACAAAACGTCCTCACCTCGCTGGGCAGCGTCCTGCACAAGGAGACCCGGCACGCCCAACTCCTCGACGCCGACGAACCGTTCAAGACCACCGGATGCCTGGTCCTGAGCGACCACACCCCGACAGCCCTCGCCCAGCTGCACCACGTGCTGCCCGGCGTCGAGACTCCCGGCCACCGCGTGCGGCTGGGCGTCTGCTGGGCCGGTCCGAACGGCTGCCACGAACAGGCTCAGTGGTACTGCGTCGACGTCATGGGGATCGAAGAGCACTCCACAGGCCCGCGGGACGAGCCCTGGCTACGGGTATCAGCCCACGAGATCCTGCAGGCCGGCATGGCGCTCGCCGACATCATCGCCGTACGGCGTGCCGACCCGACCACCCCGCTGTCCCCGCTGCCCGCGTAGTCCTATCCCCAGGAGCTCTCCATGCCAACACCGACTCCAGATCCCCGGCGAGCCGCCATGACCGCCGTGCTTCTCCCGCTGCTGCGCGCCAGCTGCCCACCGGACGCGGGCGGGTACGGCGGCAGCGTCGAACTGCGCATGCCCGATGCAGAGGCGGAGCAGCTCGGCGGTGCCGAGCTGCTCCGGTCCGCCCTCCGCGCGGCGGCACGCCAGCTCGGCTGGAAAGTCGAGACCCATGCCCTGGTGGGGACCCGGCACGGGACGATGGTGGGCGTCGTGGACCGACGCGAGGCCCCGGCCGCCTTCGCCGAGGCGGTCCAACGCGACATGAACCGCCGGATGCGCGCGGCCGTCGACCGGGTCGGCCGGCCCGGTGCCGCGCCACCAGCGCCCGCTCCCGCCACCGACCCACGCATGCCCACCGTGGCCTTCAGGACCGCGTACGCCGAAGCCCGGCAAACCGAATCGGCCCCAGGCAGCGACGCCTAACCCCTCGACGAGATCGGTGAAGGGGCGCCGGCGTCCAACCCCGACGGACGGCACCGCCCGGCCCACCTCCATCACGCCACCCCGGTGCCACATGCGCATGCTGCCCCTCCAGGGAAGGAGGGTGACCGCTGACGGTATCGATCTGCCCCGGCGGCCACAGCACCTCCGGCTGTACCAGCAACCCACCGGCCGACGCGGCCTCGCAGCACCGTCTGCGGCACCCTTCCCCGCTCTATCTCGGACCGATAACCTGAACGCCCGCTGCTCCGACCCGCCCATGGCGCCACCGGCCCGTAGAACAGCGGATTCTTCCCCGCGACGCGGGGCTTCAGCACCGTGTCCATCACGGGCGCTCCCTACCGGTGTAGGGACGGCACCCCGGCCCCTGGGGCCCAGGGTGCACGCGTCCCCTGTCCTGACACGCCGAAAGGGCCCTTTGCCATGACCGATCCCGTCCCCGGCCTTGCCGAGCAGGCTGCTGCCGCACTGGCCGCCGACTTCCCCGGACTGCGACAGTCCCACCCGCACGTCATTGGCGGGGCCCTCGCCGACGTCCAGATGGAACCAGGCGCGAACGGTCTGACCGCGCGGTACACCTGGGAGCTCTACACGGTGTACGTCCACGTCGGTCGTGAGGATCACCTCAACCGGGATGACCCGGAAGACCGGGCCCTGCACAGGGAAATCCGCGCGCACGCGGCGCTCCTCGCCCCCAGCGTCACGGGTACCGAAGACGCCACAGTGCGTGGGCACGTCGAGTGGCCGGTGCTCAACCCGCGCCCGGAAATGATCTTCCCCTCTGCGTACGCCGTGGCGACCGCGGACCGCAGCGATCCCCGCTTCGCCAGCGCTGTCCTGGTGACGGTGGGGATGGCGCTGGACAACGCCCTCCTCGCAACGCACCACGCCACACGGCATGCTGCGGAGGTGGCCGAGGTCGTGCAGTGGGGACGCGAGTGCCCGGAGGGGACACGCCTGTCGAAGTGGCTGCGGGAGAAGAAGAAGGCCCGCACCGCCGCGTACCGGGACGGTACGGCCGACGGGCAGCCGAGCCTGCCGGAGTAGGGCCGAGGCGACGGCGCCGAGGGGCGGCTCAGGCCGCCGGCTGAACCCGCGTTGCCGCTCGGCCTGATGGCCGCGCCCGCTGGAGGCGGCCGTTCATCGAATCGAGCACGGTCCTTGTGCCAGGGCCGCCCCCAGGCCCCGTCTCGACGCAACTGCCCTGCGTGCCGCCGGCGCCGTCGGCGCGGCCGCCGAGCTCGAAGCGGCGCTCGCGTGGGGAGCCGAGTGCGGCCGCCTCGGCCTCGCCTTCGAGAAGGCCGAACAGCAGCAGCATGCGGCGTACGACAGCGGGCTCTCCCGGGCACACTGTGCACGGTGGGAAGCCGCGGCGAAGGAAGCCGGCGATGCGCTGATGGACTTCGTGGGCGAGGACTACTACCGCGAGGGCCGGGCCGCACTTCACGCCGCCGCTCATGCCATGGCGCTGGTCGCGGGCGGCCGGGCAGCCCCGGACCTTGCCCGCCGCGCGGCCCGCGTCATCGCCGTGTTCAAGGACAACGCCGAGTCCGCCGCGGATGCCATCCGCGGTGGCCACCCCGTTCTCCTTCCGCCGCTCGCAGGGCCCGACACGGTGCCGGCCCGCGCCGCCCGCACTGCGGCCGTCGCCCTCCAGGAGGCCGCCGCGATTCCCTGGCGCGGTGATGAGGAATGGACCGCGTGCGTCAAGCTGCTCGAGAAGACGTTCCGCCTCGTCCGGTCCGCGGCTGTCTTCTGGGGGTCGGGCGCTGGGTCCCTGCTGCAGATCCGCCTGGGACCCTCGCGGCCGGCCCGCGCGGGCGACGCGCTCGGCCGGACCATGATCGGCTGGCGCCCCGGGATGACCGAGACGGAAGCCTGGGAGACGGGCCGCGGACTGTGGAGGCTGCATGCACAGCGCGCCCTGGCCCAAGACGAAGTCCAGATCATCGCCCCGAGCCAGATGGTGCTCGCGGTCGCCCAGATCACCGGCATCACCCGCCACGGGGTCCGCCACGCCCTCGAAGGCCGGTTGCTGAGCGGCGACGCCCGGGTCGGCAAGCCCACCACGACCCCGCACCCTTCCCGTAACCCCATCGCCTACCTCTGATTTCCTCCTGGGGGCCGCCGCGCACACCACCGGCACGGCACGCACGGCGGCCCCCGTGCCGGCCACCGCACATGCCGTGGCCCGGCGCGCCCCGGCGGCCGCCTTCGGCGTGCACCTGACGCACATCGCCCAGATGCTTAAGGCCATGGCCGCTCACTCCTCCTCATCCGCCCCGGCCAGCCCCGTGCTGGGCGCCGGTCCGTGCAGACGCCCGTGGTGACCTGGGGCATGGCATGAGGCCGGTGTGGAGCGGGACGATCAGCGTGGGCCTGATCGCCGTGCCCGTCCAGCTGTACCCCGTCACGCGCACCGAGCACCCGGGCCGGACCCACGAGGTCCACGGGGCAGACGGCGCCCGGATCAGGCACCGCCGCGTATGCGACGCCGACGGCCAGGAGGTCTCCTACGAGGAGGTCGCGCACGGCGTCGAAACGCCCAGGGGAACCGTGGTCCTCCGCGACGAGGACCTCGCCCGCCTCCCCCTACCCGCGCGCAAAGTCCTGGACCTGGCCGGCTTCGTCCCCGCCGACAGCATCGATCCGGCACTCCTCCACCACGGCTACTACGCCGAGCCGCATGGGCCCGGCGCCACCAGGCCGTACACCCTCCTCGCTGCGGCTCTGACCCGCTCGGGCCGCGTGGGCATCGGCAAGATCGCTATCCGCACACGGGAACGCCCGGCCATCCTGCGCCCCTACGCCGGCTCCCGCCTCCTGGTCCACACTCTCTACTGGCCCCACGAGCGCAACGAACCCCCCGAACACCGGGGTCCGGCGACGGCGCCGGCAGATCGCGAACTGGCGATGGCCGAGGTCCTCGTCGAAGCCCTGTCCCAGGACGCCCTTCCTGAGCAGCACGACGAGTACGTCGCCGCCCTGGAACGGCTGGCCGAGGCGAACGCGGCCGGTCAAGAGTTGGAACCGCCTGCCGAACCCGCCTCGCCGGTCGACCTCATGGCCGCGCTGGAGGCCTCGATCCGCGCAGCGCGCCGTGACCCGCACCCCTGACAGGGTGCTTCGAGTTGGCCAGGCCGAACTTCAGCGTCCTGGTCTGTGCTCAACCGCGCTGCTGCGCCTCTACGGCAGCGGACGCGGGAAGCCGGCACCCTGTGATGCCGGGCGGCGTGCCGGTCAGGATCCGTTCGGGGGCTCGTCCGGTTCCGGTGTGTGCGGCCGTTCGTCGCCCTCGGCGCAGATCCGCTCGACGACGTCCTGGAGGTCGGGAAGGAAGTGGCGGCAGATGTCGTCGTCGGGGTCCTGGCCGTGCAGGCCCAGCCAGTCCTGCAGGCTCTCCAGGCTGATGACCACCCGCTCCTGGTGGGTGAAGCATTCCGGTCCGGTCTCCAGTGTGGCGTGGCCATCGTGCTCGTCGGGCGGCCGCAGATACAGCACCGGCTGCTGGCCGTTGCACGCCATCAGCGCGTGGAGGTGGTCAAGAGAGACCTTCGGCGCCGCGATCTCGCGCATGCGATGGGTCCTTTCAGAACGAGGGCCTGGCCGACGGCGCGGCGGCCCCGGGGGCGGGTCACTGGGTGCGGTAGACGGTCTCGCGCCGCCGGATCGGGGCGCCCGGCGGGCCGGCGGTGTAGCCGCGGACCTGCTCGAGCGTGTGCTCGTGCAGCAGCAGGCCGGGGTCCTGCGCGTGCAGGCGGGTGTTCTGGCACGTGTACCGGTCGTACGCCTCGACCTCGCGCCGTTCCTCCCACACGTAGCCGGTGTCCGCTGCCCGTGGGCCCCGCGGACCGCGCGAGGCGCGGCGGCTGCGGGCGGGGAGGTCGACGACGCGGACCGTGCCGTCATCGGTGATGCCCCGCCGGCGGTCTGCCCGCTGCCGTGACGGACGCTGCGCGACGCAGGTGACGGGCGGGGCCGGTGCCGTCGTGGGGCCGGTGCGGGGCCACAGGCGCCATGCGGCGGCGACCGCGCGCGAGGCTGTCGCGAGACCGTCCTCCAGGGCCGGGGCCGTCTGGGGGCTCGGGTGCAGAGGGAGCAGGACGTCGGCGGCCGGCACCAGCGGGAAACGCGTCACGCCCACCGCCCCCACCATGTCGTGGAGCCCGATCAGCCGGGCGTGCTCCACGAGAGCCGATGGCACAAAGTGATACAGCGTCAGCAGCAGCCATTTCGCCTCCTCGCCGGGGCAGCGGGTGACCTCCTTGTCGCGGGACCGGATGAGCCACCGCTGGCACGGGGCTCTCCCGGATGCGTATGCCGCGCGATCGTGGCCGGCGCAGGCCGGAGGCCAACTGCTCCAGGAAGCAGCGACGACCGGGGATGTCACCGCCCCGTTCCCGGCAAGGGTCGTGACGTGTACGAGGGGATGGGCGAAGAGCATGAGCCCGCAGTCCTGGCCCAACCGCCAACCGGGAATGTACCGGGTGTCCACCGGCTGGGGCATGGCACGTGAGGACCGGGCGACGGCGGCCTGGGAGAGGGCTGGGCCGGCGATATACAGGCGAGCGCGGGCCAGCTGCTCCTGTTGCCGGGTGGCGATCAGACCGACGGCCTGGCCCACGCTCCGGTCGAGCGGGACGTAGTCGTACCAGCCCGCGTCGAGCGCCCGGGCGAGGGCGCCGCGCAGGAAGGGTTCGCCGTAGAGGGACCGCAGGCGCCGCCGCCATGTGGGCAGCGCGCCCGGCACGGGCGGTACCCACGACGGCCCCGCGGACGCAGTAGAAAGGGCAGAGGGAAACGCAGGCATCGGGATTCACCTCGAGGCAGGAGCTCAAGAAAGCGAATCCCCGGGCGTGCGGGGCAAAAGGCGCCACGGCACACATGCCAAAAGCACCTATTCCTGGGCGATCAGGATGCTTTTGATACTACGTGGCCGGCCATTGCGAGATAGTCACGCCACGCTGGCCCGGTGACCTGCTGGCGGGGATCCGCCGCCCGACCTGACCGGACTGGGCACCGGCCGGACTCACGACTGCCGCACGGGCTCGACTGGCGCCTCTGCCCGCTCTCCGTCAAGGGCCCATGGCCCAGTGCGCTTGAAACCCAGGCGCCGTACCACCGCATCACGTTGTTCCCCGGTGAGCGGCACCTCGGGATGGTCGCGCACCTCTCCGTCGTCGACGACGACCTCGCCCTGATCATCGAGGATCTCGACGATCTCGGTGAAGGGGCCAGCTTCTTCCGGGTGGGGATAAACGCGGGCGACGGCGGGGGCGGAACTGCGGCCCGACACCGGCATACCGATTGGATTCCCTGATCGCGGATCGCTGTGATCTGAAGTCGTCATGACCGCAGGTTAACTACAGCGACCCTCTATCCCCGGGGACGGCACCACGCTCACCGCGGCTAGGCTCCTGGACCATGATCCAGTTCAGCGACGCGTTCCTCGACGAGACGGAGCGCCACGCGGCCTGGGGCGCCGCACAGCTCCAGACCCTCACCAACTTCCTGCCCCAAGCCCCGTGGAACGCGGATCTTGCCGCGTGCCGGTACCAGCAAGGCAGCGTGGAACTGCGCGTCGCCGTGCTCGGCACCTACGATGCAGACCAGCACGAATGGATGTGGGGCTGGGCCAACCCCAGCCTGCAGGGCACCCCAGTGGTGTCTCTGGCCGAGGCCGCCGAACGCTTCGGACGCGCACACAACATCGCCGAGCTGACCACCGACGTGATCGACCTGGCCGGCTTCGCCGACCCCCGGCGCGCCGCCGAGACCCTGGCCTTCGCCGGGATGGGCGTCACCGGCGCCCCCGGCTACATCGGCCAGCCCGCCGGCCACGTCACCCACGTCTACTTCCTGCCCGACGACCCGCAGGTCCCCCGAGCAGGCCTGGACCCCGTCGCGCTGCCCAGGACCCTGCTCACGGGCGCCTCCCTGCTCGGCCACTCACCCCGCCAGGTGGTCACCGGCTTCTTCGACCACCACGCCGTCCCGTGGCGTCAGGACGACGACCAGGTCCTCGCCGACCTCCCCGGCGGCACCACGGCCGAAATAGGCTTCGACACCGCTGGCCGGATCACCGCCGTCCGCCTCCCCGGCCTGACGGCGTGAAGGCCTGAGCGGACGGAGCCGGGCACGATGCCCCAGCCCCGGCCACGACGCTCCCAGCGCGGGACTGCCCTGCGGCTCGCCGCTCTCGCACGCTTACGGGTTGCGGAGTTCGGCTGCGACGAGGGAGGCGAGGGCGGGAGCGGCGGGGCTGATCTCCCACGTCATCGTGTGACCGGCAATCAGCGGGCCGGGCGGGTCCTCCGTGCGCACGGGCCGGTTGCGGACCAGGCCGTACCGGGTGGAGACGCGCCGCAGGATCTGGATGCCGTTGGCGGTGGAGCGGGGCCCGCCGATCCGCTGGGCGAGTGCGTGGGCGTCGTAGATCACGTCACCGGGTTCGGCGGCCCCGGTCTCGAGCATCGGCAGCAGCTGGCGGGCCAGGGCGGCGGCGAGGTCCTCGGTGCTCCGGGCCTGCGGTTCCCGGGTGAACGCCTCCGGCCGCAGTTCGCGGGGGCCTCGCTCGCGGCCACGTTGCCCGGGGGCGGGCAGTGGTGGTGCGGTGGGGAGCCGGGGGAGGTCCAGGGGGATGGGGTGGTGGTGTGCCGGGGCGGGGGCCGGATGGCGGGCGAGGGCCTGGCGGAGCCGGCGGCTGGTCTCGGCCCACTGGGCCCGGTCGCCCGCGGCCAGGAGCGCCTGGTGCTCGGCGGGGTGCACCCCGGGCAGCTGATGCAGCCGGTGAATGAGCGAGCGATCGGTGGTCGCGAGTTCCTGGCGCGGGCAGGGCGCCGGGGGACAACCGGCGTGGCAGTAGACGTAGTAGCACTCCTCGCTCTCGGTCTCCCACTCCTTCCACTCCTCCACGTGCCGGGCAGTGAGGTGGAAGACGAGGCGCCCGTGGCCGTCGAGCGGGACGAGCTCGACGCGCTGCGGATCGGTGCCGGGGCGCTGGCGCAGGCCGGGGGTGCCGTTGAGGGTGTCTCCGTCGCAGAAGTAGGGGATCAGCTCGTTGAAAACAGCGGGGAAACGCCATTCCTGGACCGTCAGATGCAGGCAGGCGGCCCCGGCGAGGGCATGGGTGACCCACAAGAAGTGGCCCGGCTCGGGATCGAGATCCGCGTGAGACCCCAGCGCACGGACCAAGTGGTGCTCCAGCCGCTGCTGCCCGGGACACACCGCGGCCGCCGTGCGCGGCCCGGCCGCCTCCGCGTGGTCGAGGAGGTCCTGCTGCGCGCGCAACAGGACCTTCCCCCTGGGCGACGGCTCCGGTTCCCGCACGACCGGGGGCGCGATCGCGTACTTGGTTGCCCCGAGCGGTACGGGCACCGGCCGCGGAGGCTGGTGGCCCGCGCCCTCCACACGCGGGAGCCGGGCAAGGGCGGCCCGCAGGGCGCGGCTTGCCTGGTGCAGTTCCTCTGAACTCCACAGTTCCTCACGCCGCTTGAGGTCCTCGAGCCGGTGCAGCGTGTCGGCACGGTGCAAAGCGGTGCGCGCCTGCGCGCCGGCTCCCGTGGTGTCCGAGGGGAGTCTGCCGCAGTGGTGGAAGACGAGGCGGCCGTCGCCGCCCCACGCGACAAGCGCCACATCACCGTGGCCCGCACGCGGTTGCCGCTCGCGCAGCCCGGCAATGCCGCGCAGCTGCACGAGGCCGTCCGGCGCGGTGAGGAGATGCGGCATCAGGGCTTCAGCCAGGGCGGGCCACAGGCCGGGCAGCACCACCAGGTGCAGGCAGGAGCTGCCCATGGTGGCCGCGGTGATGCCGAACAAGTGGTCACCGATGGACGTTCTGACGCGGCCGGCGCCGCAGTGGAGATCGACCAGGGCCTGCAGGAGCTGCTGCTCAAGACGCTGCTGGCCCCAGCATCCGGCGGCTGCCGCCCGGGTCCGCTGCTGGCGGTCAAGCTCCACCAGGCACCGCTCGTCCGGGCTCAACACGGTCGGCCACCCGGCGCCGGAGCGGGCACTGCGTTCCGTCCGGCGCACGGCACCCGGCCCAGCGGGGGACACGGCGTGCGCGTTGCCTGCCAGGAGCACCTCGCCGCCCCCGGACCCTGATCGTCCTCGCATGGAACGTCACACTGGCACCACCGGCCCCTCTTCGGAGGCCGTTTCCCGCGACATCAGCCACACGGGCGCGCGCCGCGACGTGCGCGGCCAACGTGTTCGCCCGGATGCGGCATTACATGCTCAAGGCTGGCTCACAGTGGGGAATGGCCGACAGATTTGTCGGAGTGGCGGGCGCGGGTCAGACTCTGTAGGTCCGGCACAGGCCGTCGAGGAACTCGTGCAGCGCGGTGCCACCGTCGGTGCCGGGGGCCTGGCGGTGCAAGATGAGCCCGGCGGCTTGCCGTGCGGACTTCAACGCCTGCCTGCCGCGGCCGTCGACGGCCGCGGCCCGGGCTGTCTCCAGTAGCTCACTCGTCTGCGTGTCGGGTGCCCGCCGCTGCGCGGCAGTCAGCTGGGGGAGGGACTCGGCCACGACCCGGGCGAGGAAGATGTCCGCGCGTGCGGCGCAGCGCACGCGCCGCACGATGGGCACCAGTGCCAGGAGCCCGGTGGTCCACACCACAACCTGGGCCAGCGACAGCACCAAGCCGTGCGGGTGGGGAAGCAGGTGTACGGCGCGGCCGGCCTGCAGGGTGGCGAAGGACAGGGACACCCAGACCAGCCACCGCAGAGGTCTGGGAACCAGCGGCGGCCGTTGCGACCCGGAGGAGGCGTACTTGGCCGCGGCGACGGCACCGAAGGCGATGGGCGCCAGCCAGCCGAGGGTCAGCCCTACCACGGTGATCGCTTCCATCGCCCCGCCACGCCCCTTCGAACTGCCGTACCCGGGGGACCCTAGCGGGTGTCACTGACAACGCTCGGAGGCCGGGGGAACTCCTGCCGGGCCAAGCCGTCCGTTCGTGGCTGTGCTCAGGCCGAAGGCGGGGCCTCGACCTCGAGCCAGCGGTGGCCGCGCGCCCCGCGGTACTCCAGGGTCTGCCAGCCGAGGTCCTGCAAGGCCGCTGCGCAGCGGGCGAGTTCCTGGTGCTGCTCGTAGCGGGCCCGGCTGCCGGGCGGGCCGAGCCATTCCACGCGGACGGCTCCGTCGGCCTGGTACACGCGGTAGCCGGTCGACAGACGCCGCCCGTCGGCGCCGACCGTGGACGCGGGGATCCGGGCCGCTTCGAGAGCGAGGGCGATTGCCCGCACAGGCTGTAGGCGCTCCCACTGCGCGGGGACGGACACCGCGCGGCCTGACGAGGGGTTCGTCGTCTTGCGAATCTGCCAAAGCCCCTCCATGGCCCGGCGAACGGAGGCCGCCCGGTTCTCGGGGCTCTCGCCGAGGCCGGAAGGGGACTCTTCACCGGTGATCACCGGGAAGCCCGCCGAGACGTTCGACACCCTGCGCCTCCCTCTGCATCGGGACGTGGGCTCGGGCCGGGACTCGTCTCGGCCCGGCCCCATGATGCCTTTAGATGGCTGAGGATCTGGGCAGGACTGCCCTGCGTGCCATCCTCGGCGGCGATGTCACACCCGCTCGATAGCGTCGGCCCATGAGGATGAAGATCACCTACGTACGCGGCGACGCGACCCAGCCCATCGGGCCAGGGCCCAAGATAATCGCTCACGTGTCCAACGACTCCGGAGGGTGGGGCGCGGGCTTTGTGGTGGCGCTCTCCCGCCGGTGGCCGCAGCCGGAGGCCGCCTACCGCCAGTGGTACCGCGACGGTACGAACGGCGGCTTCGCCCTGGGTGCCGTCCAGCTCGTCGGCGTTGAGGACGGCCTGTGGGTGGCCAACATGATCGGACAGCACGGCATTCGCAGCCGAGCCAGGACCACGGCGCCGGTGCGGTACGACGCCGTCGACCAGGCCCTGGCCTCGCTGGCCGAGCGGGCGCTGGCCCTGTCGGCCTCGGTGCATATGCCCCGGATCGGATGCGGACTGGCCGGCGGCCGATGGGCGGAGATCGAACCGCTCATCGGCCACCGGCTCACCGACCAGGGCGTCCCGGTGACCGTCTACGACCTCCCGTAGCGGCTGCCCGCCCTCCGAGCCGCCGCGAGGCCCGCGTCCAGCCGGGCTACCGAGCGGCGGAGGCTCTTTCCGCCGATGCGCCACTTCCCATGGACCTGGCGTTCGCCGGCGCATCATGGCGTGCGCTTCGACCCAGAGCCGTACGCACGGCCTGGGCGGCAACTTTCAGCGCAACGGCCTCCGGCGAGCTCGGTGCGTCGATCACGGGAAGGGGATAGCAGACCTGATTCTTCTCGATTCTGGGCAAGAGGTGCGGGACTGTGGCCAGGACTGGGGTTCCGCCCGCCGCCATCTCCTCGAGCACGGCCTTCGTGAACCCCGGCGGTGGCTGCTGCTGTTCTGACGACCCGACCTCGTGGTGCAGCAGCCCCAGCAGGGGAAGTTCGGCAAGATTTGCTTTTCGGCTCAGCTCCAACGTCAGCCGCTCGCGCAGCAGAGCCGCAGCCTGGGCCGGGCTGTAGCGGTAGGCCAGGGTGCTAGCCGACGTGCCCTGATGGACTGTCTGTTCGTAACCCTGAGGGATCCAACATTGCTCGACGACGGGGACGTACGCCTGCACGGCACTGCTCCTGTGCCACCGAATGTCCTGGATGAGCACGATGCGGTCGAAGTCGGCCCGGTGCGCCGCGATGGCTGTCTGGACCGGTCCTTCGTCCCGCAGCGGTCCGAGGCCCTCGTCATCGCGTACCGCCAGGGCGGCCAGCAGGCCGCCGCCCGGATGGGCGTACCGCTCGCTCCACTCCGTCGCCAGCTTCGGGACCGGCCGCCGCTGGCTCCGTTGCCGGTAGAGGAAGAAGCCCGACAACGGTCGGGCCTGTTCCAGAACCAGGACCCGTTCCCCCTCCAGCACCCAGGCGGCGGCGAGATTCTCGGCCAGCCCCCGCGCCTCATCAAGACTCCCGGTCGTGACCAGCCCCACGACCGAACCGTGCCTGCTGGCCGCCGACCTGCTGTCGCGCGCCGCGGTCTCGATACGTTCGGCCACGCGGTAGGACACGCCGTCCTCGGCGACCCGCTTGCGACTCCTGGACTTGTGCACGTTGGACCCGTTTCTCACCACGGTGCGCTCCCAGCCGGGACATCCACGCTCCCGACCCGGTACGCCCTCGGTGGGCAGGCTGACGTCGGCTCACGGGCCCGTGCCGGAAAACGAAACCCGTCCCGGGGGAGCCTGGGCCGTCAAGGCCACCGCGGCGTGGGCGCGGTGACGGTCGGCGATCGGCGTGCGTGTCCTGCCTGCCCGGACCATAACGGCCCCTCAGCAAGGAAGCGTCCATTCACCCCTTCGTGGGCGCCGTAGGCCGGCCCGCTCTTCCGCTCCTTTGCTGGCGGGCTCTCCTCGTCGAGGGGCCCCGCCGCGGCTCCGGGAAGACGTCGGGATACAGCGGGCGGGAACAGGGCCGGGCAGCCGAGGAGGCTGCTCTGCCGTGCTCAGGCGGTGCGGGTGGTGCAGCGCGCCGAGGTGGGGCTGGTGGACAAATGGTCGCCGAGATAGTCGGGCCACGGTGCAGGGGGCGCGTCGTGGCAGAGGGCGTACGGGCCGGCCGGGGTGATGCTGCCGGCTGCCAGGACGTAGGAGTCGGCTGACCGGATCGCCACATGCCAGCCCAGGGGGCTGTCGGTGCCGGAACTCGAGCCGGCCTGCGTGCCGGGCGGCGGCTTCGCGGCCGCCCGGCACGGTGGGTGGAAAGGGAGCCGGGAACCGGAGGCGGGGCCCGCGGCCGGCGCGCCGGGCCCGGCACTGTGCGGGACACGGGAAAGAGGATCAGTCTGCTGCGTCTGCGTAGTCGAGGTGGGTCACCAGCAGCACCACGGGCCGGGTGAGGACGTCATCGGGGTCATGGTGATCGCGGTATAAGGACAGCGCCATACCGGCGAGCGTGAGCAACTCGGCGCGGGAGAACACCTCGTCGATGTCCGGCGTGTGAGGGCGGCCTTCGTCGAGGTCGTCCAAGGCGCGTGCGAGGCGGTCGAGCAACTGCCGTGGCCTCGGCGACAGGAGGGTATGACCGGCGAAGGCACGGCGGCTTAGGGAGTGGCAGGCGCGGGCCAGGGTGACCAGGTCCGTGGTGGTGAGGTCGTTGCGGCTGATCGGCACGACGGCCGAGTCGGCCCAGCCGAGCACCTTCCACACAGGGGCCGGCGCCACGGCCCCAGCGAACCGTGAGGCAGTGGTGCACCGCGCGCAGCGGCCCGCGTCGTCGAAGGACCCTGCGCAGTCGGCTGCGCCGCAGAGCTGCGCCTCGGCGAGGTGCTTCGGCACGAAGCGCAGCTCTGCTCGTCCGTCGCCGGTCCGCACGTGCAGTGTCTCGGGGCGCGGGCTCCACACCCTGCCGACGGGCCGGGCCCGAAGGACGCGCCGGGCGGCCAGCAGCACATCCAGTCCCGGCAGCTCGCGATGGTAGGGGTCGGCGGGCTGCTGCCAGCCATCCGCGGTGCGGACGTGGACGGTGTAGTCGGCATCGAGATCGAGCAGCTCGCGGGCCAGGGCGTAAGAGCGGTCGGGGGTCATGCGGGGACTCCTTGGACGAGGGGATAGCGGTGTTCGCTCTCTCCGCCGTTGTTCACCTCGACCAGCAGCAGACGGGGCGCGTCGCTCTGGTCCTCGATGCGGACGTAGGGCACACCCGTGGCGAGGCCCCACTGGGCATGTTGTCCTCGGGGGCGGCGTCGACAACGGTGATCTGCGCGTCGCGGATGCGGTGAAGCTCAGGATCGGGCACGTCATGCTCCAGGGCCGATAGAAGCGAGAGAGGAAGAGGTGAAGGGGAAGGGGGCTCAGGCGTGCTCGCCGGGAGCGGGAGGAAGATCGGCGGGCGTAGCGATGCCGAGGTCGACGCGGATCGTGCAGCCGTCGACCAGCAGATGAGCCTCGGCCCGCACAATCCGGCCCACTGCCTCGGGCTCGTCAACGCCGTCCGGGAGCCGGAGTACGCCGTCCCCCTGCGCGACGAAACCGCACTGGGCCAGGACGGCGCGTGCGCGGTCGGTGTCGGCGGTGGCCATCACCGTGGCTCCGCAGATCTGGATATGGACCTCGGGCCTGCCGGTCGGCACGGGGCTGTGGAAGGTGGTGGTCCAGGCGAGTTCGACGATGTCCAGCGTGTGCTCGATCATCTGCGCCATCGCGGTACTGGTCCGGTCGGAGGCCGCGTCGCCGCGTTCCTCGGGCGGCAGGAGGTAGACGGTGCGGCCGAGATGCTCGTGCGGGCTGAACCCGGCCGCTGTCAGGATGCGGTGGCCGCCGGGGATGGCCCGGTTGAGGAGGACGAAGGTGTGGGCATCGTCAGTCGAGCCGATGAACACGTCGTTGTGATCGGTCAGAGCCATGGGAACTCCTAGGACATAACAAAAGGGAGAGGAGAGGGGCGAATGGGGCCCGCTCGTGGAGCGGACCCACGTTGGCGGCGCTACGCCGTCGCACGGTCCAGGTAGAAACGGAGCCGGCGCAGATCGTGGAAGATGTGCGACCCGCGGTCGTCCGGGTCCTGCTCGGCGAAGTTCTGTTCCTGGGGCTCCCAGAAGTGGGCGACGACCTTGTCCAGGCTGGTGCGGACCTCGGGCGAGAGCAGCGCGGCGGGCGCTGCGACCGTCGCGCTGGTGAAGGGATTGCCGCCGAAGGTCAGGCGGATGCTGTCCGGCTCGATACGGAGGGTGCTGACGCGGACGGCATCCATGGATGGCGCGGCCGGTGTGGTCCCGGTTCCCGCGATCTGCCGCACCCGCTGATACGCCGCGCTCCCGGTAGACCCGTTGCTGTGCAGCATGACGGTGGCCAGGGCGAGGAACGCGAAATCCCGCTCGGAGGCTGCGGACTGCGGTGCGGCGTCCGGCGGGATGTCTGCGTAGGCGTCCGGGTCCAGGACGGCCAGGGTGTCGATGACCGCCGCGCACAGCTGTGACGGGAGGAGGGAGGAGATCTGGAGCACCGCGAGCTTGTCCCTCGGGGCCTTCGCTGCGTCGAGCGCTTCGAGCACGGCCAGGTCCTCGGGGTCGTCGCTCGACCATGCGGACGCCTCGGTGAGCAGCGCCCGGTAGAGCGCTTCGGCCGCAGCTGCGCTGGTGCTGGTGGTCATGGGCGTTGAGCCTTTCTCGATGGCCGGGTTGCACAGGACGGCCGGACGAAATCTCGATGTGGGTGTGAAAGAGGGGGTGCGGGATGGACGGCCGCTGCGCCAAGGCGTTCTTGACGCCCTGATCGGTCACCCCGTCGAGCGGGGAAAGGAGTTGGATGAGAGGAAAGGGGCCGGGAGTGCTTCAGGACAGTGCGGCGATGGGGTGGGACAGGTTGAGCGGCGTTCGCGGGGCCAGGTCGTTCCACGTCTCGATGCACTGGGGGCAGGTGGCCAGACGCGGGTCTGCGGCGACGGGTCGGGTTTCCCCGCACCAGGTCGGAGCCGGTGCTGCGGGCGGTAGCGGGCCGAGAACGGGCCCGTCGGGCTCCCAGTACCACATGTCCACTTGTTCTGCGATGCACGCCTCGTGGATGGGTACCGGCGGCGCGTCCAAGACGGCGGCGGCGAGTTGCAGCAGCCGGTCGAGGACTCGCTGACGCGAACCGTGGAGTGCGATGCCATTGGACCCGGTCCACAGGGCGACGGCGATCTCGCCGGGATCGACCACGGCTTCGTCGATGTCGCTGCCGGGGTAGAGGAGTTCGGCGTCGCTGGTGACGTGGGCCCATTCGAGGCGGTCGCTCATGAGGGGGAGTCCTTTCGGGAGACGGGGAGGGCGGGGCGGCTTACGGGCGGGGGTCGGTCTCCCAGCGGACGGGCACGTGCTCGTCGACGACGAGCCGGGAGCGCTGGGGGTCCTTGCGCCAGATCTGGCGCTTGATCCACTCGTGGGCCTTCAGGCGGCCGTCGCGGCTGCGGCTCGGGCCGTACGTGATGGGGGAGTGCGCGGGGATGTGTGTCCCGTCGATGGACAGCCCGGCGGTGATCACGGCGTGCTTCGTCCAGCCGGTGCCGCTGTCGGAGAAGCAGCGCACGCGGACCTCGGGAGTCCCCTCACCGTTCTCCACACGCACGAGCAGTGCTGCCAGCGACTGGATCTCCGGGTCTGCGCAGCCGCCCCGTTCGGCTTCGGCCCGTATGAGCCAGGCAGCGTGGTAGGCGAGAAACCGGCTGCGGATGGTTTCGGGGGTGGTGGGCATGTCGGTGCCGCGCATGCGAAGGCTCCTCGGGAAGCGGGGGGAAAAGGGGGCCGATGCGCATGAGCCAGCGCCGTCGGGGCCCTGTTGGAGGGAGTGCCTCACCTCCAGCAATCACCAAGATACGCGCAAGAAGAGAGAATTGCAACGCACTGTCTTCGGGGAGGCCATCCCTTCTTGAGCGGAATGGCGAAGACGCCGGTCCGGTACGAAGGACTTCGGTAGCTTCTTCAACAGAGTGGGCAGGGTGCGTCAGTCGAGGGGAGCGATGGCTGTGGAGCAGCGAACGGTGGAGGCGGCAAGCCTGGAGCGCGTCGACCGCACACTCCGCAAGGGCGGAGTGGCCAAGTCCGTGCTGAGTCTTGAACCGTCCGGCAGCCAGCTGACCGGCCGCGCGGCGCGGCGCTCCCGGCAGCGTGCCGCCAAGAAGAAGTAGCGCCTGGACGGGAGGACTGGCAGTCCTCCGGGAGTTGGGGAGCCGGTCTCTAGTAGAGGCGGACGACGCCAATCTGCACCATGCGGCCGCACGGAAGGTGTCCCGCGCCGTCGAGGCCGCTGTCGGTGCGCCGGGTCCTGAGCCGGTCGAGCCCCTTGCCGGCGGCTGCGAAGACCGCTTCCAGGTCGGTGCCCTGCCCGGCGGTCGTCAGCAGCCGCACGGTGAAGGCGTGCCCTTGGTCGTCCACCCACAGTTCCGCCGCCTGCAGCACGTCGACATCGAGCCCATGCACCCATGGCGTCAACGCGCGCAGCAGCGTGGAGGCGGCCGCTGTCGACGTCGTGCGGCCCGTCACCTCGGAGCCGTCGACGGGCTCGGCGAGGCCGGCGACCAGGACCAGGCCGTCGTCGAGGTCGGCCGTCACGGAGTACGCCAGGGTCCCGCCGAGCGGCGAGGCGACCGTGCCGGTCCCCGACACCGCGGCCAGCCGGTCCAGGCTCGCTCGCGCGGCCGGCCCGCTCCCGCGCACCTCGGCCTGCGCATCCTGCGCGCTCAGGCCCAGCCGTACGGGCTCCATCGGCCCACAGGCGTCCAGCAGCCGGGCGACCGCCTCCACGCAGCGCGCCAGAGAATGTGACATGGCCGCCATTCTCGCCCCCGCGCCGCCCGCCCGTCCCCCGTACGGGACTTCGCGTTCGCGCACACAGCTCCGGCCTGGCAAACAGGCCCTCCCGTCCACGCGCCGGGCACGACTGCCAGCGCTCCGGCTACCGTGGTGGATCTCGCCTCCCCGCAGACGGAGGTGCAGGGCCAGGTCAGGGTGGCGCGGGAAGGAACGACCCCTCAAGCCGCGCCGAGGGGGCCTCAGCACGGCATCAGATGGTGCTGGCCGTGCCGGTCGAGCTGCGCAGCCGGAGGTTCTCCCCGTGCGTCTCCGCGTAGTAGCGGCAGATGAGCACCCACAGCGGCAGGGACAGGCCGCTCAGTTCGTCGCGGAGCAGCCGGGCCGCTTCACCGATGGCGTGCTGGACGCGGGCGATGTCCGACTCCTTGCCGCCCCGCCGCGCCCGGTCCAGCCAGCGGCCGGCGTCCAGGATGCGGGTGTACCCCTCGTGGCTGATCCTCTCCAGCCGCATCGGGCTGACCGGTGTGAACAGGGACGGCACGGGAGGGACCGGGTCGAAGACCGGCATGCGGTCCGCGCTGTAGCGCGCGGCTCTCAGCTCGACCATGAAGGTAACGGCGGTCTGCCAAGCGGCCACGTCCCGCTCGCCGGTGCGGGCCTGGAACGTGGTGATGGCCCGGTCTGCGCTTGCCTCGGCGCTCTCCAGGTCACCGGGGCCGCGGCCGAGCCGGAAGTCCTCCAGTGCCATGGCGGCCTCAATCACGTGCACCTGTGCGGACGGGGCGTAGTCGGCAAGACCGCGACGCATGAGGATGTCGCCGTCCTCCACGACGACCAGCGACCCGGGGGCGGCCGGTTCGCCAGGTTCGGCGGGGAGATGGGGACGGGGCGTCATGATCGGTGTTCTCCTTGCGGTCGGGAAGCGGGGACAGGCAGTTGCTGGTGGGGCGGGGCGGGCGGCCGGTCCGATCACGCCAGGGGGCCGCGGTCCAGCTTGAAGAACCGGCGGGTGAAGTCCGCTGCGTTCCACTCGCTCGGGTGCGGCCAGTCCTTCTCCAGAACGGTGACCACGATGCCGTTCGGACGCTCCTCGACGGCCGTGACCCTGGCTGTGTACCAGATTCCGCTGGCGACCCCGTCATACATCAGCCGGTCACCGACGCCCACCGGGACCATGAGGGTGCCGCCGGTGTAGCGCGTGTACTTGACCAGCACACGAGGGGTGCCGTCGGGCACGGTGAGCGCGCGCTGGGTCATGGCGGCGGTCAAGTGCTCCCGGATGAGCGGGTACAGCCTCTCGGACGTGCCCAGACCGAGGGCGGCGAAGGAGAGCCGCAGCGCCTCGTTGTCCAGCTCGTGCGCGTACCCACGGCTGTCGGCGAGCGCGAGAACCCTCGCGGCCAGCTCACGGGTGGTGTCGGCGACACTCTGCGGGGCGCCGGGGCCGCCGGCGTCGATCGCCGCGCAAGCGGGGCAGGACAGCGGAGCGTCGGTGAGGCGGGCTGGGTCGAACTTCTCGTAGTGGTGCACGGCCTGATGGCGGTCCGTGCCGCAGGCGAGGTCGATCAGGAAGCCGGTGTAGGCGTTGAACAGGGCCGTGTGGGCGGCGCCCTGGTGGTCGGCGACGCGGTGGGTGTCGAGCGAGTCGGCCGGAATGGCGGAGATGTCGGTGGTGAGCTGCATGAACTGGATCTCCTCGTGGTTGATGGCGGGTTGGGGCGGTCAGTGCTTGCGGCGGACGCGGAAGCCCTTCCAGCCCGTCTTCTTCAGGCGGGCCTTGTCCCCCAGGGCATCGGGCACGCAGGCGACGGCGACAAAGGTGGCGCCCTTGCGGGTCACGACACCTTCCCGCTCGTGCCGGATGAAGCGGCGCTCGTAGTCGTCTTCGGTATCCGTGAAGCCGATGCGGTCGCCGACCTTCACGTCCCCGAAGGCCACCCAGTCGAGCAGGCCCAGCCACACGGAGGGGCTGGTGCGCACCGTGAGAGCGATCTCCCGCTCCTTGGGGGTCTGCGCCTCGTCGCGTGCCAGGGCCGCGGCGAGGGTGACGGTCCGGCCGCTGTAGCGGCACAGCGCCGTGCCCGGAAGGAACGGATCCTCCAGGGTCGGCGGGCGCCCCTGCCACATGGGCGGGAAGTGGTTGACGAGCTTGCCGTCCCGGACGCCCGGGGTGCCGTCGCACGGGCACTTGGCCGCCGGGAGTCCCGAGACGGTGTCGTGGCGGTTGGGGAGCAGGATGGCGGGGTCATAGTCGGTGGTACCGGGCGCGAAGAGGGACATGAGGGGGTTTCTCCGGGTGGTGATCGGGTGAGGGCGGGCGGGACATCGTGACCGTGCGTCCCTTCGCCCCGGCGGTGGTGGCGTGTGCCCGGTGGCTCAGCACTGGTTGACCCTGGTGCAGACGTCCGGGGATTCGGCCGCGCAGTACGGCGGGCAGACCGCGGCGGGCATGTTCGCCAGCCCCTCGCGCACGGCGCCGGCGCCCTCCCAGCGAACAGAGCTGCCATCGGGGTAGAGGAGCTGCGCCCGCAGAACCTTGCCGGAACGGACGCCGATGTCCATGTCCCCGCGTACGCCGTGGGGGCCGTGCGGACGCAGCACCAGCCTGTGCCAGCACCCGCCGGAACTGCCGGACCGCCAGATGATGTGCAGCCCCTTGGACTCGGCCAGGTCCGCGATGCGCCGTGTGTACGCGGTGAGTCCCTCCGGGACCGGGTCGCCCTGCACGGTGGCGACCTGCAGCACGCCGCCACGCAGGGCCACGATCTGGCCGTGCGCGACGCGGCTCTTCAAGGCCTCCAGCGTGACGTAGGGAAGGTGGCCGTGGTGCAGACACCGGGTGCACAGGAGGCTGTTGGGACAGTCGCTGTCTTCCGGGACGAACCGCGCCTGGGGGTCCTTGCACGTCGTGCACGGATAGGGGGACCAGGTATAGCGGGGGTTTTTCATGATCACGTCTTTCGTCGGTGACGCTGTGGTGGACAGCCGGGGGCGCGCCGGGCGGGGCAGGACCCCGCGCGCCCCCGGATTCAGCGGGGCAGGGCGTAGGTCTCCACGTCCGTGATGGGCGGCTCGCCCGGGGCGGGGTCGTGCTGCCAGTAGCGGAAGGGGTAGTGCTGGGGCTGGTCGGCGGGGTACTCCGGCGCCGTCGTGATCACGGCGGTGCAGCACAGGAAGCGGCGCCCCTCGGCGTACGCGTGGCCGTGGTGGCGTTCGCCGTGGACCGAGAAGCCCTGAGGGCGGACCGTGCCGGGCGCCAGGAGGCGGAAGAACAGCGGCTCGTGTCGCCGGGCCCTGCTGTGCCCGGCCTCCCGGGACCAGTGCGCGCTGAACCAGTCCAGGGTGCGCAGTTCGATGCGGTCAGGGGTGATGACGACGAGCACCGGGTCCGTTCTGCCGTCGCGGCGGATCGCGCCCAGCAAGGAGTCGGTGGAAACCGGCGCGGCGTCCGTGAGGTCCGCCGGCTTGGTCCCGTCCGTCTCCAGGGCGGCGGCGATGCGAACGGCGCACCGGCGCGCTTCGGGCTCTTCCGGCATGTGCCCGTCGTCCGCGGCCGCTTGCTCCATGAAGCGTGCGATCTCGCTGCGTACGTGAGCGCTGATGGGGGCGCCGTCGCGCAACCGTTGGGCCGCCGAGGCGATGAAGTCCGACGTGGGCAAGGGGTTCCTCCTGAAGGCAGATGGGCCGTTCACCGGCCCGCAGGCATGAAAGTACATGTAGGAATCTAGATGTGCAACAACGGAGATGCAATTAAAAATAGAGATGAGGATTGACAGGGGGTTGTGGCGCCGGTACGTTAGATTCGCGTTAGATCGGTGAGTGGAGGAAGAGATGCCCGACGCAGTGCTGGCGCCTGAGCTGGCCGTCGTTCTCGCGCAGGTCTGCCTGGACGGGCCCGTGCCGTCGTTGCCGGACCCGGCGGAGCGTACGCGGCTGCGTGAGCAGTGGGGCTGGTCCAAGACCCAGCTCGGCGCTGCGCTGGAGGTTTCGCGCGAGACGGTGTGGACCTGGGAGAAGGAACCCCCGCGCACACCCCGCGGCAGGACCGGGCAGCTCTATGCGCGCCTGCTGGCCCACTTCGCGGCCGAACTTGCCCGCGCCGCCGACACGTCGCACACCCCAGCCCCGCCGCCGGAGTCCGCTGCCCCGGAGGCGGCCGTCGTCACCCCCGATGTGGAGTCCGAGCCGCTATTCGACTACGACATCGAGGAACCGCCCGACATCACCTGGGAGGACCCCCCGGCGCCGGCGGCCGTCACGGAACCCGAGTACGACGCTCCCGGCTCCTGGACGGAGCTGCCCGAGGGCATCACCCGGTCCTGCGCCCGGTGCGGCCAGCCGACCCCGTACCTCGTCGACGGCCGGCCCCGCCACGTCTACCTGGAGGCCATGGCCCGCATGGGCGTGCCGCGCTGCGGCACCCAGCCGGCCCCCGCAGCAACCGCCCCCGTCCCCCCGGCGGCCCCGGCCGCGGCGCCCGCCACCCCGGCCATCACCCCCACCCCCGCTCCGGCGGCACCGCCGGTCCCTGCCCCGGCCGCGCAGCCCGCCCGGCCGGCGGCCTCGCCGCGCCGAGGGGCCACGACGGCAGCACCGGCGTCGCGCCGCAGGTCCGCCAAGAAGCCGTCCGTGCCCGTGAAGAAGGAGGTGGCGCCCGAGCACGCCGACGGCCCGCTCGCCGTCCTCGCCGTCCATGACGGCGCCCTGACCGCCCACCTCGTCGACGGCCGCACCGTCGCGTGCCCGGCCAAGACCCTCCAGGCCCTGACCGCCTGGGCACTGGACAAGAAGAAGATCCGCCTGGGCGCCGCCCAGCTCCACGACAACGGCTTCGAGCAGGACCCGCTGCTCGTCCTCACCGAAACCGCCGTGGCGCACTTCGGCCTGCCCGCCCACCTGGACGACCAGGAAGAACTCCGCCTGCCCGCCGACCACAAGGCCGTCAAGAACCTCACCCGCGCGGGCTGGGAGCTCACCAAGTCCGGCTTCGGCCCCTGGCCGCGCGTCTTCAAGCGCCTCGACGGCAAGCGCCACTGCGTCCAGTTCGCCCTCGTGCCCTGGAACGCCCTGGAGACCCGCGCCTGGGGCAACGCCGCCGACCTGTCCGGCGCCGAACTCGCCCGGCTCCTCGGCTCCTTCGCCGACCAGGTCATCACGCCCCGCGGCACGGTCGCCGTCACCGGCGAGGAACTCATGACCGCGCTGCGCCCGCCCACCAGGGCCCTGTGGGATACGGAGAAGGGCAAGTACGTCTCGGCACCGGTGCCCGACACCCTCAACAGCGTCGTCGACCCGGCCCCGTGCGAGGCTCCCGACGAGCACCCCCTGGTCGCCGCCGACTACCCCGACGAAGGCAGCCGGCCCGCCAGCGAAGCCCTCGACGAGGAAGCCTGCATCTGGATCCGCCCCGTCGACCTGATCACCGACGACGAGCGCGCCCAACCCCACGTCGTCGCTCTCGACGTCTCCGTCGCCTACCTCGCCGCCTGCCGCCGTCTCCACGTCGGCACCGGCCCGGCCATCCACCGCCCCCGCAACCCCCACTTCGACCCCGACCTGCCCGGCTCCTGGTACGTGGACCTCTCGCACGTCGAGATCGACCCCCGCCTGCCCAACCCCTTCACCTCCAGCGGCGAGCGCCCCGACGGCCCCGCCTGGTACGCCACGCCCACCGTCGCCTACGCCGTCGAACTCGGCGCCGACGTCCGCCCCCTGGAGGCGTGGGTCCGCGAGACCCACAGCCCCTACCTCCAGCCCTGGTACGAGCGGCTGCGCGCCGCCTACCTGACCACGATGGCCGGCCTCGGTGTCACCGGCGACCTCGACGACGAGGAATTCCTCGCCGCGATGGCCGTCTACAAGAACGGCGACCCGGCCCTAGTGACCCTCGCCAACGCCATCAAGTCCACCGCCAAGTCGGGCATCGGCAAGCTGCGCCAGCGCCCCACCGGCCTGGACTACGTCTTCGGCGAGCCCTGGCCCGCCCTGAACCGCAAGACCTGGCGGCCCGACATCCGCGCGATGATCCTGTCGAAGGCCCGGATCAACATGCACCGCAAAATGCACAACCTCGCGACCACCGCGAACCGGTTCCCGCTCGCCGTCAACACCGACTGCGTCGTCTACCCGGCCGACGGCCTCTCCCCGCTGCCGGTCCTGCTCGGCCCCGACGGCCAGCCCGTACGCGGAGGATTCCGCCTCGGCGTCAACCCCGGCTCGGTCAAGCACCAGGGCAGCCAGACCATGGCCTGGGCGCTGGACCTGCTCGCCGACCACGTCAACATCGCCAACGAGATCAAGGACGCCAGCCTCGTGCCGGCTGCCTGAGACATAAGGAACCGTGAACCATCGTGGGACTGTTCGAAGACCGCCTGGAGGAAGCCGCGGACACGGCCTTCTCCCAGCCGATCCCCAAGACCCTCGGCGCCCGGATCCGCTTCCTCCTCAAACAGGAGAAGGACCTCACCCCCGCCGAGGCTGCCCGCGCCGTCGCCGAGAAGATCGGCCGGAGCCAGCGCACCGTCGAGCGCTACCGCGACAACAAGATCAAAACCGCCAAACCGGAAGTCGCCGCCGTCATCGAGGCGGAGGTCAAGAAGCTCTGGCAGCCGCTCGTCCGCGCCCGCCGCCTCCAGGACGCCATCACCACCAAGGGCATCAAGGTCGACGTCCGCGGGAAGTTCGGCTTCACCTCGCCGCGCGGCACCACCAACGACCCCCGCTACCGGCGCCTGACCCGCCGCCTGGACGCCGCCGTCGCACGCCAGCTCTACGAGGCCAAAGCGGCCGGGGCCAGCGACAACGAGCTCGCCCAGATCGTCGCCGACGGACTGCGCGAGGACTACTTCACCGACGGCGGCACCCGCGCCCAGACCCTGCAGCAAGTCGAGCTCACCGACGTCGACCACATCCGCTTCGGTCTGCCGGACTGACCCGCCCGCCCCCTACTGCGCCTGAGAGGCTGACCCATCACCGTGGCCGCACTCACCACCACCGCCCCGCTGCCGAAGGTGCGGCTGTTCCCGCACCAGTCCCGAGCCGTCCACGCCGCCCACACCGCGCTGCGCCACACGGCCCGGACCAGCATCGTGATGGCCTGCGGCACCGGGAAGACCTACATCGCCGCCCGTGCCGCGGCCCGTGTCGCCCCCCAGGGCACCCGCCTGGTGCTGCTGCCCACCCTGGAACTGCTCGCCCAGACCATCGACGACTGGCGCACCGCCGGCATGACCGGCCCCGTCCTCGCCCTGTGCTCCAAGCGCCCCAACACCGCCGAGCCCGTTCCCTACACCACCAACCCGGGCGCCCTGACCGCCGCCGTCCACCAGCACCCCGACCTCACCGTCTTCGCCACCTACCACTCCCTGGGCCGCGTCGTGGCCGCCCACCGCGAATACGCCTTGCCGCCCTGGTCGTTCATCGCCGTCGACGAAGCCCACCGCACCAGCGGTTACCTGGGCAAACGCTGGGCCGCCGTCCACGACGACGCACTCGTCCCCGCACACAAGAGGCTCTACCTCACCGCCACCCCCAGGATCTGGTCGGCCGGCGAGCCCGGCGAGGACGACGACCCCGCCCTCATCGCCTCCATGGACGACCCCGCCCTCTACGGCGAGACCTGCTACCGCCTCCCCCTCGCCGAAGCCATCGACCTAGACCTCCTGGCCGACTACCGCGTCGTCGTCATGGAAGTCCACCACGCCACCATCCGCACCCGCCTCGGCATCTCCGACAAGGCCACCGAAGCCGAACTGCGCCAGGCCGCCCTCCAGATCGCCGTGCTGCGCGCCATGGCCCAGCTCGACCTGCGCCGCGCCGTCTCCTTCCACCACCGCATCGCCGACGCCCACGCCTTCGCCGCGACCCTCCCCAAGACCGCCGACCGCCTCTACGCCCTCGATGCCACCGGCACCAGCTGCCCCGACCCCGGCGAGCTGTGGGCCACCGCGATCGACGGCACCATGGACCCCGCCGTACGCCGCATGCTGCTCGACCGGTTCGACGGCCGGCCGGGCGACGGCCTTCAGCCCGCGCACCGCACGCTGATCGCCAACGCCCGCCTCCTCGGCGAAGGCGTCAACATCCCCGCCATCGACACCGTCATCTTCGCGGACCCCAAGGAGTCCATCGTCGACACCGTCCAGGCCGTCGGCCGCGCCCTGCGGCAAAAGCCCGGCCAGGGCAAGAAGGCCACCTTGATCGTCCCCGTCTACGTCGCCCCCGGCGAGGACGCCGACGACCTTCTCACCTCCAACCTCTACAAGCCGCTCTGGCGCGTCCTGCAGGCCCTGCGAGCCCACGACGACCGCATCGCCGACCGGCTCGCCGTCCCCCAGCAGCCCTCCCTCACCACACCCGAGGACGAAGAGGCCGAGGCCGTCCCCCTCGACGTCGTCTTCGAGCGGCCCTTCCCCGCCGACACCATCGCCCAGGCCTTCCGGCTGCGCGTCCTCCACCCCCGCGAGGCCTCCTTCCGCCGCGGCCTGGAAGCCGCCACCGCCTACTACGAGACCATCGGCCACCTCGACGTCCCCCAACTCCACGACGACGAACACGGCTTCGCCCTGGGCCGCTGGATCAACCGCATGCGCAAGGCCTACGCAGCCGGCACCCTCAAGCCCCGCCAGATCAAGGCCCTCGAACAGATCGGCATGATCTGGAACCTCCGCACCCAGGCCGCCGAACGCGGCCTGCTCCACGCCACCCAGTGGGCCAGCCGCCACGGCCACCTCGCCGTCCCCTCCGACGTGATGATCGGCGACTACGCCTTCGGCCGCTGGCTCACCAACCGCCGCCGCACTGCCCGCGACCGCGCCGCACAAGGACTCGAACCCGACCCCACCGACACCGCTCTCACCAACATCGACCCCTGGTGGAACCCGCCGTGGCCGATCGTCTGGCAGCGCCTCTACTACACCGCCCGCACCTACGCCGAAGCCGCGATCACCCTCGACGACCTGCCGGGCGACTTCCTCACCGACGACAACGAACCCCTCGGCGAATGGGTCCGCACCCAGAGCCTCACCTTCCACACCCTCCACCCCGAACAGGCCAAGCTCGTCACCGGGCTCGGCATCACCCCCATCGAACCCGCCCCCGACGAACCCCCGCAGCCCGCCGGCCGTGCCGCCCGCCAGCAGCGCCAGCTCGACAAGGGCCTGGCCGCCGTCGAGGCCTTCCGCGCCCGCGAAGGACACGTCCACATCCGCCAGCGCGACACCGTCCTCCTCGACGGCGAGGAGTACAAGGTCGGCCAGTGGCTCAACAACCTCCGCAAACGCTGGGGCACCCTGCCCCCCGAACACCTCCAGGCCGTCACCGCCGCAGGACTGACCCGTCACGCCCAGCCGGCCGACGCCGTCACCAGCTCGTAGACCGCCCGCCCCGCGGGGCCGGCGGCAGCACAGCGAAAGGGCGTCCCGCGCCGGAACACGCGCGGGACGCCCCCTGTTTCGGTGCGGTGGTCAGGATCCCGACGTCGCAGTCGGCAAGACGCGGTCCAGGTACTCCGTCAGCACCGTCTCCTCCAGCTCGCTGTCCATCTCCAGTGAAGCACGCAGTCCTTCGCCGGCGACCCGGGACGGGATGCCCCAGCGGCTTTCGATCTGCCGCAAGGTGTCTCCGATCGTGTGCTGCGCGACGTCGGGGTGATGCCGGATCAGCCAGTCCAGCATCTTGGCCACCTGCATCGTCAGGCGGATCTCATACCCCTTCACCTCCGCGCCGTCGCGGCCTCCGAGGTCCTGGCCGAGGTCGTCCAGGATGGCGTGCCGGACGGTTGTGCGCAGCAGGTCGGGGGGCAGGATGCGGTCCAGGCTCAGCGCGACGGTGCACGCCAGGTCGTCGGCGACGTCGCGGACGGCCTCCTGGTTGCGGCTGCGCAGTACCCACTGGCTGCGCCGCCCAGGTTTCTCCCACAGGGCCCGGAAGAAGTCCTCGGTGAACCGCTGCCGCACCGACTCGGCCCCCAGGGACAGTCCGTTGTGCTCGCCGGAGGCCGACACGACGGCCCGCACCCCCTCCGACGAGCGGCGGCGGGATTCCGCCCAGTCCTGGCCCACCGGCCTGGACCACATGGCACGGCCGGCGACGAGTGCCTGCGGGGCCGGCACGTCGCTCTCGTTGCGGGCGATGTACGCGCGCAGCGTCGAAGCACCGATCCCCCCGAGCGCCGCCATCTCCGGCACGCCGATCAGCTGATCCCCCGCCAGCTCGGGACAGCTCACGTTGACCACGCACTTCTCCAGCGGCAGAGCGCGCGCTGCGCCCCGGGACAGCTGGGCCCACAGTGCCAGGTGATCGGCCCAGTTCTCCGGGCCCGGTGCTTCCTTGTCCACGCCGGCGACGTTGAGCACTGCGGCGCGTTCGGGGGAGGTGCTGCCGTCGAGCAGGTCGGCGGCCGTCACGGCGACTGCGGCACGGGCCTTGCGGCGCTCGAATTCCTCTGCGACCCGGTCCCAGACCTGGCCCGGCCGGTACCAGTGGGTGCCGTCCCACCAGTAGCCGCCGGCCCGGAACAGCAGCGGCCCGTTGTGCCACTCGCTGTGCAGGTCCGCGGCCTGTCCGCTGCGGATGAGGAGCACGGTCCGCCCGTGCTCGGGGTGGGAGCGCACGGCCCAGGTGAGGTCGTGGCGGGACGGGTCCGTGGTGAAGGCCCGCCATCCGCCGGCGACGCGCTCCGGGTCGAAGCGGCCCCACATGCCGCGGCCGGCGTTGCGGCCCACGGCCTCGATGGCCTCCCCGCCGTCGTCCAGCGGAAGGTGGGAGTCGTCGACGAACGGGATTCCTGGGACCGGGTGGTCGGTGCGCAGGCCGTTCGCCAGCGGCTGGAGATGGAACGACAAGGTGCTGCCCCCCTCTATTCGTGAGTGCTGTAGTCCTTGCACAGCACTTGACTCCTTCTCTTCTACATCGGATGTGACCTGGATTGGTACAGCAGAAATCGGCCAATTCTCCGACCACCGGCTCCGCATGGAACGCACGCACGGCACCGCGAACAGGTCCACCCCGCCACGGACACAGGCCGAGTCCGAACCTCGGCGATTGCTCCGTCTTGGTGGCACACCGTCAGCTGTGGTCGACGGCACCTGCTGGGTGGCGCCGTATGGCCGGAGGTCAATGACAGGATTGCCGCAGAGCTGTCCCGTCCGCGCCGCCGGCCGGGGCGATCCACAGAACGGAGAAATACCCCATGAATCGCAGCGAGCTGGTCGCCGCCCTCTCGGAGCGCGCCGAGGTGACCCGCAAGGACGCCGACGCCGTTCTGGCCGCGTTCGCCGAGACCGTCGGTGAGGTCGTCGCCAAGGGCGACGAGAAGGTGACCATCCCCGGCTTCCTGGCCTTCGAGCGCACCCACCGTGCTGCTCGCACCGCCCGCAACCCGCAGACGGGCGAGCCGATCCAGATCGCTGCCGGTTACAGCGTGAAGGTCTCCGCGGGCTCCAAGCTCAAGGAAGCCGCCAAGGGCAAGTAGTCCCCGCTCTCCGCCTGCTCCGCCCGCCGCGGGGCGCTGCGGGCGGACAAGTGGATACCCCGGCTGCGGCAGGGGTAGAACGGACGCCGGGCCTCTTCCCGTAGCGGAAGGGGCCCGCACTCACCCCGAGCCGGGTACCGCCCGGCGATACCGAAGGACATCAGCATGGCCAGCGGCACCGTGAAGTGGTTCAACGCCGAGAAGGGCTTCGGGTTCATCGCCCAGGACAACGGCGGCCCGGACGTCTTCGCCCACTACTCCAACATCGCCGGCAACGGCTATCGGGAGCTGAATGAGGGCGAGCAGGTGAGCTTCGACATCACCCAGGGTCAAAAGGGCCCCCAGGCCGAGAACATCGTCCGCGGCTGAGACCGCCCCCCCGTAACGCCCCGCTCGGACCTCTGTATAGAGTGGCAGCACCGACGCGGGGTGGAGCAGCTCGGTAGCTCGCTGGGCTCATAACCCAGAGGTCTTCTCCGAACTAAGCAGCAGTGCAACGGAATCGGCGGTCCCGGGCCCCCGATGCGGCATAATGGGGCCATGCAGCCG
>NZ_JBIAWF010000015.1:0-200016 GCF_042895325.1 Streptomyces sp. NPDC001407
GAACGGTCTCCGCCATGCCAGCCATACCCAGAGCCCCTGGGCCCTCCGATCTTACGAATGACCAGAGTCAGACCCACACCTGAAAGGTAGGACACGCCATGAACCGCGCATACCGCCTCGCCCTCACCGGAGCCCTCGGCGCCGCCCTCGTCGCGGGCGGCGCGAGTGCCGCCTTCGCCGCCGCGCCGTCCGCCGCGCCGTCCGCCGCGCCGTCCACCTCGCCGTCTGCCGCGATATCCGCGCGGCCCGCGCTGACCGCGCAGGCGAGCACGACCACCGTCAACGCCTGGCAGGAGTTCCGCGTCTCCGGCAAGGCGACCGCCATCAAGGCGGGCACGAAGGTCACCCTCCAGCAGAAGCAGGGCTCCAAGTGGGTCTCGCTCCCCGCCACCGTCGCGGTCGACAAGAGCTCGGCCTACTCGATGCGCGTCAAGCTCGGCATCAAGGGCAAGAACTCCCTCCGCGTCACGGGCGGCCAGGCGACGTCCCCGGAGTTCACGGTCACGGTGCGCTGACCGGCTCCGGCTCCGAAGGCCCCGGGCCCCGCCGGGACCTTCGGCCGTCCCTAGACCTCTGTCACCACGACGTCCAGCGCCCACGGCCGGCCGGCGCGGGCGGGGGCCGTGGACTCCACCGTGTACTCCAGGTCCCGCAGCGCGGTCACCAGCTCCGGCACGTCGGCCGGGGTGATGCCCGCCGTCAGGAGGTCGCGCACAAGGCGGCCCTTGGTCGCCTTGTTGAAGTGGCTCACCACGGACCGCTTCTCGACGCCGTCCACGATCTTCGACTGGAGCACCCGCACGGTCGCGGTACGGCTCGCGACCTCGCCCTTGGGCTTCCACGCCGTGGCGTAGGCCGCCGACCTCAGGTCGAGCACCAGCCCGTCCGCCGCCGCCTCCGCCAGATGGGGCTCCATCGCGCCGCGCCAGTACGCGCCGAGCGCGCCCAGCGCCGGCAGCCGTACGCCCATCGAGCAGCGGTACGACGGGATCGGGTCGCCCACCCGCACCGCGCCCCACAGCCCGGAGAAGACCAGCAGGGACGCCTCCGCGCGGCGGCGCGCCGCCGGGGGCAGCGTGGCCAGGCCCAGCGCGTCGTACAGCACGCCGGTGTAGACCTCACCGGCCGGGCGGGTGCCCGCCGTGCGCAGGCCGGCGTTCTTCGCGATCTCCCCGCGCAGGCCGGGCGAGAGCCCCAGCACCTCGGCGGCCTTGTCCTCGTCGGCCGCGCACAGCTCCACCAGCTCGGCCAGCACGGCCTCGCGGGCTCCGGCCAGCCCCGGCAGCGACAGCGCCCCGAGGTCGAGCGCGGCCCCGGCACCGCCCTCGACGGCCGTGGCCTTCCCCTCGGACGGCGGCAACAGCACGAGCACGGTCGATCTCCTCCAGTGGTTCTTCTTCCGGTACGGCCCCGGGGCAGCCTAAGCGCTCCGCCGGAAGTCCGGCACGTCATCCCCGGGTGGGTCGTGGCCGGTCGCGCCCGCACGACAGTCCCCCGCGCCTCCCGTCGTGCCCCGCGCCCGTGCCCCGCCTACGCTCGATGTCATGCCCCGCCGGCCGATCCACGTGACCGACGCGGACGGCACGCCCCTGCGGGCCGCCCTGCGCGACCTGCGCGCGCGGTCCGGGACGCCCGTGGAGTTCCCGGCCGACGTCCTCGCGGAGGCCGAGCAGGCGGCGGCGCGGCCCCGGCTCCCGGCGCACGACGCCACCGACCTGCCGCTCTTCACCATCGACCCGCCCGACTCGCGCGACCTGGACCAGGCGATGTACCTCGCGCGCCGCGAGGCGGGCGGCTTCCGCGTGCACTACGCCATCGCCGACGTCACCGCCTTCGTCCGCCCCGGCCAGGCCCTCGACGCCGAGGCGCACCGCCGCGTCATGACCCTCTACTACCCGGACCGGCGCGTGCCCCTCCACCCCGACGTACTCGGCGAGGGCGCCGCCAGCCTGCTGCCGGACCACACCCGGCCCGCCCTGCTCTGGCGGCTCGACCTCGACGCGGACGGCCGGGTCGAACGGGCCGACGTGCGCCGCGCCCTCGTCCGCAGCCGGGCCAAGCTCGACTACGCGGCCGTGCAGCAGGCCATCGACTCCGGCGCCGCCGAGGAGCCGCTGTGCCTGCTGCGGGAGGTCGGGCTGCGCCGCGAGGAGCTCGAGCGCGCCCGCGGCGGTATCTCGCTCGACGTCCCCGAGCAGCGGATCGTCCGGCACGGCAACCACTACGCGCTCGAATACCGCGCGCCCCTGCCCGCCGACGGCTGGAACGCCCAGATATCCCTGATGACCGGCATGGCCGCCGCCGAGCTGATGCTCCGCGCCGGCACCGGCATCCTGCGTACCCTCCCGCCCGCGCCCGAGCCCGCCGTCGACCGGCTGCGCCGCGTGGCCCGTGCCCTCGGCGTCAACTGGCCCGAGAACATGCCGTACGCCGTGGTCGTCCGCGCCCTCGACCCCGCCCACACCCAGCACGCCGCCTTCCTCCAGGAGTGCACCGCCCTGCTGCGCGGCGCCGGGTACCGCGTCTTCGACCGCGAGCGGCCGGCCGCCCACCCCGCGCCCACCGACCGGGCCGCCCTCACCCATGCCGCGCTCGCCGCGCCGTACGCCCACTGCACCGCCCCGCTGCGCCGCCTCGTCGACCGCTACACGGGCGAGCTGTGCCTGGCCGCGGCCGCCGGGACCGACCCCCCGGAGTGGGTGCGGGCCGCGCTCGACGCCCTGCCCGGCGAGATGGAGACGGGCGCGCGGCGGGCCGCCCAGGTGGAGCGGGAGTGCGTGGATCTGGTCGAGGCGGCGCTGCTGCGCGACCGGATCGGCCAGGTCTTCGACGCGTACGTCGTCGACGTCGAGGAGGAGCGCCCCACGGCGGGCACCGTCCACCTCTACGAGCCCGCCGTGGTCGGCCATGTCGAGGGCGACCTCGACGGGCCGCCGCTGCTGCTGGGCCACCGGATGCGGGTCCGGGTCATCGAGGCGGACCCGGGCCGGGACAAGGTCTGGTTCGCTCCGGCGTGAGCCGGCCGGGCGCGGGCGGCGAGGTCAAGGGGGCTGCGTCACGCCAGGTAACATGGTCGGCACGGCGGACGAGCCGGCCGGGCGGCCGCGTGGGATCTTCGGATCTCCCGAGGAACGTCCGGGCTCCACACGGCAGGGTGGTGGGTAACGCCCACCCGGGGTGACCCGCGGGACAGTGCCACAGAAAACAGACCGCCGGGGGCCGCGAGGCTTCCGGTAAGGGTGAAACGGTGGTGTAAGAGACCACCAGCGTCCGAGGTGACTCGGACGGCTAGGTAAACCCCACCCGGAGCAAGGTCAAGAGGGGCCGCTTCACGGCGGCCCTGCGCGGACGACCGAGGGCTGCCAGCCCGAGTCCGCGGGTAGACCGCACGAGCCTGCCGGCAACGGCAGGCCTAGATGGATGGCCGCCTCCCCGGCCGCCGCGAGGCGACCGGGAGACAGAACCCGGCGTACAGGCCGACTCGTCCGCCCCTTACCCCGTCTGACCTGCGCAAACAGGTTCCGGCGGGGCTTCTTTTCTGCCCCTGGGGGTTTTCTGGGGGGGGCGGCCGGAGCGCTCGCCCTGACCCGCACGCGCCGCCTGCGGGTCAGGGGTTCCTTCCTGTGCCACGGCAGCTGGAACACCTTTCGCGTATCCATTTGGTCTCCGGAGAGGTCCGGTACACCCAGCGGCCGAACTCGTACACGGATTTCGTCCTGTGGACGGTCGTGGTGGACGACGTCGTTCCAAGCGTGACGGAGCGTGCCGCGTCGCGTGGGTGCACTCACGGCACTGGTGCCGACCGAGTCGCGTTGCGCCCTCCGCAACCACCATTGCACCCCCCACTCCCCCACGGCAGGATGCCCACCGTGACGCCATCCCGTGACGTGCTCAGCCTCGCTCCCGTGCTGCCGGTGGTCGTGCTCGACGATGCCGATGACGCCGTGCCGCTCGCGCGGGCGCTGGTGGCGGGCGGGTTGCGGGCGGTCGAGATCACGTTGCGTACGGGCGGGGCGCTGGAGGCGATACGGGCCGTCGCGGCACAGGTGCCGGAGGCGGTCGTCGGGGCGGGCACCGTGCTGACGCCCGGTCAGGCGGAGGCGGCGACGGCGGCCGGGGCCGGGTTCCTGGTCAGCCCGGGGTGGACGGAGCGGCTGCTGGCTGCGGCGACGGCGGCCGGGGTGCCGTTCCTGCCCGGGGTGTCGACCGCCTCGGAGGTCATGGCGCTGCTGGAGCGCGGCGTACGCGAGATGAAGTTCTTCCCCGCCGAGGCCGCGGGCGGGCCGGCGTTCCTGCGGTCCCTCGCCGGGCCGCTGCCGGCGGCCCGCTTCTGCCCGACGGGCGGCATCGGCCCGGAAACGGCGCGCGAATACCTCGCCCTGCCCAACGTCGGCTGCGTGGGCGGCACGTGGATGCTGCCCGCCGACGCCCTCGCGGACCGGGACTGGGCGCGGGTGACCGAACTCGCCCGCGCCGCCGCCTCCTTGCGCGGCTGACCGAGCGCGCCGCCGGCCCGACGATCACGCAGCGGTCACCTCACCCCACCGATCCGGTGTCGTCCGAAAGGGTCAATCCGAGAAACGCGCCATGGAACGCCATCGAACGCCACACCCCCCGCCGCACCTGCACCGGCACCCGGCCGCGACCCTCAAACCTCCGCCCCCGGACCGGAATTCCCGCGCCTGACCCGCGCTCCTTCCGCGTAGCCTGCTGCTCGCCATGAACGATTTCGTTGACGAGGCCCGCTCGCGAGTCGCACACCTGCTCAGGATGGCCAACACCACGGACGCCCGGATCAGGGCCCGGATCATCGAGTACGCGGACACCACCCCGGAGCCGCCAGTCATGAGCCGCGCCGGGATCGTCACCACCGGCTGCCCGCGCTGTCTGAGGACGGCGTGGCGGCAGCACGACGCGGAGGGCCCGGTGTGGGTCTGCGCGTCGTGCGGCCACGTGGAAGGAGTGATCGTGAAGTGCCCCCACTGCGCTGTCGCCATGACACCGCCACCCATGGGTGCCCCCGACCGCTGGCAGTGCCCGACGTGCCCGCGCGTCGCGGCGACGGGCGAGAGCCCCCAGGACATCGAGGAGCGTGAGCAGCAGCGCCTGGCCGCGCTCGCGGCCCTGAACGAGGCGATAGCGCTGCGCGTCGCGGAGTAGCGGCGCGGGCTCCCGCCGGGCGGCGGGGGCCCGCCGCTACCGCAAGTGCGAGGTGTCGTTCAGCAGGCGTACGGACGCGTTGCCGTCGGCGTAGTAGGCCACCGCCGAGAGGGAGGCCGCGGACAGCTCCATCCGGAACAGCGACTCCGGCGCGGCACCGAGCGCGAGGCGGACGAGGGTCTTGACCGGGGTCACGTGCGTGACCAGCAGGACCGTCCGGCCCGCGTACCGCGCGAGGAGCCTGTCGCGGGTGAGCGCGACCCGGCGGGCGACCGTGGCGAAGCTCTCGCCGCCGCCGGTGGGCGCCGCCTTGGAGGAGGCGAGCCAGGCGTCGAGGTCGGCGGGATGGCGCTCCTTGACCTCGGCGAAGGTCAGGCCCTCCCAGGCACCGAAGGACGCCTCGCGCAAGCCCTCCTCGACCCGCACCTCCAGGCCGAGGCGCGCGGCCACGGCGGCGGCCGTCTCCCGGCAGCGCCGCAGCGGCGAGGTGACGACGGCCTGGACGGTGCCGCGGGCGGCGAGGGCGGCGGCGGTGGCCTCCGCCTGGCGGCGCCCGGCGGGCGAGAGTTCGGGGTCGGCGCCGCCACCGCTGCCGGAGAACCGCTTCTGCGGTGTCAGGGCCGTCTCGCCGTGCCGCAGCAGGACGAAGGTGGTGGGCGTGCCGAGATCGGCGGGTGCCGCCCAGCCGACGGGCGCGGCCTTGGGCTCGGCGAGTGGAGCCTCGGCCGGGAGCGCGGGTATGACGGGTTCCGGGGCCGGCCGCTCGCGGACGGCCGCGGTGGACGCGCCGGGCTCCCACTGCCTGCCGAGCCGCCCGGCGTCCATGGCCTCGTTGGCGAGCCGGTCCGCGTGCTTGTTCTGCTCGCGCGGGATCCACTGATAGGTGACGCGGCCGGCCGGGAGGATCGTCCGGGCCTCGGCCGCCAGCGGCTTCATGTCCGGGTGCTTGATCTTCCAGCGGCCGGACATCTGCTCCACGACGAGCTTGGAGTCCATCCGGACCAGGACGGCGGCCTCCGGGTCGAGGGCCTTCGCCGCCTTGAGTCCGGCGATGAGGCCCTTGTACTCGGCGACGTTGTTGGTGGCCGTGCCGATGTACTCGGCGGCCTCCGCGAGCGCCTCGCCCGTCGCCGGGTCCAGCACGACCGCGCCGTAACCGGCGGGGCCCGGGTTGCCCCGGGACCCTCCGTCGGCCTCGACGACGAAGCGATGCGCCATGGTTGCTACAGGCCCGACTCGGAGGTGCGGACCAGGATGCGGGTGCAGTTCTCGCAGCGGACGACGGCGTCCGCGGCGGCGGCCCGGACCTCGTTGAACGCGGTGATGTCGAGCTCCACGCGGCAGCCCTCGCAGCGGCGCTGGTAAAGGCGGGCCGCGCCGACGCCGCCCTCCTTGACGCGCAGCTTGTCGTAGAGCTTCAGCAGGTCGGCCGGGACGGAACCGGCGACGATCTCGCGCTGCTTGGCGACCGAGGCGGCCTCGGCGTCGATCCCGGCGAAGGCGGCGTCGCGGCGGGCGACGGCGTCGGCGACCTTGGCCTGCACGGACTCCACGCGGCCGGTCAGCTCGGTGACCCGCTCCTGCGCGGACTCACGGCGCTCCATGACCTCGAGGACGACGTCCTCCAGGTCGCCCTGGCGCTTGGCGAGCGAGGCGATCTCGCGCTGGAGGTTCTCCAGGTCCTTGGCGGACATGCCGACGCCGGTGTCCAGGCGCTGCTGGTCACGGGCGGCGCGCTGGCGCACCTGGTCGACGTCCGACTCCGCCTTGGACTGCTCGCGGGCGGTGTCGCTCTCCTCGGTCTGCGCGGCGACGAGGAGGTCGCGGTGCTGGGTGAGGTCGGCCTCCAGGGAGGCGATCTCGGCGTGCTCGGGCAGGTTCTTGCGCTTGTGGGCGAGCTGTCCGAGGCGGGTGTCCAGGTCCTGGAGATCGAGAAGGCGGATCTGGTCGGCGGGCGCGGCGTTCAGTTGGGGGCTCCTGTGGTTACTTGTGCGGGAAGGAGGACGCCGCGTGGGCGGTCCAGGGGTCGGTGACCGTACGGGAGACGTGGGTGCGCAGGCCCCACCCGTGGCGGTCGGAGATCTCGTCGAGCTGGGCGGCCGCCTGCTCGGTCCAGGGCCATTCGGTGGCCCAGTGCGCGGCGTCGACCAGGGCGAGCGGGCTGTGCTGCTGGGCCTCGGACGCGGGGTGGTGGCGCAGGTCGGCGGTGACGTAGGCGTCCACGCCCGCGGCCCGCACCTCGTCGAAGAGCGAGTCGCCCGAGCCGCCGCAGACGGCGACCGTGCGGATCGTACGGTCCGGGTCGCCCGCGACGCGGACGCCCTGCGCGGTGGAGGGCAGCCGCCGGGCGGCGCGCTCGGCGAACTCGGCGAGCTTCACCGGCGGGTCGACCGCGCAGATCCGGCCGAGGCCGCGGCGGCCCCCGGGGTCGGTGGGGTCGGGCACCAGCGGACCGGTGACGCGCAGGTCGAGCGCGCCGGCGAGGGCGTCGGAGACGCCGGGGTCGGCGCGGTCGGCGTTGGTGTGCGCGACGTGCAGGGCGATGTCGTGCTTGATGAGGGTGTGCACGACGCGGCCCTTGAAGGTGGAGGCCGCGACCGTGGTCGTCCCCCGCAGATAGAGCGGGTGGTGGGTGACCAGCAGGTCGGCGCCGAGCTTCACGGCCTCGTCGACGACCTCCTGCACGGGGTCGACGGCGAAGAGGACGCGGCCGACGGTGGCCTGGGGGTCGCCGCAGACGGTGCCGACGGCGTCCCACTGCTCGGCCCGCTCCGGGGGCCACAGGGCGTCGAGGGCGGCGATGACTTCAGACAGTGCGGGCACGGGGGAAAGGCTACCTGTCCGACGTGCCCGCACGGCCATCGCGCGGGGGCGACCGCTTAAGGGCGGTCACTTCACCAGGAAGCCACGAAGATCATCCAGAACGCTGTTCGCGGCGGTGACGCCCAGGCCGAGGTACCAGGTCTCGTCCTTGACGTCCTTGGCGTGCCCGTCCTTGACCGCCTTCAGGTTCTTCCACAGGGGGTTGTCCTGGGCGCTGTCGCGCTTGGTCTTGTCGGGGTCGCCGTAGACGCCGGTGAAGATCCAGTCGGCGTCCGCCTGGTCGATGTTCTCCGGGCTGATCTGCTCGGCGAGCTTGTCGCCCTGCTGGTTCTTCGGGCGCGGCAGGCCGGCGTCCTTGAGGACGGTGCCGATGAAGGACTGGCCGGCGTAGAGGCGGGTGAACTGCGGCATGTAGCGCAGCATGGTGATCGTCGGCTTCTTCTCGCCGACGTCCTCGCCGAGCTTCCTGGCCTTGGCCTCGTAGGCGTCGAGGTTCTTCTTCGCCTCGGCGGTCCGGTCCAGGGCGGCGGCGTTGAGGAGGTAGTTCTCCTTCCAGGTGAAGCCCGGGCGGACGGAGAACACGGTCGGCGCGATCTTCGAGAGGTTCTTGTAGCTCTTCTCCGCGCGCAGCTTGCTGCCGAGGATCAGGTCGGGGTGGAGGTCGTTGATGGCCTCCAGGTTCAGATTGTTGATGGTGCCGACGCTCTTGGGCTCCCCGGCGTCCTTCTTGAGGTAGTCGGGGATGCCCTGGCTGCCCTCGGTGGGCGCCCAGCCGACCGGCTTCAGGCCGAGCGAGACGACGTTGTCGAGCTCGCCCACGTCGAGGACGACGACGCGCTTGGGCCGCTCCTTGATCTCCGTGGTGCCCAGCGCGTGGGTGACCGTGCGCGGGAACTCGCCGGGCGCGGCGTCCGTGCCCATCTTCTTCGTCTGCTCGCCCGCCTTGCCGAAGTCCTTGCCGCCCTCGGCCACGGCCTTGGAGCCGTTGCCGCCGTCCTTGCCCGCCGTGTCCTTGCCGCCGCCGGAGGAGCCGCAGGCCGCGAGGGAGAGCGCGGCGGCCATGGAGAGGGCGACGGCGGCGGTGCCGCGGCGGCGAAGGGACATCTCGTGCTCCAGGAGTGAGGGGTGCGTGCGGGGTGCGAACGGCGTGCGGAGGCATGCCCGTCGTGCGGCCGTCAAGAGGGCGAGTCGAGCCACCGCCCAGCCACTTAGGTACGCCTTACCTTAATCGGACGGTGTCGCACGAAGCACACCCACCCCCCATCGCTCAGGCGAATCGGACATCCGCCACCCTTACGCGTGAAGCGGACCCGCTCTCATTGTTCGGCAGGTAGTGCGATAACTACGTTCAGTGCCGGAGGTGACGTTTCTCATGACGGTCTGTGCCCCCCAGAGCACTCCACAGAGCACCCCACGGAGTGCGTCGATGGACATGAGACGCGCGGCATTCACGGTCACAGCGGACGGTTCGTACGCCGCGCGGCTGGCCCTCGACGGCGGGACGGGTGGCTGGTTTCCGGAGCGCTGGACGCTCGACGGCCCCGAACCGTACGCCGTGCCGCTGCCCGGCACCCAGCCCGAGGAGCCCGACAGCGATGTGCTGCCGCTCTCCGACGGGCGGGTCCTGATCCGGCGCAAGGTGGCCGAGCGGCACACGGTCTCGCTGCTCTACCCCACCGGCCCCGGCACCGGAGAGCTCCAGGTCGGAGCGGTGGAGTGCGAGCGGCTCTCCCTGCTGCCCCCGGCGCCCGGCGGCACCGCGGCGTACGGCCTGGTGCACCACGAGCGGTCCACCGCGCTGTGGCTGCTGCACGGCGGCGCGTTCGGGCCCGAGCGGATCGCCGAGGTGGGGGGCCGCTGCTCGGGCGGTGCCTGGCTCGACCGTACGGGCCGGCTGCTCGCCCTCGACCGCGAGCTCGACGGGCGCACGAAGACGGTGATCGTCGACCTCGGGCGCGGTGGCGTGATCAGTCCCCTGCTCCAGATCACCGAGGAGAGCCAGGACCGGCTGCTGCTGGCCGACCCGTACAGCGGTCTCCTGCTCGTCCGCTCGGACGCCCCCGGCCACGACCGGCTGGGCTGGGGGGTGCTGGGCTCCGCGCGGCCGGTGCGCTTCCCGGAGTGCCTGCGGCTGCCCAACGCCGTGCTGACCCCCTTCGCCGCGCAGCCCGGCCAGGAGCTGGCGCCCGAGGGGTGCGCCGTGGCGTTCCGCATCGAGGGGCCGACCGGCAGTTGGGTGGGCGTGTGGCGCCCGGCGGCCCGCCGCCTCCAGCAGTTCCCCGCCCCGGCGGGCTGGCTGGTGGGCACGGGCCTGTGGACGGCCGGCGGCGAACTCCGCCTGCCGTACGTGACCCCGTACGTGCGCTGCGGCCTGGCCCGCCTGCGCCTCCCGGACACGGACCGCGACCGGGCGCGCGGCGAGGACCGGGATACGCCCCGCGGCCCCACGGCGGCCCCCACTCCCCCGCCGGCCGCCGAACGCCCCCGCGTGCCGAACCCGCCTCCGCAGGACCCGACACGTCCTGGCCTGTCGCCCACCGACCAGGCCCACGTACCGAACCCCATGCCCCCGCTCGGGGAACCAGCCCCGCCCGCCGACCGGGCCCGCGTGCCGAGCCCCATGCCCGATCGGCCGGAGGGCCCGGCCCCCGCCGCCCCGTCGCCCTCGGACCGAGGCCCCCACCCGGCAGGCCCGTCCGCCCGGCACATCGCTCCGGACGCGATCCGGACCCCAGCCCCGGCGGGAGAACCGGCGGCTCTCCGGGACCCGGCGAGCCCGACCACCTCCGCGCCCCGCCGCCTCCCTCCCGACCCGACGCCGCTGGGGGCACCGATGCCCCTCAACCCGCCGGCCACCGACAGGGCCCCCACGCCCCCCGATCCACAGGGACCACAGACGCCCCTCCGGATCCCCGGCAACGACCCGGCGAGCCCAACCACCTCCGCGCCCCGCCACCTCCCTCCCGACCCGACGCCGCCGAGGGCTCCAGCACCCCTCAACCCTCCGGTTACCGACCGGGCCCACGTACCGAACACCACGTCCCCGACCCGGCCCCCCGATCCGCAGGGACCGCAGACGCCCCTCCGGATGCCCGGCAACGGCAACGCCCCGGCAAGCCCGGCCACCCCCGCGCCCCGCCCTCTCCCTCCCGACCCGACGCCCCTGAGGGCACCGACACCCCTCAGCCCGCCGACCACCGATCAGGCCCCCACGCCCCCGGACCCGCAGGGGCAACCGGCGCCTTTCCAGTCCCCGGCCGGCCCGTCCGCGCCCGTCCCTCCGGTCTCTCCGGACCCGATGAACCAGCTGGGCGCACCCGCCCCCGGCCAGGCCCGGCCGGTGAGTCCCGCCCCCGCGCCCCGGCCCCTCCTGCTGGATCCTGGCCCGGACCCGCTCGGGCAGCCGGAACCCGACGTCTCCGGTCGGTCCCGGAGCATGCCCGCCGAACCGACGGGGCCGTCCGCCTCCACCGCGGTGGGGCAACCCGCGCAGTCCGATCCGGTCCGGCCCCCGGCCGCCGGCCCAGCGGGCCCCTTCGCTTCCGCCAACTCCCAGGGCACGCGCCCCGACCCGCTGAGCGCGCCGGTCCCCCACCCGGCGGACCCGGTCCGTGCCTCGGCCTCCACCCCGTCGGGGCAATCGGAGTTCAACGCACCGGGCGCGCGCCCCCCGGCCCCGGAGGCCGGGCGGATCGTCGGTACCTACCCCGGCGTCCCGGCCGCCCGCAGCGTGCTCCGGGATCTGACCGAGCCCTCCCCCGGGCCGGCCCCGGCGCGGAGGCCGCTCGCCGCGCCGGATCCCGTGCGGGCCGCCGCCTGCGACACGGCGGCCCAAGGACTGACCCCCGTGCCCCCGCAGGCCCTGGCGCCCGTCCCCGTGCAGGGGCCCGTGCTCGGGCCGCCGCCGCAGCGGGTGGAGCCCGACCTGTGGACCGCGGTGCCGCCGTCCACGTATCCGGGCCGTCCGCCGGCGGCGATGCCGGAAGCCTGGTCGGCGGCCGCGCGCCCCGCCCCGGCCGCGCGGGGGTACGAGTGCCCCTCCCGGCCCGTGCCCCTGCAACAGGCGCCGCTCGGGCGGAATCCCCATCCCTGAGAGGCGCGACTCGCCGACGGACCGGGTGGCTAGGCGATCAAGGTCCCGTTAGTATCGGGCGGGGGCTGCGCAGCTGTACCGAACGGACACCACGGGCACCGGAGTGGACCGGACGGTCGTGCGCGGAAAGCGTGTTGACTTCCGTCGACGCCGTGCGCCACTGCCATGGCCCCCGAGCGCAGAGCACGCAAACCCCATCCGACGGAGTGACTTTCCCCATGCCCGACGCCCGAACCGACACGACCGAAGCGCGCCCCCTCGAGGCCGCCCAGGCCGCAGCCGCCGGCTCCGGCAGGCACCGTGGCCCGGCCTCACCGCAAGACGCCAACGCTCCCGCGCACGGCAAGCACCGCAGAACCGACAGGTAGCAGACCCTGTAGGCCGCTGCGGGCCGGACGGGCCGGAGGCCGCTGAGCTCAGCGGCCTCCGGCCCGTCCGGCGTCCGGGCGCCCTCACGACTCCCGCTTCAGGCCCAGAACCTCCTTCGCCGCGAACGTCTCGCCCAGCGGGCGCGTCGCGAAGTACGGGGTGAGCGCGCCCTCCAGCTCCTCCACCCCGAAGATCCCCTCGGCGGCGTCGAACTTCGCCGCGATCCGGGGGCGCTCGACCACCGCGACCATCCCGCCGTGCACCACGAAGACCTGCCCGTTCACCCCGGCGGCCGCCGGTGACGCGAGATAGGCGACGAGCGGTGACACATGCCCGGGGGCGAGCGCGTCCGGTGCGCCCTCCGGCACGCCGATGTCCGCGAAGACGTCCTCCGTCATCCGGGTCCGCGCCCGGGGGCAGATCGCGTTGACCGTCACGCCGTACTTGCGCAGCGCCTCGGCCGTCGAGGTGGTGAGGCCGACGATGCCGCCCTTCGCGGCCGCGTAGTTCGGCTGGCCCGCCGACCCGGCGAGGAACGCCTCCGAGGAGGTGTTGACGATCCGTCCGTAGACCGGGCGGCCGGTCGCCTTCGACCGCTCCCGCCAGTACGCGGCGGCGAACCGCGTGGTGTTGAAGTGCCCCTTGAGGTGCACATGGATCACGGAGTCCCACTCGTCCTCGGTCATCGAGAAGACCATCCGGTCCCGGAGGATGCCCGCGTTGTTGACGAGGATGTCGAGCGAACCGCCGCTGCGGACGGCCAGTTCCACCAGTTCCCGGGCCTGTTGGAAGTCGGCCACGTCACCGGCGTGGGCGGTGGCGAGGCCGCCGGCCGCCCTGATCTCGGCGACGACCTCCTCCGCGGGCCCGGCGGACGCGGCGCCGGTGCCGTCGCGGCCGGGCCGGCCGTGGTCGTTGACGATGACGTGCGCGCCGAGCCGGGCCAGTTCGAGCGCCTCGGCCCGGCCGAGCCCGCGCCCGGCTCCGGTGACGATCGCGGTGCGGCCGGCCAGGGATGTCGCCACGGTGGCCCCCTTCAGATCTCGACGCAGGTGCGCAGCGCCTCGCCCGTGCGCATCTGGTCGATGGCGTCGTTGATGCCGGCGAGCGGGACGCGGTGGGTGATGAGTCCGGCGAGGTCGATCCGCCCGGCGCGCCACAGGGCGATGGCCCGTTCGTAGGAGCGCGCTATGGACCCGCCGCCGTACAGGGAGGGCAGGATCCGCTTCTCGTCGAAGAACAGCTCGAACATGTTGATCTGGAAGTGGTCGTCCATCGCGCCCGCCCCGACGACGCAGAGCGTGCCGCCGCGCCGTGTCGCCCCGTACGCGGCGCGGGCGGTGGTGGACTTGCCGACGACCTCGAAGACGTAGTCGAAGCCCTCGCCGCCGGTGAGTCTGGCGACGGCGTCGTCGAGGGCGTCGGGCGCGACCGCCTCGGTCGCGCCGAAGCGCAGGGCCGCCTCGCGCCGGGACGCGACGGGGTCGACGGCGACGATCCCCGCGGCCCCGCAGACCCGCGCGCCCTGCACGGCGCAGATCCCCACGCCGCCGCAGCCGATGACGGCGACCGACGAACCCGCTTCCACGGCCGCCGTGTTGATGGCGGCGCCGAGGCCGGTGGTGACGCCGCAGCCGATGAGGGCGGCGATGTCGTACGGCAGGTCGTCGGGGATGGGCACAGCGCAGCCCGCGTCGGCCACGATCTCCTCGGCGAACGTGCCGGTGCCCGCGAACCCGAAGACGTCGGCGCCCTCGTGGCGGAAGTTGGGGGTGCCGGAGTTCATGAACCCGGCCAGGCACAGCTGGGACTGTCCGCGCCGGCAAGCCGGACAACTGCCGCACGGCGGCAGCCAGCACACGAGGACGCGGTCACCCACCCGCAGGCCCGTGACGCCGTCGCCGGTCTCGACGACGTCCCCGGCGCCCTCGTGGCCGGGGACGAAGGGGGCGGGCTGCGGCAGGACTCCGGACATGGCGGAGAGGTCCGAGTGACAGAGGCCGGTGGCCCGCATCCGGATCCTCACCTTGCCGGGCCCGAATCCGGTGGGCTCGACGGAGTCGAGGACGTCGAGCTTGTCCTGCCCGGTCTGATGCAGTACGGCTGCGCGCATGTGGGGCTCCCTTCGCGGCTGTTGCGTTGTGGGATCCCGGCCGTGGCCTTCGGCCCGCGGCTCACGGACCACGGTCCGGAAAACCGATCCCGTCCGGCGATCGAGGACAGCGCCGTCAGGCGCTTGCCCGAACGGAGACAGCGACGTCCGCCGGACGCGACAGCGGCGAACCCGTCGGACATGCGCTAGTCATGTCCGACGACCGTCTCCGTCAGCACGGGCGCGTCCTCCCGCTCCACCACCGTCACCAGCGCCTGGATCCGCCCCGGCGCCACGCTCCACGCCCGGACGCGGAGCGTCTCGCCCGGGAAGACGACGCCCGCGAAACGCGTCGCGTAGGAGCGGACGCGGGTGACGTCCCCTCCGAGCAGGGTGTCCACGACCGCCTTGAGGGCGATGCCATAGGTGCACAGGCCGTGCAGGATGGGCCGGTCGAAGCCCGCGAGCGCGGCGAACCCGGGGTCGGCGTGCAGGGGGTTCCAGTCGCCGGAGAGGCGGTAGAGGAGGGCCTGGTCCTCGCGGACGGGGCGCTCGACGGTGACGGACGGGGCGGTCGTCGGGGCGTCGAGCCGTGTGGTCGTGCCGCGTTCACCGCCGAAGCCGCCCTCGCCCTTGACGAAGATCTCGCTCTCGCTCGTCCACAACGGCCCGTCGGCGTCGGCGGCGTCGGAGCGCAGCACGATGACGGCGGCCTTGCCCTTGTCGTGGACGGCTGCGACGCGCGAGGTGTGGGTGGCGGAGCCGCGGACGGGGATGGGCCGGTGCGGTGTGAGGCGCTGTCCGCCGTGCAGGACCCCGGCGAGGTCGATGTCGATGCCGGGCGCGGCGAGGCCGCCGCCGAACGCCATCCCGCCGCCGGCGACGGTCGCGAAGCTGGGGAGGACGTGGAGCCTGCTCTCCAGGGTGTAGCGGAGTTCGGCGGGGTCGGTCGCCGGGGTGCCCGCCCCGATGCCCAGGTGGTAGAGCTGGATGTCCTTGTGGTCCCAGGAGAGTTGGGTGGTACGGGGCTCGGCGGCGACCGCCTGCGCTGCGTCGATGGGCATCGGGGGCGGGCTCCTTCGCGGCGAGGTGGAGACCCCGACCCGGCCGTCCGCACCGCCGTCCGCGCCGGAGTCACTGCCGGTCGGCCCGTGACACGCTCGACGTAGAACGCGTTCTAGCCGATCCGATGGGACCCATGTATAGCCGATCGCCGTGAGGGTGGGAAGGCCACGGACGGGGCGGCCTCCGGCGACGCCGGGCCGTGGGACAAATGTCACGGGCCGTCGCCCACACTTGCATCTGCCCAGGTCAGTGCGGTGTTCCTTAAGGTCGGAGCATGAATGACAGCGCCGGCTTGCCGGCACGCTACAAACCACCGGGGAAATTCGCCTTCCTGCCGTGGCTCTTCATGCTCACCGGCGACGTCCAGGGGCTGTTCCAGGGGCAGACGCCGCTGCCCTGGCTGGGCGGGGCCGGGGTGCTCGCCTTCGCGGTGCTCTACGCCGTGGCGGTCTTCACCAGCCTCGACGAGCGGCGCCGGTACACCCCCACGCCGCACGTCGCGCTCGCCGGACTGGCGGCGGTGACCTACGCGCTGACCATCGGCTACGGCGGCGACTGGCTGCTGTGCTTCCCGCTGCTGTCGCTGGTCAGCGGAATCGTGCTCAGGAACCGCGAGGGCAACGGGCGCCGGCTCGGGGTCGTCGTCCTCACGCTGTCCGGCTCCGCCGGGCTGATCGGCAGCTTCCGCGGCGGCCCGAGCGAGTCGCTGACCATCGGCTACGGCACCATGCTCTCCGGCCTCGTCGCGTCCGCGATCCTCACCCTTTTCGAGACCGTCGCCCAACTGCGGGCCACCCGCGAGGAACTGGCCCGCGGCGCGGTCGAGCAGGAGCGGCTGCGCTTCTCGCGCGACCTGCACGACCTGCTCGGCCACACCATGTCCGTGATCGTGGTCAAGGCGGAGGCCGTACGCCGCCTCGCGCCCCGCGACCTGGACGCGGCGCTCGGCCAGGCCGCCGACATCGAGGCCGTGGGGCGGCAGGCGCTCACCGAGATCCGCGAGGCCGTCACGGGCTACCGCGAGGGCAGCCTCACCACCGAACTCGACCGCGCCCGCTCCCTCCTCGAAGCCTCCGGCATCCAGGCGGAGATCCGCCAGTCCGGCCCCCCGCTGCCGCCGCAGTCCGCGGCGCTGCTCGGCTGGGTGGTGCGCGAGGGCGTCACCAACGTCGTACGGCACAGCGGCGCCGAACGCTGCACCGTCGAGGTGCGCGGCGAGACCGACCAAGTGCGCCTGGAGATCACGGACAACGGGCGCGGCGTAGGCTCGGACGCGGCCGCGAAGAGCTGCGGCACGGGGCTGAAGGGGCTGGCCGAGCGGCTGGCCGTGGCAGGCGGTTCCCTGACGTGCGGACCGGACGGACGGCGGGGGTTCCGCCTCGTCGCAGAACTGCCGGTGGACTCGGAGTCCGAGGAGGACCGCAAGAGATGATCAAGGTGTTGCTCGCCGAGGACCAGGGCATGATGCGGGGCGCGCTCGCGCTGTTGCTCGGGCTGGAGGAGGACATCGAGATCGTCGCCCAGGTCGGCAACGGCGACGAGATCCTGCCGAAGGCGCGTGAGGCGCGGCCCGACATCGCCCTCCTCGACATCGAACTGCCCGGCCGCAGCGGCCTGGACGCCGCCGCGGACCTGCGGTCGGCGCTGCCGGAGTGCCGGGTGCTGATACTCACGACGTTCGGCCGCCCCGGCTACCTGCGCCGGGCGATGGAGGCCGGGGCGTCCGGCTTCCTGGTGAAGGACGGCCCGGTGGAGGACCTCGCGGCGGCGATCCGCAAGGTGCTCGCGGGCGAGCGCGTCATCGACCCCGGCCTGGCCGCGGCCGCCCTCAGCGCGGGCCCGAACCCGCTCACCCAGCGCGAACGCGACGTCCTGGCGGCGGCGGTCGACGGGGCGACGGTGGCGGACATCGCGGCGAAGGTCCACTTGTCGCCGGCGACGGTGCGGAATTATTTGTCGGCGGCGATCGGGAAGACGGCTACTCGCAACCGGATGGAGGCGGTTCGGGCGGCGCGGCAGAATGGGTGGCTGTAGGGGGGCGTTGCCGCCTGCGGCGGGCTTTGTTCCCCAGCCCCGCCCCTTCCCGAACTGGGGCTTCGCCCCAGACCCCGGTCCTCAAACGCCGGACGGGCTGGATTGTGCGGACCGTAACCAGCACATTCAGCCCGTCCGGCGATTGAGGACAGCGCGCGAAGCGTGCTTCGGGGTCTGGGGCGAAGCCCCAGTTCGGGAAGGGGCGGGGCTGGGGAAAAGAAACCGCCCCCCGCACAGAACCCGAACCGGGCTCCGGGCCCGCGGCCCGGTAAGAGAACATGACCCCAGCAACCCAAACCGCCGCGGAGGAACCGTGCCCCCCAAACCCCAAACCCTAGCCGCTTTCGAAGCGGCGAAAGGCTTCATGCCGACAGACGAAGGCCTCGCCCTCCACGAAGCCGCCGAAGCGGCAGCGGCGACGCTCCCCCACCCGCTCCTCGAAGTCGGCACGTACTGCGGCCGGTCCACGATCCTGCTCGCCGACGCCGCCCGGCAGGCCGGGACGACGGTGGTGACCGTGGACCACCACCGCGGCAGCGAGGAGCAGCAGCCCGGCTGGGAGTACCACGACCCGACGGTCGTGGACCCCGAGGTGGGCCGGATGGACACGCTGCCCACGTTCCGGCGCACCCTCCACAAGGCGGGTCTGGAGGAGCACGTCATCGCGGTCGTCGGCCGGTCGCCGCAGGTCGCGGCCGTCTGGGGGGCGCCCCTGGGGCTGGTGTTCATCGACGGCGGGCACACCGACGAGCACGCCACGGGCGACTACGAGGGCTGGGCCCCGCACCTCGCCGAGGGCGGGCTGCTCGTCATCCACGACGTCTTCGCCGACCCGGCGGACGGCGGGCAGGCCCCGTACCGCGTGTACCGCAGGGCCCTCGCGTCCGGGGCGTTCACCGAAGTCTCGGTGACGCGCTCCCTGCACGTTCTGCGCCGTACCGGCCCCGGCATCTGAACCGCGGCGCTAGCATCGCCGGATGTCCAGAGGCAGTTTTCCCCGCATGTCTCCCCGTGCGCTCGTAGCCGTGGCGGCGGTGGTCCCGGCCGGTTTCCTGGGCTGGCTGCTGTGGGACGCGAGCGGTGGCCCGGCGGACGACGGCAAGCGGCCGGCGGCCGCCGCCTCGTCAGCGGCGTCGTCAACTGCGTCGCCGGCGCACCGTACGAGCCCGTCCCCCGAGCCTCGTACGTCCGCGCCGGAGCGGCCGTCGCCGTCCGCGCCGGAGCCGGAGCGCGCCCCGGCCGCCGACGGTCCGCTCAAGGGCAAGGTGGTCGTCGTCGACCCCGGACACAACATCCACAACAGCGAGCACACCGCCGAGATCGACCGCTCCGTGGACATCGGCACGGGCCGCAAGGAGTGCGACACCACCGGGACGTCGACGGACGCCGGTTACGCGGAAGCGGCGTTCAGCCTCGACGTCTCCCACCGGATCCGGCAGCTCCTCCAGGCGCAGGGCGCGGAGGTGCATCTCACCCACGACGGCGACCGGCCGTACGGGCCGTGCGTGGACGAGCGGGCCGGGATCGGGAACAAGGCGCACGCGGACGCGGCCGTCTCCGTGCACGCGGACGGCGCGGCCGTCGGCGACCGCGGCTTCCATGTGATTCTTCCCGCGGCGGTGAAGGGCGGCCGGGCGGACACCGGCCCGATCGCCGGACCGTCGAAGGAGCTGGGCGAGCGGATAGCGGGGAACTTCGTACGGACGACCGGAAGCGCGCCGTCCAACTACATCGGCGGCGGCACCGGGCTCGACACGCGCTCGGATCTCGGCGGCCTCAACCTCTCGACGATTCCCAAGGTGTTCATCGAGTGCGGCAATATGCGCGACCCCCAGGACGCCGCTCTGCTCACCGACCCGGCATGGCGCCAGAAAGCGGCGCAAGGGATCGCGAACGGTGTCGCGGACTTCCTGCGGAGGTAAGTACCGGCAGGCCACGGGCATGTCACGAGGGTGATACGAAGGAGACGCCCCGACCTCTCAGGCGATAGGTTCACCCGTACGATGGGGGGCCACCCCCGCGCCCCCCGCATCTCGCGTACCGGCGACAGCGACGAAGACTGATCAACGCTGATCAACACTGACAAAGGATTTTAGGTGAACATCCGCTCCCTCACTCGAGGCGACGGCGTGGTGATCGGAGCAGCGGTGTTGCTGTTCATCGCCTCGTTCCTCAGCTTCTACTCGTACGACTGCGGCGCGCAGTCGTCGTTCTGCCCGACGGAGCCGAACGGCTGGAAGTCCGGCCTGTTCCCCGTACTGCCGTCGATCTTCCTCGCCGGGATCATCGCCGCCGCTCTCATCGTCGCCGCCCGTTTCCAGCCCGAGGGGCGCAAGCTCGTCGGCATGGGCCTGGACCAGTGGGGCACCGCGTTCGCGGTGTTCGCCGCGTGGTCCTCGCTGTGGACGATCGTCGGCGGCGGTTCCCAGGTGTCCGCGGGTGTCGGTCAGATCCTCGGCCTGATCGCCAACCTCGCGATCGCCGCGGCCGCGCTGCTCACGCCGCGCACCCCGGCGCTCAAGGCCCCGCTGGTGGGCACCCCGGGCCCGCAGGCCCCGGGTCCCTACGGCGTCGGCCCCAACCCGGGCTACGGCTACCCCGGCGGCATGCAGCAGCAGCCCGGTGCCGCGGGCCCGTACGGCGCCCAGCCCTCGTACGGCGGCCAGCCCCAGCAGTCCCAGCAGGACCACGGCATGGGCGAGGCGGCCGCCGCCGCTCCGCAGGCCGCGGCGCAGCCCGCCGCTCCGGCCGCGGACTTCGCCCCGTTCTGGTTCGCCGTGCCGGTGGCCCGTCCGCTGTACGCGGAGGACGGCTCCCCGACGCCGGTCGCCGAGCTCGCGCCCGGCACCTGGTACCTCGCGGTCGACCAGCGCGGTGAGGCCCTCGTCGCGCAGACGCAGGACGGCCGCCGCGGTGTGCTCCAGGACACCACGGGCATCCAGCGCGGCTGACGCGCGCGCACGCCCCTCTCGACGGCCCGCCGGCATCTCCCCGGCGGGCCGTCGTCTTGTCCGGCGCCGGGCGGGTCCGTACAGTCGCATAACTGACACACCGTCAGCTCATGGGGGTGGCCATGCGGCTCGGACTCGCGCTCGGCTACTGGGGCCGCGGCCCCGACCCCCGCCACCTGGAACTCGCCGTCGAGGCGGAACGGCTGGGCTACGACTCCGTCTGGACGGCCGAGTCCTGGGGCTCCGACGCCTTCACCGCCCTCACCTGGATCGCCGCCCACACCCGGCGCGTACGGCTCGGCACGGCGGTCGCGCAGATGGCCGCGCGCGCCCCGACCGCGACCGCGATGCACGCGCTGACCCTCGACCACCTCTCCGGCGGCCGGATGCTGCTCGGACTCGGGCTGTCCGGCCCCCAGGTCGTGGAGGGGTGGTACGGACGCCCCTTCCCGGAGAGCCCGCTGACCGCGACCCGGGAGTACGTCGAGGTCGTACGGCAGGTGCTGCGCCGCCGGGCGCCTGTCACTCTCGACGGCCGCTACCACCCCCTCCCCTGGACCGGCCCCGGCGCCACGGGCCTCGGCAAGCCGCTCAAGCCGGTCACCCATCCCCTGCGGCCCGACCTGCCCGTCCTGCTCGGCGCCGAAGGCCCCCGGAACATCGCCCAGACCGTGCGCATCGCCGACGGCTGGCTGCCGCTCTACTGGTCCCCGATGCGCACCGGCCTCCACGCGGCGGCCCTCGCCCGTGCCCCCGAAGGCTTCATGGTCGCCCCGCTCGCCCAGGCCCACCTCTGCGCGGACGTGGCCGAGGGACTCCGCCCCGTGAAGGCCATGCTCGGCTTCTACATCGGCGCCATGGGCCACGCGACCCGCAACTTCCACGCCGACCTCATGGCCCGCATGGGCTTCCCCGAGGAGGCGTCCCGGGTCCGCTCCCTCTTCCTCGCGGGCCGCCGCGAGGAGGCTGCCGCCGCTGTCCCGTCCGCCTTCGCCGACGAGATTTCCCTGGTGGGGCCGCGGTCCCGGATCGCGGAGCGGCTGGAGCTCTGGCGCTCTGGGCCGGTGACGGATCTGCTGGTGGTGACGCGGGATGTGGGGACGTTGCGGGTGCTCGCGGAATTGAACGGGTAGGGGGTGGGGGTGCGTTGCCGGGTGCGGCGTTTTGTTCCCCAGCCCCGCCCCTTCCCGGCTGCGTCTGCTGTGCGGCTCCGCCGCGTGGGGGGGCTCCGCCTGCGGCGCTTTGTTCCCCTACCCCGCCCCTTCCCGAAACTGGGGCTTCGCCCCAGACCCCGCAACACGCTTCGCGCGCTGTCCTCAAACTCCCCCAGCTACCGCTGGGAGGTGCCCCCAACGGGCTGAAATCAGCCCGTCCGGCGTTTGAGGACGCTCCCCCAGACTTCGTCCGGGGGGACCCCCAAGGGCGCTGGGATCCGGGGTCTCCCCGGTTTCGGGAAGGGGCGGGGCTGGGGAACAAAGCCCGCCGCAGGCGCAGCGGACCCGCACGCTCCCTACGGCCGCCCCTCCCCCCAAAGCCACTTATCGAAGAGCGGCTTCAGACTCCGCCCCGCCCTCTCCTCACACAGCGCCACAAACTCCGCCGTATCCCCATTCCCATGCCGATGATCCGCCACCCACTTCCGCACGATGGCGAAGAACACCCCATCCCCCACCCCCCGCCGCAATTCATGCAAAAGCATCGCCCCCCGCCCATAAACCGGCGGATCGGATATCTTCTCCGGCGTGGGATCCCCCGGCGGGAAGGCCCAGATCCCCGAACTCTCGGGATCCTTGCCGGAATAGAAGTCGTCGAAGATGCGCTGCACCGGCCGGCCGCCTTCCTTCTCCTCCCACATCCATTCCGCGTACTGCGCGAAGCTCTCGCTGAGCCACATGTCGCGCCAGGTGCGGGGGGTGACGGAGTTGCCGAACCACTGGTGGGCGACCTCGTGGACCACGATCGCGTCGGTGGGGGCCTCGTCGAAGTACGGCTTGGTCTGGGTCTCCAGCGCGTAGTCGACGTATTCGTTGTGGTCGACGACCGCTCCGGCCGAGGAGAAGGGGTACGGGCCGAAGAGCCCGCTCGCCCAGTCGATCGCTCGGGGCAGCAGCTTCGCCATGCGCGGGCCCGCGGCGGGTTCCTCGGGGTGGGTGGCGATGTAGACGGGCAGGTCGCCGGCCTTCGTGGTGGTGACCTCGAATTCGTTCACGACGACGCTCGCGAGATAGCTCGCCATCGGCTCCGGGTTGTGCCAGGAGAAGGTGGCGCGGTCGCCGCGCACCTCCTTCCGCTTCAACTCCCCGTTGGCCACCGCGGTGTAGCCCTTGGGCACGGTCACCTCGATGTCGTAGGCGGCCTTGTCGGAGGGGTGGTGGTTGCCGGGGAACCAGGCCATGGAGCCGGTGGGTTCGCCCAGGGCCGCGGCGCCGCTGTCCGTCTCCACCCAGCCTTCGAGGGACTCGCCGTCCGCGTCCGTGATCTCCTTCGGGACGCCTTCGTAGACGACGACCGTCTGGAATTCGCGGCCCTTGTCCAGCGCCGTGCCGGGGGTCACCGTCAGCTCGGTGCCCTTGCGTGCCGTGCCGGCCGGCTTCCCGTCGACGCGGGCGTCGCGCACCTTCATGCCCTTGAGGTCGAGGTTGAAGGCGTCCAGGTCCTGGCTGGCGCGGGCGGTGATGACGGCGGTGGCGTGCAGGCGGTTGCCCTCCGGTTCGTAGTCCAGCGTCAGGCCGTAGTGCTGGACGTCGTAACCGCCGTTGCCCAGACGGGGGAAGAGCGGGTCGCCGGCCCCGTCGGCACCCGCCTTCCCGCTGTCGCTCCCCGTGGAACAGGAGGTGACGAGCATCAGGGCCGCGGGCAGCAGCACCCCGCGCCGCAGCCGCCGGCGCGGGGCCGCACACCTCGCGGAGGATCTGGGTATACCGGTCATACCCGCGATGCTCTCACCCGGCCGCCGCTCAGCCGAAGCTGGCCGTCTCCAGCCAGAGGTCGAGGACCGCGCGGTCGCCCAGGATCTCGACCCGGCCGCTGTCGGCCGGCTGCCGCTGGTAGAAGACGGTCAGCACGTCGGCCACCGGACCGCGCAGGGCGACGGCCGCCTTCTCGTGGGCGTGCCGCCACGCCATGCGCTCGCCGGTGAGATCGACGAACCACTCGGCCGGGGTGTCCGTGGCGTGCAGATGGAGCGTGCGGCCGGGGCCCAGCAGCCCCTTCAGCTCCGGCTTGCGCTCCAGCAGTATGGGGTGCGTGGACATCTCCAGCCATTCGTCCAGGCAGTCCACCGCCACCTCAGGATCGACGGTGAACTCGACGCCGGCCGTCCGCTGCGCGTCGGCCCGGTGGATGAGCGTCTCGTGCGTCATCCGACGGGGCCCAGAAGACGGCGGTCGGGCTGCCGAAGAACGTCCACACCGCGGCATCGGGGCCCGCCTCGCGCAGCGTGGCCACCACCCTCTCCGCGCCCTCGGTCAGCCAGGCACCGAGGGCCTCCTCGTCGTCGGGGGACGGGTCCTCGGGGCCGAAGTCGACGCCGAAGTGCTCGGCGGTCACGTCGAATTCGGTGGTCCTCGTGCGCACCAGCGACTCGGCGAACCGGTGCGCCCGGCCGACGTGCAGCACGAGCTGGGCCAGGGTCCAGTCGGGGCAGGTGGGCACGGTCGCCGCCAGATCGGCACCACGCAGCGCGGCGCGCATCAGCGCGGCCTGGGCGAGAATCTCGGAACAGTAGCGGTCATGGCTGAGTTCGGTCATGTGGCCACTGTAAAGAGGGGCACTGACAACGCCCTTGCCGAAGGCTCTCGTTCGGGCCCGTCAGCCCTTCTGGATGTCGGAGTAGGACGGCACCTGGTCGGTGACCGGGGCGCCCGCGCCCTTGCCCGCGTCCTTCACGTTGTTGATGACCTTGTCGTAGGCGTTCGCGTCGTTGTCGGTGGCGTCGCCCTTGCGGAACTTCGTGGTCAGCCCCTTGAGCGAGTCGATGCCCGCGCTGAGCGGCGCCACGGCCTTGGCGAGGGTCGGGTCGCCCTTCGCGTTGTTCACGGCGGCCTTGAAGCGGTTGTACGAGAACGTGCCCGCGAGGCCCGCCTTCACCAGGGCGACGGTGCGGCCGTCGGCACCCTTCTTGAAGGCACCGTTCCGGTAGGGCTTGATGACCCACTGGTACGCGGCTCCCGCGGCGAGCCCGGCGTTGGTCACGAAGCGCGTCTTCGCGAACTTCTGCCGCTCCACGGAGTTGGTGGGGGTGGGGCCGCCCGTGTTCTCCGCTTCCTTCTTCTCCTTGCCGCCGCAGCCGGCGCCGGTGAGCAGGAGAGCGCAGACGAGGGGCACGGTGATGGCGGCGCGGCGAGACACGGTGACCTCCGGTGGGGGGCGATGTTCCCTGCCGCAAGGGTGGCGGGTGGGCGGGGGCGCGTGCCAGGGGGCGCGGGCCGTTCGGGTGACGCCCGCTTTTCGCCTGCGGCGGGCTTGTTCCCCAGCCCCGCCCCTTCCCGAAACCGGGGCTTCGCCCCAGACCCCCTGACCGCGCTTCGCGCGGTGTCCTCAAACGCCGGACGGGCTGATTGTGCTGGTTACGGTCAGCACCATTCAGCCCGTCCGGCGTTTGAGGACACCCGGCGAAGCCGGGTCGGGGTCCGGGGTCTCCCCGGTTTCGGGAAGGGGCGGGGCTGGGGAACAAAAAGAAGCCCGCCGCCAGGCGCCCAAGGCGTCAGCAGCAGTCCGGCTCCAAGCCGACAGGCAACCGCTCGCCCCCGAACACCGCCGTCGTCGCCTCGTCACCGCCCAGCGCCGCGACAGCGAGAAGCAGGGAACCCGCCGTCCACGCGGTCAGTTCCTCCGGCCAGATCGCGTCGTCCTCGAAGACGTAGCCCGTCCAGTAGAGGCCGTTCTCGGCCCGCAGGTGCTGGATCCACTGGAGGATCTCCACGGCGCGGTCGGACTCGCCCATCACCCACAGGGCGAGGGCGAGTTCGCAGCTCTCGCCGCCGGTCACCCAGGGGTTCGGCAGGACGCACCGGACGCCGAGGCCCGGCACCACGAAGCGGTCCCAGCCCTCCTCGATGCGCTCCTTGGCCGCGGGGCCGGTGAGCGCGCCGCCGAGCACCGGGTAGTACCAGTCCATGGAGTAGCGGCCCTTGTCGAGGAACCGCTCCGGGTGCTCGCGGATGGCGTGGGCCAGCAGGCCGGTCGCCAACTCCCAGCCCGGCTGCGGCTCCTCGCGGTGCTCGGCGATGGCCAGGGCGCAGCGCAGCGCCTGGTGGATCGAGGAGGAGCCGGTGAGGAGCGCGTCGGTGACGTCCGTGCCGTCCTCCTCCCGCTTCCAGCCGATCTGGCCGCCGGGCTGCTGGAGCCGCAGGACGAATTCGACGGCGGCGAAGACGGTCGGCCACATGCGGTCGAGGAAGGCGTCGTCGCCGGTGGAGAGGTAGTGGTGCCAGACGCCGACGGCGACGTAGGCGACGAAGTTGGTCTCGCGGCCGCGGTCGGTGGGGTCGGCGGCGTCCCCGTCGGCGTACGCGGCGTACCACGAGCCGTCGGGGTTCTGGTGCTCCGCGAGCCAGCGGTAGGCGGCCGCGGCGCGGGCGTGCTCGCCGGCGGTGTCCAGGGCCATGGCGGCCTCGACGTGGTCCCACGGGTCGAGGTGGTGCCCGCGGAACCAGGGTATGGCGCCGTCCTCGCGCTGCGCGGCGGCGATGCCGGCCACCGTGCGGGCGGCCTGGTCCGCAGTGAGGACGCCGGGCAGTACGAGGCGGTCGGTGCGCTCCGGCCCGTGGCCGGCCCTGGTCACGCGCGCTCCCCGGCGGTGGCGTGCGGCTTGGTCGCGTACGCCACGAAGCTCTTGCCGATGACGGGGTTGAGGAGCTGCTCGGCGACGCGGGTGGCCTTGGGCTTCTTCATGATGTCCCAGACCAGCAGCTTGTGGTAGGCGCGGACGGGCAGCGCCTTGTCGTTGTCGACGCCGAAGGCGCACTTGAGCCACCAGTAGGGGCTGTGCAGGCCGTGCGCGTGGTGGGTGCCGTACGGCGCCAGGCCCGCCTCGCGCATCTTGTCGAGGAGTTCGTCGCCGCGGTAGATGCGGATGTGGCCGCCCTCGACCTCGTGGTAGGCGTCGGAGAGCGCCCAGCAGACCTTCTCCGGGCCGTAGCGGGGCACGGTGACGGCGATCCGGCCGCCGGGCTTGAGGACGCGGACCATCTCGGCGAGCACGCCCTTGTCGTCGGGGATGTGCTCCATCACCTCGGAGATGATGACGACGTCGAAGCTCTCGTCGGGGAAGGGCAGGGCGAGGGCGTCGCCCTCCATGGCGGTGGCGGTGGCGCCCGCGGGGGCCTCACCGGCCTCCTTCATGGCCGCGAACCACTTGGCGACCTCGCGTATCTCCTCGGCGTTGCGGTCGAGGGCGACGACCTGCGCGCCTCGCCGGTAGCACTCGAAGGCGTGCCGGCCCGCGCCGCACCCCAGATCGAGGACGCGGTCGCCTGCGGCGAGCGGGAAGCGGGAGAAATCGACGGTCAGCACGAATGTTTGCTTTCGTCCGGCGGGTCAGGTCGATGGGCGCGAAGGGTCACGGCGTGGCCGGGCCCGTCCGGGGCCCGGCCGTGGGAAGGGGCGGGCGGGAAGCGCCATCAGCCGCGCCGCCCCGCCATCGCGGCGGCGGAGCCCTGCCGGCCGATCGCGGCGCGGTACCGCTCGGCGGTGCCGATCGCCGCCTGCCGCCAGGTGAAGCGGGACAGCACGCGCTCGCGGCCCGCCGCGCCGAGCCGGCGCCGGAGCGCCTCGTCACCGAGCAGCCGCTCCAGCGCGGAGGCCAGTGCTCCGGGGTCGCCCGGCGGCACCGCCAGGCACGTCTCGCCGTCGGGTCCGGCGACCTCGGGGATCGCCCCGCCCGTCGTGGCGACCAGCGGCGTGCCCGTGGCCATCGCCTCGGCGGCCGGCAGGGAGAAGCCCTCGTACAGCGAGGGGACGCAGGAGACCTGGGCCGAGCGCACGAGGTCGACGAGCTCCGCGTCGGTGATGCCCTTGACGAACTCGACCGCGCCTTCCAGGCCGCACCGCCTGATGGCGGTGGCCACCGGGCCGTCCTCCGCGCGCTTGCCGACCACGACGAGGTGGGCCGCGGGGTGCCGCGCGCGCACGACGGCCAGGGCCTCGACGAGGTGGACGAGGCCCTTGAGGGGCACGTCCGCGCTGGAGGTGGTGACGATCCGGCCGGACACCTCGGGCACGGCCGGGTCGGGCGAGAAGAGGTCGGTGTCGGCGCCGATGGGCACGACGTGGACCCGGCTCGGGGAGACCCCGAGGTGGGTGACGATCTCCTGTCGCGAGGAGCCGGAGACGGTCAGCACGGACGGCAGCCGCCGGGCGACCCGCTTCTGCATGCGGGTGAAGCCGTACCAGCGGCGCACGGACGCGCGCCGCTTCCAGTCGGCCGCGGCGTCGAGGTCGAGCTGCCGGTCGACGGTGATGGGGTGGTGAATGGTGGTCACCAGGGGCGCGCCGAGCACGGTGGGGCCGCCGAGCAGGCCGTAGCCGAGCGTCTGGTTGTCGTGCACGACGTCGAACCGGCCGCGGTGCGCGGCGAGGTGACGGCGGGCCCGCAGGCTGAAGGTGAGCGGTTCCGGGAAGCCGCCGGTCCACATGGTGGCCACCTCCAGCGCGTCGATCCAGTCGCGGTACTCGTCGCGGCCGGGCGTGCGGAAGGGGTCGGGCTGGCGGTAGAGGTCGAGGCTGGGCAGCTCGGTGAGGCTCACCCGGCCGCCGCCGACGACGGCGCCTTCGTCGTCACCGTCGAGGACGGGATAGGGCTGGGAACCGATGACCTCGACATGGTGGCCGAGGCGGGCGAGCTCGCGCGAGAGGTGGCGTACGTAGACGCCCTGGCCGCCGCAGAACGGGTTCCCCTTATACGTGAGCAGGGCGATCCGCAGCGGGCGGTCACCGCCCCCGTCCACGGGGTGGTCGTCGTGCGCGAGCGCTGCCTCCGTGGCCTCCGCGGTCACTCCCGGCCTCCTTCTCGCTGCTGTTCCCGCCGGAGCGTAACCGGTCGCGCTAATCTAGAACAAGTTTCAGACTGGGTAGTCCGGAAGCCTTGAATCTACCGGCCGGACGGCCAGTCGAGCGGGCCGGATCGGGTGATTCGCGCCACGGCTCGGCCCCTGCCATGCTGTGCCGTCCGGGCCCCACGGACACCGCTGGACGGCTCGCCACGGAATGGGACATATGACTACGGACTCCAGGTCGGCACCGACGCCGGCGTCGGCCGCCCCTTCCCCGCTGCCCAAACCCCTGCTGACGGAGCGTCAGGAGGCCCGGCGGCAGCGCATCCTCCAGGCCACCACCCGGCTGGCGACCCGGGGCGGCTTCGACGCCGTGCAGATGCGGGAGGTGGCCGAGTCGTCGAACGTCGCGCTCGGCACGCTCTACCGCTACTTCCCCTCGAAGATCCACCTGCTGGTCGCCACCATGCAGGACCAGCTCCAGCAGCTCCACGAGACGCTGCGCAAGCGCCCGTTGACGGACGAGGACCCGGCGGCACGCGTGGCCCAGACGCTGATGCGCGCCTTCCGCGCGATGCAGCGCGAGCCCCACCTCGCGGACGCGATGGTGCGCGCCCTCACCTTCGCCGACCGGTCCGTCAGCTCCGAGGTCGACACCGTCTCCCGGCTGACCACGGCGATCATCCTGGACGCGATGGGCCCCGCGGGCGCGGCCGGACCGCCCACCCCCGAGCGGCTCTCGGCCGTGCGCGTCATCGAGCACACCTGGCACTCGGCGCTGACCACCTGGCTGTCCGGACGGGCCTCCATCGCCCAGGTCAAGATCGACATCGAGACGGTTTGCCGGCTCATCAATCTCACCAGCCCCAACTCCCCCCGCTGAACGCCTCCTTCACCCCGCTTTGCCATAAGACGCCCTTCTTCCATTTCCGCTGGCAAGAGGTTCCGGGAGGCGCGTTCGAGTGAACTTGGGGCGCGCGTGGCGTGAAGTGTGCGCCCTTGCGCCCCCCGCAGGTCAGTTATCCACGCCCGTGACCGTGGCACACGCCGGTATGAATTTGACGAAGTACCCGGTGCGGGGTTCACCGCCCGGGGTGGCGGGAGGGCGGGGGCTGACACCGTGATCCGGGTCTTGCTGGTGCACGACACCCATCTGCTGCGCGCTGCCCTGGCGGCGCTGATCGGGCGAGAACCCGACCTGGAGGTCTCGGCGTCCTCCTGGACCCACTCGGTGGCCGAGTCACGGGCGCTGCGCCCTCATGTGTGCGTGGTGGACATGGACAGCCCCGAGGCCGGCGGTCCGTACGGCCTGCGGGAGCTCTCGGCGTGGTGTGACACCGGGGACGGCACGTCGGCCCTGTTGGCCCTGGCGACGGCGGAACGGCCGGGCCCCCTGCGCCGGGCGTACGAGGAGCGGGTGTTGGGGTACTTGAGCAAAAACGCTTCACCTGGCCGGCTGATCGAGGGGATAAGGCGGGTGGCGAAGGGCGAGCGCTATATCGACGAGTCCCTCGGCTACAGCTTCCTGCAAGCCTCCGACATACCGCTGACCAACCGCGAGCTGACCGTCCTCTCCCTCGCGGCGGAGGGCGCCTCCATCGGGGAGATAGCCCGCAGCCTGCACCTGTCGAACGGGACCGTGCGCAACTACATGGCGGCGATCACCCGCAAGACGGGCGCCCGCAACCGCGTGGACGCCATCCGCATCTCGCGCGTGGAGGGCTGGGTCTGAGCGGCGGCGGTGCCTCCGGGAAGCACCGGAGGCACCGCTTCACCGGGTTCACGGGGCGCTGGATTCACGAGGCCGGATTCACAGGGCTGGATTCACGGGGCCGGATTCACTGGGGGCCGAACCGAGCCTGTCCGGGCGCACCTCCGCCGTGAGGTCGCGGTAGAGCTCCGACTCCTCCAGCAGCTCCTCGTGCGTGCCGAGGGCGGTGCGCGCCCCGTCCATCACCAGCACGCGGTCCGCGCGGCGCGCGGAGCCCATGCGGTGGGCGATGACGATGAGGGTGCCGCCGGGCCGGTGCGCGAAGGCGCGTTCCACACGTGCCTCCGTGTCCGCGTCGAGGTGGCACGTGGCCTCGTCCAGCACCGCGATCCGCGCGGGCGACAGATAGGCGCGGGCCAGGGCGACGCACTGGCGCTCGCCCGCCGAGAGCTCGGTGGGGGCGAGCGGCGTGGTGAAGCCGCCCAGCCGGTCGACGAGTCCGGTCATGGCGAGGGCCTCGGCGGCGGCGTGCAGTTCCTCCTCCGGTACGCCGTCCGGGCGGAGGTAGCCGAGGTTGTCGGCGAGCGTGCCGGAGAAGACGTACGCCTCCTGCGGGATCAGGACCCGCCCCGCGGGTCCCCCGGCCACGCGCACCTCGCCGCTCCCCGGCTCCAGCAGCCCGGCGACGAGCCCGGCCAGCGTGGACTTGCCCGCCCCCGACGGCCCCACGACGGCGAGCCGGCCGCCGACGGGTACGACGAGGCCGAGACCGCGCAGTACGGGGTCGGCGTGGTCGCCGTAGGAGAAGGTGACGTCCCGCAACTCGACGGCTGCGGCGGCCGGTTCGGGTAGCGCCCGGGGCGGGGGCGGCAGGGGCGGGCCGTCCGTCAGGCGGCGCAGGACCACGGCCAGCCGTGAACCGCTCGCCCCCAGGCCGTGGACGAGGTCCTGGAGAGCGGGCAGCAGCGACTGCGTGAGGTAGGCGAGGGCACCGACGAGCGCGCCGGGGGTGACGCCGCGGTCCAGCAGCCACGGCGTGGTGACCAGCAGCAGGACGAGCGGGAGGCGGCCCGCGACGGCCAGCGCGACGACCCGCAGCACCGACCAGCGGGCCACGGCGAGGGAGGCGCGGAACTCCTCGTCGACGAGGGCGCCCGTCTCCGCGCGGACGCGGCGCTCGGCGCCGCCCGCCGTGATGTCCCGCAGCCCCCCGGCCACCTCGCCCAGGGACTGCGCGATGGCCTCGTCCGTGGCCAGGAACGTCTCCTGGCGGCGGGCGAGCGGCCGCAGCGTGGCCAGGAACAGCCCGAGGCCGAGCGCGAGCGGCGGCACCACGACCACGAGCAGCACGGGCGCCAGCAGGGACAGGCCCACCAGCGCCCCGGCCGCCGTGAAGACGAAGGACCGCGAGACCATCACCAGACCGGCGAACGTGTCGCGGGCGATCTCCACTTGATGCGTCAGCCGGGATACGGCCCCACCGTCGGCGTCCCGCAGCGCCCGCGTCACGACGCGGCCCACGAGCCGGTCGCGCAGCGGCTCGACGAGGGCCGCCACGCCGCGGTACGTACGGCCGGTGCCGTACGCCCCGACGACGACGGCGAGCGCGGCGAGCCCGAGCCAGGCGAGTCCCTCGCCTGGCCGGTGGGCGAGGAAGCCGCTGTCCAGGGCCTTGGCCAGGGCGTATCCGGTGGCGAAGGTATGCGCGGCTTCGACGGCGGACCAGGCGGTGAGCAGGGCGATCGCCTGGCGGCGTGCGGCCAGGAAACGCAGTCCCTCCCGGGACAGGGCGGAAGTGGGGCCGGCCATCCAGGGCTCCCTTCGGGGTGACTGGTGGGCTGTGAGTGCGGTTGCGTTGCGCCTGCGGCGGGCTTTGTTCCCCAGCCCCGCCCCTTCCCGGCTGCATCTGATGTGCGGCTCCGCCGCGTGGGGGCGCTGCCCCAGACCCCGATGTGCGGGTCCGCCGGCTGACGCACAGCGCCTGCGGCGCTGGTCCTCAAACTCCCCCAGCTACCGCTGGGAGGTGCCCCCAACGGGCTGAAATTGCGCACCCGCATCAGCCAAATCCAGCCCGTTGGGGGCACCTCTGGGGGCACCCCCGGACGGAGTCTGGGGGAGGTAGCTGGGGGAGTGTGAGGACACCGCGCGAAGCGCGGTCAGGGGGTCTGGGGTCTCCCCGGTTTCGGGAAGGGGCGGGGCAGGGGAACAAAGCGCCACTCACCCACCGAACACCGCCCGATACCCCGCCGCACAACGCCACAACTCCTCATGCGTACCCACCGCGCGGACGCGCCCGCCCTCCAGCCACGCGACAGCATCCGCGCGCGCCGCCGTCGACGCGCGGTGGGCGACGACGAGGCGGGTGCGGGCGGCGACATCGCGGACGAGGGCCGCGGCGACCTGGCGCTCCGTGACCGTGTCGAGGCTGGAGGTCGCGTCGTCCAGGATCAGGACGCGCCCGGCGTGCGCGAACGCTCTTGCCAGGCCGAGGCGTTGGACCTCGCCGCCGGAGAGGGGCGCCTCGGCGCAGGGAGTGTCGTAGCCGTGCGGGAGCCTGCGGACGAAGCCGTCCGCGCGGGCCGCGCGGGCCGCGGCCGTCACCGCGCCGGGCCCGGGGTCGTGCGCGCCGAACGCCACCGTCCCGCCGATCGTGCCGCCCAGCAGCGCGGGCCGTTCGAAGGCGTAGCCGACCGCCCGCCGCAGTTCGTCGTGGCCCAGCTCCGGGAGTGCGATGCCGTCGAGCGTGACCACGCCGGAGTCCGGGTCGGCCAGCCGCCCGGCGAGGGCGGCCAGCACGGATTTCCCGGTGCCGGAGCGGCCGACGACGGCCAGGGACGTACCGCCCGGCACGGTCAGGTCCAGGTCACGCAGGACGTGCCTGCCGCCGCGCACGGCGCTGACCCCGCGCAGCTCCAGCGTGCCGTCCCCGGGCGGCAGTCGGCGGGCGTCCGGCCCGTACGACAGCGGGGGCACGGCGAGGACGTCGGCGAGCCGGCCGGCGGCGGTGCGGGCGCGGACCGCGGCGTTGAGGTGGCCCACGAGCATGCCGACGCCCGTGGCGAGCACGGCGTAGCGGGAGGCGGCCAGCAGGTCGCCGACGCTCAACTGACCCTGGTTCAGGCGCAGTCCGGCGACGGCGAGGACGGCGATCTGGAGGAGCGGCACGACGGTCACGGCCTGGGCGGCGGCCCGGCCCTGGACCCGCCACATGCGGTGCCCCTGGCCGGAGAGGCCGGGGAGCGGTTCCAGGATGCGCTCGCGCTCACGGTCGGCGGTCCCCGCGGCGGCGATCGTACGGGCTCCGCCGACGGCTTCCACGAGGCGTCCGGCGATGTCCCCCTGGAGTCGCTGGTAGCGCGCGACGCAGTCGGAGGAGGCGCGGGCCAGGGCCCGGAGCAGCAGGGCCAGCAGGGGCGCTCCGGCGAGGAAGGCGACGGCGAGCCAGGGGTCGATCAGGCCGAGGGCGACGATGCCGCCGAGGGGGGCCACGGCGGAGGCCGCGGCCTGGGCGAGCGTGCCGGGGGCGGTGCCCGCGTCGGCGGCGTTGCCGACGAGCCGGGTCACGAGGTCGCCGGGCGCGAAGCGGGCGGTGGCGCGCGGTCCGGCGGCGAGGACGTGGCGCAGCAGGCGGTGGCGGAGCCAGGCGGTGGAGCGTGCGGTGGTGGCGGCTGTGAGCAGGCCGTCGAGCGCGTCGAGGACGGCGGGAGCGCAGATGAGGGCGGTGCACAGGAGGACCCAGCCGCTGGCTGCCCGCCGGGCGAGGAGGAGGTCGAGGGTGTGGCCGAGGGTGGCGGGCAGGGCGAGGGCCACGGCGGAGGAGGCGAGGGCGAGGAGGGTGAGGGCCGCGGCCCGTACGGCGCTGTGGCGGGCGGTGTCGAGCAGCACCCGGTCCCCGGCGGACAGGCGCGGGGTTTTCGGGCGTGCCGGACCGCGGCTCCGCTCCTCGGTCTCCGGGAGCTCGCGCGCGCTCTCCGTCCACACCACCTGCCGGTCACCTCCGTCGTGCGCCCGGGCGGACCCTCCCCCCTCGGGGAAGGTCCGCCCGGGCCCGGTCACGTCCCGTGGGACGTCGCGGACACTCGCGTCACAGACAGATCAGGACGCTCGCGGCGCTGACGCACGAGAGCAGGCTGACGGTGCTCTGACCGCCGCCGCCACCGCCGTGCATCTCTTCGGATTCCATGTTCTGCAGGTCGAGAAGTGCCATGATCGTTCCTTTCGTGGGGACGGGTTGTGCTTTTTTCACGACTCCACAACGGCATGGAGCCGGCTCTTGGGCGCCCGCAGGGGCGGCAGGAACGGCAGCTGGGCGGAGCCGTGGGCCGCGCCCAGGGCGAGGAGACAACCCGCCGTTCCGGTGGTGAGGTCCATGGACAGGCGCATCATCTGGTGGCCGGGGAAGGCGAGTTCGCCTTCGTAGGCCATGGCGTACCAGGAGAGGGCCCGCACCTGTGCGGCCAGGTGCTCCGGTTCCGCGCCCGGTGTCGTGGTGCGGCTGAGGTGCAGGATCATCCCGGCGCGGCCCTGGAAGAGGCCGGGCTGCGCGTAGAAGCGGGACCGGGCGGCCATGACGATGCCCTCGCGCGCCTCGGTGAAGACGGGGTCGGGGTCGGGGCACAGGGCGAGGTAGTCGTCGAGGACCATGCCGATGCCCACGCTGCCGTCGCCGAGATACGGCATGGTCCGCCAGCCCTCGTCTACCTCCAGGAAGCCGTTGTCCCGGCGCACGCAGCGGTCGAGATCCGCCCGCAGGGCCGTGCCGGCGAGGTCGAGCAGGACGGGGGCGCGGGTGCGCTCGTACAGCCGCAGGAAGAGCAGTGCCTGGCCCGCGGCGCCGCGGCTGAGCCCGGCGCGGCGGCGGTCCCGGTCGGCCGGTGCCGCCGCGTCGGCGGTCAGCCGGTCGGCGAGGAGCTGTGCGGCCTCCAGGGCCCGGTCGTGGAGCTGCCGTTCGCCCGTGGTCACCGCGAGGTGGTCGAGGGCGAGGCCGATCCCGGCCAGGCCGCTCCGCAGGTCGGAGGTGAGGCGCTGCCACTTCTCGTCGAGCAGGGTCCCGGTCAGGTCGAGGGCGCGGCCGGTGTGGCCGAGGCGGTCGAGGGTGAGGGCGACTCCGGTGATGCCGTCGTAGAGGCCGAGCGGGGTGCCGGGCGGCAGCGGGTCGGTGTGGTCGAGCAGCCACCGCTCGCCCGCCTCGTAGCGCTCGACGCCCGTCTCGGCGAAGGCGTGCAGCACCCCGGCGGCGCCGTGGGCGAGCCCGAGGCCGCCGCCCTCGCCGAACTGGGCGATGTCGCCCGGGAACAGCCGGTCGTCGCGGTCGGGCGTCGCCGAGGCGAGGATCGCGCGGACCATCGAGTCGCGGGCGCGCGGCCAGTCGTCGGTGGCGGGCAGCGCGGCCACTCCGCCGGAGCGGCCCGTACGCGCCCGCGCCGCGGGCCCGGCGCCGCGGGTGATCTCGGCGACCGCCTCGTCGAGGAACTCCCGTGGCACGGGGAACTGTTCGGCGATCACCTCGGCCAGGTGGGCGGCCTTGTCCCGGTCGATGACGAGCAGCATGGTGACGGGCAGGAAGAGCGCGAGCCGCAGGCAGGCCAGGGCGTAGCGGTCCACGTCGGGGCCCCTGCGGTCCGGCGGCGCGAAGAAGCCGGGGTGGGCGACGACCTGGCGGCCGTGCTCGGCGGCGGGGGCGGCGGCCTCGAAGTCGATGAGGGTGACGGAGCGTTCGTCGGGCGCGACCATGATGTTGAACATGTGCAGGTCGTTGAAGACGAGCCCCCTGGCGTGCACGGCGGTGACCGCCTCCTCGACCGCGCGGTGGACGCGCAGCGCCCAGGCCGTGTAGTCGGCCGTGGCGGCGGGGTCGGGGTCGGTCGCGAGCAGCGGGTGGCGTTCGGCGAAGAAGGAGTTGAGGGTGCGGCCCTCGATGAAGTCCATGACGAGGAAGCTGTGGTCGCCGAGCGTGAACCAGTCGCGGACCTCGGGGGCGACGCCGAGGCCGGTCAGCCGCTCCAGCGCGGCCTTCTCGCGCTCCAGCCGGGCCACGGCGTCGGCGCCGTCGGAGGCGAGCCCGGCGTGCGGGCGCCCTTCCTTGAGGACGACCTTGCGGCCGTCGCGGGTGTCGGTGCCCGTATAGACGCCGCCGCCGTTGGAGAAGTGCAGGGCCTTCTCGATGCGGTACGGCAGGTCGCCGACGGTGGTGGCGTTGCGTGCCGCGAGGTGGGGTTCGAGGAAGGCGGGGAGGGTGACCCAGGAGGGCACCTGGAAGGCGGGGGTGCGCGCGTCGGGCACCAGCTGCCCGTCGGCGTTCTCGACGGCGGGCACGAGCGTGCCGCGCTCGTCGACGCAGAAGCGGCGGGCGAAGGCGCCGTAGCGGACGTAGAGCGGGCCCTCGTGCCAGCGCAGGTCGGTGAGGACGTACGGGCTGGGGCGGCCGCCGATGACCGCGTGCAGCTCGGTGAGCGTGGTGCGCAGCTGCTCCTCGCCGTCGGGGTAGATGGTGATGAACTTCCCGCTGTGGTCGCGCCCGGCGTATTTGGTGTTGCGCAGGTGCAGCAGGTGCGGGCCGGGGACGAACTTGAAGGGGATGCACCGCTCGACGCAGTAGTCCCAGACGTCGGCCGCGGTCTTGTCCGCGGTGTCGGCGGTCGCGGACACATGGATCTTCCAGCCCTGGAGCGGCTGTCCGGGGCGGGGCGAGCCGGTGGCGTCGAGCGGCTGGAGATGGAGCCAGTCGCCACTGCGCGCGGTGTCCCAGCCGGCCGGGACCGGGCGCCGCGCGGTCTCGAACAGTGCGCTCGGACCCGTCCCCTCGGCGCCCTTCCCGGCGGCGGACAAGCGGTCCGGGGTCTCGTAGAAATGCCTGTCGGCCAGGCAGTAGACCTCGTACCGCTTGTCCATCGGTTACCCCCTCGGCTGGCTTGCGTCGAGATTTCCACGGCGCGAGGGAGCGGGCCAGTCACAGCTGTCATGAACAGGCAGTGCGGAACTCATGAGTAACCGGTGGGGAGCGGTCCGGGAGTTGAGCCGGGTGGGGCGAGGCAGCCGGCCTCGCCCCGGAGGCACTCTCCGGAGGCCACCCCCTTACGGCAGAGGGAGTCCTCAAGCGCCGGACGGTCGCGGTCCGGAACGGCCGCAATCGCGCGCCCACTTCGGCCGCTTCCGGCCCGGTGCCCGGGCGGATTCCGGGGGCGCGAGAACAGCGCCGCGCGGCGGCGGGGGAACTCCGCGCCCGTGGCAGCACAGCGCTACGAGGCCGGCAGGTGGATCATCTTGTGCTCCTGGTACGCCGCGAAGCCCTCGGGCCCGAATTCGCGGCCCAGGCCGGAGTTCTTGTAACCGCCGAAGGGGCCGAGCATGTCGAGGCTGAAGGTGTTCACGGAGTAGGTGCCGGTGCGCACGCGGCGGGCGATGTCGATGCCGCGTTCGACGTCGGCGGTCCAGACGCTGCCGGAGAGGCCGTAGTCGGAGTCGTCGGCGATGCGCACGGCCTCCTCCTCGTCCTCGTAGGGCAGCAGGCAGATGACGGGGCCGAAGATCTCCTCGCGGGCGATCCGCATGGTGTTGGTGACCTCGCCGAAGAGGGTGGGCTCGACGTACCACCCGCGCTCGTGGCCCGCCGGGCGGCCGCCGCCCGCGAGGACCTTGGCACCCTCGCGCTGCCCGAGCGCGATGTAGTCCAGCGAGCGCCGCTGCTGCCGCTGCGCGACCAGCGGGCCGACCTGCGTGGCCGGGTCGAGCGGATCACCGACGACGAGGGCGTCGGCGGCCGCGGCGAATCGCCCGGCCAGTTCCTCGTAGTGGACGCGGGGGACGAGGATGCGGGTCTGGGCGACGCACGCCTGGCCGTTGTTCATCCAGGCACTGGGCACGATGCCCGCGACGGCGGCCTCCAGGTCGGCGTCCGGGAGGATGATCGCGGCGGACTTCCCGCCGAGCTCCAGCGTGACGCGGGTGAGGTTGCGGGCGGCGACCTCCATGACGCGCTTGCCGGAGGCGACGGATCCGGTGAAGGACACCTTGTCGACCCCGGGGTGCCCGACGAGATACTCCCCGACCTCGCGCCCGGCGGGCAGGATGGACAGGACGCCCTCGGGCAGCCCGGACTCGGCGACGATCTCGGCGAGGACATAGGCATCCAGGGGCGTCTCGGGGGCCGGCTTGAGCACCACCGAACAGCCGGTGAGCAGCGCGGGCGCGAGCTTGGCGGCGGCCACGAACTGCGGAACGTTCCACGGGACGACGGCGGCGACCACCCCCACGGGCTCGCGCCGCACGAGCAGCGGCCCCAGCACGCCGTCGCGCCGCTCCTCGTACGGGATGTCCCGGGCGACGCCGATCGCGCAGTCCCACACCATCATCGCGCCGAGGGCCTGCGCGAGAACGCTCCAGGAACGGGGGGAGCCGTTCTGCGCGGAGATCACCTCGGCGATCTCCTCGTGGCGGGCGGCGATGCCGTCCTTGATGCGGGTGACGACCTCGATCCGCTCGGCGAGGGGCCGGTCGGCCCAGACACCGGCGTCGAAGGAGGCACGGGCCGCGCCGACGGCCCGGTCGACGTCCTCACGCGTGGCGTGCGGCACACGCCCGATGATCTCCTCGCTGTGCGGCGAGACGACCTCGATGACGTCCCGGCCCGCGGGGTCACACATCGCCCCGCCGATGAAGAGCTGCCCGTACTCGACGATCTCCGGCATACCGCGCCTCCCGCCTAGCCGTTCCTGACATCCCGTCAGATACCAGCTCCGGCCGAAGTGAGCAATGCCTTCTCCGCCGGGGGCGGGGGCGCGTGCGGCGGGCTTGCTCCCCTACCCCGCCCCTTCCCGACCGGGGCACGCGCCCCAGACCCCTGGCTGCGGGACGGTGGGCGCGTGCGGCGGGCTTGCTCCCCTACCCCGCCCCTTCCCGGCTGCGTCTGATCTGCGGCTCCGCCGCGTGGGGGCGCTGCCCCAGACCCCCGGCTGCGTGCCGGTGGGCGCCTGCGGCGCTTTCTTCCCCTACCCCGCCCCTTCCCGAAACTGGGGCTCCGCCCCAGACCCCGAACCTCAGGTCCGTTGCCGCCTACGGCGGGAACGCCCTTCGGGCGTGTCCTCAATCGCCGGACGGGCTGGTTGTTGCCCGGAACGGGCCTTCATGTCGCTCTCCGGCGGGAGGGGGTGGGGTCGGAGGGTGGGGTTCTGGAACGCGGTGCGTCGTCACGGCACTCAAAACGCGTAACGGTGCCCGCACCGCGTTCCAGGTCCTCAGCCCGGAGGCCCCACCCCCGGCACCCACCACACACCCAAGCCCGGCCGGCGATTGAGGCCGCCCGCCGCAGGCGCACACAACCCGCACCCGACAACGGCGAGCCCACAAACCCACCCCGGCCACCCCCACCGCACACGGCTAAAGTGTCCGTGACAACTTCATCCCGCCTCGGAACGGGGAAAGCCGGTGCGAATCCGGCGCTGACCCGCAACCGTCACTACGGCCCGCCCGGAACACCCGACAGGGCCGTACCAGCCGGACCACCCGAACCCAGGCGGCAGGCTCCGGATCCGGCCGTTCCGCCCCGCGGCGCGTGCCCGATCCACCGGCACCGTCGAGGTATGCGGAGCCGAGCCCGGTGCCACCGCGGTGAGACCGCGGAGGGGTCGCCGTGCGCGGCCGCGTCACCGACGCGGACCGCGACCATCACAGTGACACCCAAAGCGACACCCGCAGTGACACCCACCGAGAGGCACCGACACCCCATGGCCCCCTCCCTCGCCGTCCACGCGCGCCGCGGCGCCGCGGCCCTGGCCACCGCCGCCGTCCTGAGCGCGACCGGCGCGGCCATGGCCCCGGCGGCATCCGCCGACACACCGCCGTCCTCAGGAGCAACCCCGGCGGCCGCCCTCTTCGGCTCCTCGGACCCGAAGTTCGACGGTGTCTTCCGGCAGTCCCTGGCGCTCCTCGCGCAGCACACGGCGGGCGTGTCGTCCCCGAAGCCGGCCGTCGACTGGCTGGCCGGGCAGCAGTGCGCGGACGGCGGCTTCACCGCCTACCGCGCGGACGCCGCCAAGGCGTGCGACGCGAAGACGCCGCTGGACAGCAACGCGACGGCCGCCGCCGTCCAGGCGCTCGCCGCGCTCGGCGGGCACGGCGGTGCCGTGACCAAGGCCGTGGGGTGGCTGAAGTCCACGCAGAACGAGGACGGCGGCTGGGCGTACAACCCCGGCGGCCCGAGCGACGCCAACTCCACGTCGATCGTGATCGGCGCGCTGGCCGCGGCGGGCGAGGACCCCAAGAAGGTCACCTCCAAGCGGGGCGTCTCGGCCTACGACGGGCTGGTCGCCTTCGGGCTGGGCTGTGACGTCGACGAGGCGGACCGCGGCGCGTTCGCGTACCAGCCGGACAAGTCGGGCAAGCTCGCCGCGAACGCCGACGCCACGGCGGCGGTCGCCCTCGCCGGGCTCGGGAAGGGCTACGCGGTGGAGCCCGCGGGCAAGGACAACACCGACCCGAAGCCGCTGTCCTGCAAGGGCGACGAGGCCGGGACGTCCGACCCGAAGGCCGCGGCGGACGCGGCGTCCGCGTACCTCGCGCGGACCATGGACAAGGAGCAGGACGGCGCGCACCTGGTCGCCGCCCAGCCGGGCGCCGACAAGCCCGCGCCGGACTACGGCAACACCGCCGAGGCCGTCATCGCCCTCGCGGCGGGCGGTCACCGCGACGCCGCCGCGAAGCCGCTGAAGTGGCTGGAGCAGAACTCCGCCGCCTGGGCCAAGCAGGCCGGCCCGGCCGCCTACGCCCAGCTCGTCCTCGCCGCCCACGCGGCGGGCGCGGACCCGCGTGACTTCGGCGGCGCGGACCTCGTCTCGCAGCTGACCGCGACGGGCCCGAAGGCGGAGGCCGCGGCGTCCCCGTCGGAGAAGAAGGACGAGAAGAAGGAAGAGAAGAAGAAGGACGACAAGGGCCTGGGCAGCTGGTGGATCGTCGGCGTCTTCTTCGTCGCGAGCGTCGGCGCGGGATTCCTGCTGAGCGGCCGCAAGAAGAAGAACCAGCTGTGAGGGCCGGGCACCGGTCCCTGGCCGCGCTCCTGCTCGCCGGGGTCCTCGCCGTCCTCACCGTCGCGCCCGCCCAGGCGGCCGGCTACCGCTACTGGTCCTTCTGGGACGGCCACGGCAAGGACTGGGCGTACGCCACCCAGGGCCCGGCCACGGCCCGCCCCGCCGACGGCGACACCATCGGATTCCGCTTCGCCGTGAGCGAGGACTCGAAGAACGCCGCGAAGCCGCGCACCGCCCCCGACTTCGGGGCGGTGTGCGACCGGACGCCCGCCAAGGACGGCGACAAGCGCGTGGCCGTCGTCCTGGACTTCGGCACGCCCGCCGACGCGCCCGCCGGCGAGACCCCGCCCCCGGCGCGTACGGCGTGCGCGCAGGTCGGCAAGGACGCCAGCGCCGGTGAGGCGCTCGCGGCCGCCGCCAAGCCGCTGCGGTACGACTCCGCGGCGCTGCTGTGCGCCATCGCGGGTTACCCGAAGTCGGGCTGCGGCGAGCAGGTGAGCGGCAAGAAGAGCGCGGAGCCGGCCGCCACCGACACCGCGAAGGGCGACGGCGGCGGCCCCTCGGCCGGGCTGATCGGCGGCATCGCCGCCGTGGTCGTCCTCGGCGCCGCCGGGGTGTGGCAGGCCCGGCGCCGCAAGCGCGGATGAGCGCGGGCGAGCGGGGCGAGGGGCCGCGGCCTCTGCCGGAACCCGGCGCGGTCCCGCGCGTGGCGGGCGACCGGCCGCTGACGGCACCCCGGGACGGGAACGCGGCCCCGCGCGGACCGGGCGGCGGCCGGCTGCCCCGCCGTACCCACCCGGCGACTGAGGTCACGGCGCACCGCACCCACCGGGCCGACGCGCTGCACGCCGGGGCCTGGTGGGTGTGGGCACTCGGCCTGGCCACCGCCGCGTCACGCACCACCAACCCCCTGCTGCTCGGGCTGCTGATCGGGGTCGCCGGTTACGTCGTGGCGGCGCGCCGGACGGACGCGCCGTGGGCGCGCTCGTACGGCGCGTTCCTCAAGCTCGGGCTGGCCGTCGTCGGCATCCGGCTGGTGTTCGCGATCGTGCTGGGCTCCCCGATCCCCGGTACGCACATTCTGGTCACCCTCCCGGAAGTGCCGCTTCCGGACTGGGCGCGGGGCGTGCGGATCGGTGGCCGGGTGAGCGCCGAGGGCCTGGTCTTCGCGCTGTACGACGGGCTGAAGCTGGCCACCCTGCTGATCTGCGTCGGCGCGGCCAACGCGCTCGCCAACCCGGCCCGGCTCCTGAAGTCCCTGCCGGGCGCGCTCTACGAGGCGGGGGTGGCGATCGTGGTCGCCATGACCTTCGCCCCGAACCTCGTCTCCGACGTCCAGCGCCTGCGCGCCGCGCGCCGCCTGCGCGGCCGCCCGGACCGCGGCCCGAAGGCCCTGCTCCAGGTGGGACTGCCGGTGCTGGAGGGCGCGCTGGAGCGTTCGGTGGCGCTGGCCGCGGCGATGGACGCGCGGGGCTACGGCCGCACCGCCCAAGTGCCGCCCGCCGTCCGGCACACGACGACGGCGCTCACGCTGGGCGGCCTGCTCGGCGTCTGCGCGGGCACCTACGGCCTGCTCGGTGACGTGGGCGCGGGCTACGGCCTGCCGGTGCTGCTCGGCGGGCTCGCCGCGGCGCTGGCCGGGCTGTGGCTGGGCGGCCGCCGCTCGGTCCGCACGCGCTACCGCCCGGACCGCTGGGGCGTGCGCGCCTGGCTGGTCTCCGGCTCGGGCGTCGCGGTCGCGGCCCTGATGATCCACGCGAACTCCTACGCACCGGCCGCCCTCCACCCACCTGCCGTCCCCCTGACGGCACCCGAACTGCCGCTCTGGACCGCCGCGTCGGTCCTGCTGGGCCTGCTGCCGGCCTTCGCCGCCCCGGCCCCCGCCACCCGCACCCCGTCCGAGGAGGACCCGCAGTGATCCGGTTCGAGCAGGTGTCGGTCACGTACGAGGACACCGCCGACGCCGCCGCGCCCGCGCTCGGCGGGGTGGACCTCACGGTGCCCGAGGGCGAACTGTGCCTGCTCGTCGGGCCGTCCGGGGTCGGCAAGTCGACGCTGCTGGGCACGGTCAGCGGCCTCGTACCGCACTTCACGGGCGGCACGCTGCACGGCCGCGTCACCGTCGCCGGCCGCGACACCCGCACGCACAAGCCCCGCGAACTCACCGATGTGGTGGGCACGGTGGGCCAGGACCCGCTGGCGCACTTCGTCACCGACACGGTCGAGGACGAGCTCGCGTACGGCATGGAGTCCCTCGGCGTCGCGCCCGCCGTGATGCGCCGCCGGGTGGAGGAGACCCTGGACCTGCTGGGCCTCGCCACCCTGCGCGACCGGCCGATCGCCACCCTGTCCGGCGGCCAGCAGCAGCGCGTGGCCATCGGCTCGGTGCTGACCACCCACCCGAAGGTGCTGGTGCTCGACGAGCCGACGTCCGCGCTGGACCCGGGCGCGGCGGAGGAGGTGCTGGCGGTGCTCCAGCGCCTCGTCCACGACCTGGGCACGACGGTGCTGATGGCCGAGCACCGGCTGGAGCGTGTGGTGCAGTACGCGGACCAGGTCATCCTGCTGCCCGCGCCCGGCGCGGCACCGGTCGTCGGCGACCCGGCGGAGATCATGGCGGTCTCCCCGGTCCACCCGCCGGTGGTGGCCCTCGGCAAACTGGCGGGCTGGTCGCCGCTCCCCCTGTCGGTACGGGACGCCCGCCGACGTGCGGCGGGGCTGAAGGAGCGCCTCGGCGCGGCCGCGGAGGTGCGTGTGGGGGTGCCCTCGTGCTCCCAGCGGGCCGGGGCCGAGGACGCACCGGCCACCGTCACCGGCCTGTCCGTCCGCCACGGTCGCGCGACCGTGCTCCGCGACATCAATCTGACAGCGAAGAGCGGCGAGATAACCGCCCTCATGGGCCGCAACGGCGCCGGGAAATCCACCCTCCTGCGCACCCTCGTCGGCACCCACCGCCCCGCAGGCGGCTCCGTACGCGTCGGCGGCCGGAAGCCGCACGCCACGGCCCCCGCCGAACTCCTGCGCCACGTGGGCCTCGTACCGCAGGAGCCGCGCGACCTGCTGTACGCGGACACGGTCGCCGCGGAGTGCGAGGCGGCGGACTGCGACGCGCAGGCCGCGCCCGGCACCTGCCGGGCCCTGGTCTCCGAGCTCCTGCCGGGCGTGCCCGACACGACGCACCCCCGGGACCTCTCCGAGGGCCAGCGCCTCGCGCTCGCCCTCGCCGTGGTCCTGGCGGCCCGCCCGCCGCTGATCCTCCTGGACGAGCCGACGCGCGGCCTGGACTACGCGGCGAAGGAGCGCCTGGTGGAGATCCTCCGCGCGCTGGCCGCCGAGGGCCGGGCGATCGTGCTGGCCACGCACGACGTGGAACTTGCGGCGGAGTTGGCGCACCGGGTCGTGGTCATCGCCGACGGCGAGATCGTCGCGGACGGCCCGACGGCGGAGGTGGTGGTCGCGTCCCCGGCGTTCGCTCCGCAGGTGGCGAAGATCCTGGCGCCGCTGCCGTGGCTGACAGTGCCTCAGGTACGGTCGGCGCTGGAGGGGACGGCGTGAAGAGGAACCCCGAGAATCCACCGGGCGAGACGGCGGCCGGCCCCGCACCGGCCGCGCACGCGAACCCCCCGGCCCGGGGAGCCGCACGGGACCGCCAGGCGCGAGCCGTCCGCCTCGGCCCGCGCTCCATCACCGCACTCGCCCTGATCTCCGTCATGGGCGTCATGGCCTTCGGCTGGCCGCTGCTCGCCGACTCCGCGTCCGGGCTCGCCCACTCGCAGGACGCGCCATGGCTGTTCGCCGCGCTGCTCCCGCTGCTGCTGGCCGTTGTGGCGGCCACGATCGCCGACACCGGCCTGGACGCGAAGGCCATCGCGATGCTCGGCGTACTCGCGGCGGCGGGCGCGGCCCTGCGGCCGCTGGGCGCGGGCACGGCGGGCATCGAGCCGATGTTCTTCCTGATGGTCCTCTCGGGCCGGGTCCTGGGCCCGGGCTTCGGCTTCGTGCTGGGCTCGGTCTCGATGTTCGCGTCGGCGCTGCTGACGGGCGGCGTGGGCCCGTGGATGCCGTTCCAGATGCTGGCGATGGGCTGGGTGTCGATGGGCGCGGGCCTCCTCCCGGGCCCGGACCGCCTCCGCGGCCGAGGCGAGGTGCTGCTGCTCGCGGCGTACGGAGCGGTGGCGTCCCTCTGCTACGGCACGGTGATGAACCTCCAGGGCTGGCCCTACATCGGCTCCCTGGCCACGGGCGTCTCCTTCGTCCCGGGCGACCCACTGCCCGAGAACCTGGGCCGCTTCGTCGCGTACTGCCTGGCGACGTCCCTGGGCTGGGACCTCCCACGCGCCCTCGTCACGATCACCGCGACCCTCACGCTGGGCCCGACGATCCTCAAGGCTCTGCGCCGCGCGACGCGGAGGGCGGCGTTCGAAGCGCCGGTGGAATTCAGGAACGGGTAGCGCGGCCGGGGCGATCATCACCTGCCCCCTGGCGGGCCGCACGTCCGCTACGTCCTGGACGAGAAATTCCCGGCGCGCACAATCTCGTTGCTGTGGTCGACGGTCGTCCCGCGGGGATGGCCAGCGGCGTTCCAGTTGATCAGGCAGAGGGCTTTGTCGAGCTGATCTCGATGTGGGTCAGTCCCGCGGCCCGGGGCAAAGGGGTCGGCGACTGCCTGATCCGGGAGGTCGCACGGTGGGCCGCAGAGCGAGGTGCCACGTCCCTGCGCTTGTCCGTGATGCCGGACAACAAGAGGGCAGCCGCTCTCTACGAGCGGCACGGGTTCACGGACACCGGTGTGCCGGGTGACCTCCTGCCTGATGGCACGGGCAGGGAACGGGCCTTGGCCAAGGACCTGATGAACAGCTGGACGCGCAGCACTCAGCGGAGCTCCTTGCCCATCCACACCTCGGCGTACGGGTTGTCCTCGACCGTGTTGTAGCGGGGAATGCGGGCGAACCCCTGCCTGGCATACAGCCCGATCGCCTCCACCAGGTCCTTCCGGGTGTCCAGGACGAGGCGCTCCGCGCCCCACTCCCGGGCGATGCCCTCGGCCGCGGCGAGCAGCGCGGGTGCGAGACCGCTTCCCCGCGCGGCGGGCCGTACGTACATCCGCTTCAACTCGGCGGTTCCACGCTCCCGGTCGAACCAGCGCAGCCCCAGGCACCCCATCGGCTCCCCGTCCCGCCGGGCGGTCAGCAGCACGCCGCGAGGCGGGGCGAGATCGTCGTGCGGCTCCTCGGCGACGTACCCCTCGACTTCTTCCGGCGTCGTGGTACGGCCTTCGTGGAGCAGGAACCAGCGATCGGCGACCTCGGTCATGTAATCCCGCATCAGGCCCACGGCCTCAGGAGAACGAACGGGCTGCGGAGCGATGGTCCACGCGACGGGGAGCGGGGCGGTGCCGGTCATGGCGGCATGGTCGCACGGGGTGTTACACGTGCGCGCCCGAATTACCGGGCGCGTGATCCAGCCGCCAGTGGTTACGGAACCGGCTCAGAGCGTCGGCCGCCGCGCTCGTACGCTCGCCGGCCTCGCAGGCGGCGTGCCAGGCCGCGTCCAGCTCGGCGCATCGGGGGCAGCCCGCCGCGAGCGGGCCGTCGCTGTTGGCCAGGAGACGGAAGGCGGCCCGCTCCGCGCTCATGGCGAGCCGCAGCGATCCGGTCGGCACCTCCCATTCGGCCCCGCCGCCGGGCGTACGCACCTGCACGCGGGAACCGCGATGGCCGATCACTTGGGCCACTCTGTCCTCCCGCGTATCCACCACGTATGCGCCCACTCGATACGTCACGGTGCCCGTTCCTCCTGCGAGGTGCTGCCTGACCTGCTCTTACTTCTACGTAACCGCACGACTGCGCAGAGCGGTACCGTTGGACGGGAGACCGGCACTTGAATCCCTTGAAAGTCCGCGAGAGCGCGTGGAGTTGATGGGTGTGGCAGAGCGGAAGAACGAGGGTCTGGCCCGGCTGCTGGCCGAGAGCCGCTGGACCTACCGCCAGTTCGCCCTGGCGGTCAACCGGCTGGGGACCGAGACCGGCACTCCCGTGAAGTACGACGAGTCGTCCGTGCACCACTGGCTGGGCGGCACGCTGCCGAGAAAGGCCGTACGGCCTCTCGTGCTGGAGGCTCTGGCCCGCAAGCTGGGCCGTCCCGTCACACACGCCGAAGCGGGGTTCCCCGCGTCCGGGGAGAAGGCCACCCCGCCCGCGGACACCGTGGAAGGGCTGGTCGACCTCGGACGGCTGGACATGGACCCGTCCCGGCGAGGCGTCCTGGGAGCCGGGTTGTTCTCCGTCGCGTTGACGATCCCGGGGTGGCAGGACGTCGTCGGACGTGCGGAGGCCGTACAGAGCGGGCGGGCCACGCGTATCGGCTGGCCCGAGGTCGACATGGTGATCGCGATGACTGAGCGCGTGTCGTCCCTCGACGATCAGTTCGGGGGTCGGCACGCCCGGCCCATGGCAGCCGCCTTCGCCGTCAACACCGTGGCCGCGTACCTCCGCGCCGATGCTCCCGACGACGTCCGGCGGGGAATACTGTCAGCCGCTTCCGACCTCTGTTACCTGACCGGATACATGGCCGTGGACGAGGGGTATCACGGGCTCGCCCAGCAGTATTACGTCAAGGCCCTGGAGCTGGCCGGCCAGGCAGGCGATCACCTGACCTACTGCACGACGCTCCGGGGGATGAGCGTCCAGGCCGTGGACCTCGGCTACGGCCCCCGCGCGAGCCGGCTGGCCGACGCGGCCGCCGCAGCGTCACCCCAGGCGGGCCCCCGGATGCGGGCGTTCCTCGCGGGACAGCAGGCCCACTCGGCAGCGCAGTCGGGGCACCGCACCGAAGCCCTGCGGTACATCAAGGAAGCGGAGGTCGCCATGGACAAGGCGGAGTCCCAGGAGAAGACCTTCGGTTCCTACGATCCTTCGTCGCTGCAGTACCACGTCAGCCAGGTGCAGTACGGGCTGGGCGACGTGCACGGCTCGATCAAGTCCATGCAGGAGGCGGAAGCGCTGCGCTACAGCGTGTACCGCCGGGCCCGGGTCCGCCAGCAGTCCTATCTGGCCGAGCGGCAACTGGAGATCGGGCACCTGGAGGCTGCCTGCACCACGTGGCACCGAGTTCTCGACGACTACCCGTTGGTGCAGTCCCAGCGGTGCGACAAACGGATCGCCATCATGCGCTCGCTGATCCGCCCCCACCTCAAGAACGCCAAGGCCCGCGAGCTCTACGACCGTGCCATGACCATGAAGCGCCCGGTGGCGGTGTGACGCCACACGAACAAGGAAAGGTCATCACCCGATGGACGAAGCTGCCATGACCACAGGATTCGGCCTGGTCGTACGTTTCACTCTGCGGAGCCCCGACGCCGCCGAGGGTTTCGACGCGCTCGTGTCCCGGACCCTGGAGGGAATCCGGCAGCACGAGCAGGGCACGGTCACCTACGTGAACCACCGCGTCCCGGGCGAGCCGGGCGTGCGGCTCTTCTACGAGCTGTACGAGGACCGCGCCGCGTTCGACGCTCACGAACGGCAGCCGCACACCCGGCACTTCCTGGAGGAGCGGGAGAAGTTCGTGGCGAAGACCGAGGTGACTTTCCTGGACCGCCTCGACGGGAAGGTCTGAGACGCGGCCCGCCCCGTACACCCAGAGGGACAGCCAGCCTCAAAGCCGCTTTCTATCCTCGTCCACATGAGTACGGCAGCCCACCGCAGGTCCACACCGCTCCACTCCGTCTCGGTGGCGGGAGCCGTCGTGCGCGAGGACGGACGCGTTCTCGCCATCAGGCGGGCCGACAACGGGCACTGGGAGTTGCCCGGCGGCGTACTGGAGATCGCGGAGTCTCCGGAAGCCGGAGCCCGCCGGGAGGTGCTGGAGGAGACAGGCATCGAGGTCGAGGTGCAGCAACTCACGGGCGTCTACAAGAACATGACACGCGGCATCGTCGCGCTGGTCTTCCGTTGCACTCCCGTCGGCGGCCGCGAACGCACCTCCGGCGAGTCCGTCGAGGTCTCCTGGATGGCGCCGGAGGAGGTGACCGCAGCGATGACGGAAGCGTACGCAGTACGGTTGCTGGATGCCCTCAGCAACGACGCTCCGCACGTGCGGATCCACGACGGCCAGCGGCTGATACCGGCACAGTCCGCCAGCTGCGCTCCAGCCTCGCCCGCACCAGGACCATAAAGCGACCGCCTACTTCGCCGACCAGTTGTCCACGGCCTTCACCGACACCTTGAACAGGGCGGCAACCTCCACCCGGTCCCGGCCCTCGACCAGCGCGGACACCGCCGGCAACCGCGCGGCCTCCTGCGCATCCGGCGCCCAGGCCCGCGCATCCCCCACCAGATCACTCACGCACCGTCAACGAGCCTGGTCACCATTGGCCGACGCTGAGCAGTGAGTGGCGCGGTTCGACGCCCGGCCGGGAGACGCGGGTCACATTCGCGCGTGTCACAGGGAGTCGGGCTGCCTCGTCTCAGGGGATGTAGTCACTGACGAGCACTGAGGAGCAACACCATGGACGCGCGACTGAACTTCTTCGCCAGCCCGACCGTCGGCAAGGCCCTGAAGCACATCATGGCGGCGGGCAAGGTGATCAAGGACTCGCCGCTGCCGGCCGCGACGCAGGAGCTGGTGGCGCTGCGCGTGAGCCAGATCAACGGCTGCGCCGTCTGCCTCGACATGCACACCAAGGAGGCCGCGGCCGCCGGCGAGACCTCGGTGCGGTTGAACCTGGTGGCGGCGTGGCGGGAGGCCACGGTCTACACCGAGGCCGAGCGTGCCGCGCTGGAGCTGGCCGAGCAGGCGACCCGGATGACGGACGGGGCCGCGATCCGGGTCACCGACGAGGTGTGGGCGAATGCCGCCAAGCACTTCGACGAGGAGCAGCTCACCGCCCTGGTGCTCCATATCTCCTTCATGAACATGGCGAACCGGATGAATGCCGTCACCCAGCAGCCGGCCGGTGACTACGTACCCGGGCAGTTTCACTGAACGACGTCGGCAAACAGCTCGGGGTCCCGCTGCGGGCCCCGAACTGGTAGGCGTTGCCCTGGCCTGCCGGCCGCCCTGATGATCATCAGAAGATGCCTGCCCGGCACGCACGGCCGGGTGGGAGGGGTTCAAGGGGAGGGGATTCGGCGTGAGCAAGGTCGAGGAGTTCGAGGAGCTGCGGCCGCTGCTGTTTTCGATCGCCTATCGGATTCTGAGCAGTGTGGGTGAGGCCGAGGACGCGGTGCAGGAGACGTGGCTGCGCTTCGACGCCTCGGCGACCGAGCCCACGTCGACCAAGGCGTTTCTGTCGGCCACGGTGACGCGGATCTCGATCGACGTGCTGCGATCCGCGCGGGTCCGGCGCGAGGAGTACGTGGGCCCGTGGTTCCCCGAGCCACTGCTGAGCGATCCGTACCAGAATCCGGCGCGGTCGGCAGAGCTGGCCGACTCGGTGTCGATGGCGGCGCTGCTGCTGCTGGAGCGGCTCAGCCCGCTGGAGCGGGCGGTGTTCGTGATGCGGGAGGTGTTCGCCTTCGGGTTCGACGAGATCGCCGCGGCGGTCGGGCGTTCGGAGGCGGCATGCCGGCAGCTGCTGGTGCGGGCGCGGCGGCACATGGAGGCCGGGCGGCCACGATTCGAGGCGAACCGGCAGGAGCGGCAGGAGCTGGCCACGCGGTTCTTCGACGCACTGAAGGACGGCGACGTGGGCGGGCTGCAGGAACTGCTGGCCGCCGACGTGCAGTTCGTCGGTGACGGCGGCGGCAAGGCCCCGCAACTGGCCAAGGCCCTCGTGGGCGCGGAGAACGTGGCCCGGGTACTGGGCACGGTCTTCCCCTGGCTCATCCGGATCGACGTGACGTGTGAGCCGCACGAGGTGAACGGCCAGCCCGGCGCGATCTTCCGCGACCGGGACGGCAAGGTGCTCCAGACCCTGGCCCTCGATGTGCTCGACGGGCAGATCCAGGCCATCCGCGCCGTCATCAATCCCGACAAGCTCGGCCACATCGGCCCGGTTGCCGACGCCTGGGCCATCGACCGTGAGCTGAAGCAGGCCCGGCGGCGCTCGAACTGACCCCGGGGGCGGGAGCGGGCCGGCACAGTCCGCCCGGACAACGACGTACGCGCCCCCGTGATCGTCGTCGGCTTCCAGCCGGCCGCACCCACAAGCTCGCCCCAGGTCGCGCTTCAGTCGGTCTTCGCCGACGCGTCGAAGAACGTGAGGATCCGGGGCAGGGCTTGCCACACCGATCCGTTGTGGTCGAAGTCGCCGACATCGGTGAGCCGGGGTGCGGCGCCGCTCCTCGTCAACTGGTTCGCGCAGTACTTCGCGTGGCTGGGGTCGACGTCCTTGTCGCCCAGGCCGTAGAAGATCTCCACCGGAACGTCCGGCCGCCAGTCGCAGGTGTTGTCCATCGGGCGCAGCTTGTCCTTCAGGACGCCGTCGGGCTTGCGGATCTTGTTCAGGAAGTCCTCGGTGAACAGATCCTTGGACGCCGCCGGGAGTTCGCGGGCGATCTCTCGGCTGGGGTGATGGCCGTCGAAGAGGTTTTCCACTTTGCTGTCGTAGGGGGAGCGGAAGACATCGCCGGGGGATGTGTACAGGCCGTACATCTTGTTCCAGGCGGTGACGAAGTAGGCGAGGTAGAGGCCGGATTTGACGATCTTGTCGTCGGCTGCGGCGGCCTCGAAGGCCGAGAGGTTGTAGGGGCCGCTGACCGGGGCGAGTGCCCCCAGCCGGAAGTAGCGGTCGGCGCCCTCCTGCTGAAGCGCCCGGCCTACCAGCATGGTCGCGGGGCCGCCCTGTGAGAACCCGCTGACCTGGACCTTCCGCTTCAGCTCCCGGCCGTTTCGATGGGCGACGGTCCTGGCCGCGCGCAGGCCGTCCACCGAGGCCGCGACGGTGGCCCCGGGGTCACCGTAGGGGTGGAAGCCTTCGCCCGAGCCGAGGCCCACGTAGTCGGGGGCCGAAACGGCCCGCCCGGTCGAGGCGAACAGCAGCGCTGCGAGCCGGTCGTCCGACTGCGGATTCTCCGAGGCGACGTCCTTGCGGTAGACGGTGGTGCCGTGCAGCCAGGAGACGGTCGGCAGGTGGCGCGCCCTGTTCTTGGGCAGGACGACGAGCTGGCTCGCGGTCGTGGGGGCGCCCGCGCTGTCAGTGGTGCGGTAGGTGACCCGATAGGCGGTCACGCCGTAGCGGACCTGGGACGATTCGATTTTTCCGTCGACTTTTCCCCGTAGTTCCCCGGCCACTTCCTCCGCCGTGAGGTCGGCCGCTTGCTCGATGGAGACGACGGCCCCGCCTTGTGCCCGAGCGCTGTGGGAGCCGGCCGCCGAGGCCGGAGTGACGAGGGCGGAGACACCGCCGAGGGCCGCCGCACCAGCCAGAACCCGGATTTTCGTTCGCCGTGAAGTCATGAATGGATCATGCCTGTCGGCCGGCCTGCTGGGGCATGGAGCGACCCCCCGGGCCGCAAAGGGGGAAAGCCCCCTCGGGTCCGTAGGGGAGGCGGGACCTCTGATTCCTACGGGCCAGGTCAGCCCCGACGCCGCCGAGGGCTTCGACGCGCTCGCGTCACGGACCCTGGAGGGATGGCCGACAAGCTCAGGCCACCTGTGCCGTGGCCGCGAGGACCAGCTCGCGCAGGGTGACGCGCTGCGGCTGCTGGTACGCGAAGCCGATCGCCGCAGCCACGTCTTCGGGGGCCAGCACCTCGATGGAGTCCTTGAAGGCCTGGTAGTCGGCCTTCACCACCTCGTCGGTGGTGTGCGAGAGCAGCTCCGTCTCGACGGCCCCGGGGGCGATGGTGACGACGCGGACCCCGTGGCCCGCGACCTCCTCGCGCAGGCTCTCGGACATGCCGTGCACGGCGAACTTGCTGCCGCTGTAGACCGTGTGGTTGGCATACGTCCTGCGGCCCGCGACCGAGCTGACGTTGATCACCGTGCCGCGGCCGCGCTCGATCATGCCGGGCAGGACCGCGCGTACCCCGTGCAGCAGGCCCCGCACATTGACGTCGAACATCCGCTCCCACTCCTCGGCCGGCTGCCTGGCCACCTCGCCCAGCAGCATCACGCCCGCGTTGTTGACGATCAGGTCGGCGGGGCCGTACAGCGCCTCGGCCTCGCGGACGGCCCCGGTCACCGCCTCGGCGTCGGTGACGTCGACGGACCTGGCGAGGGTGTCGGGGAGGCCGAGCGCCTCGATCCGCTCCACCCTGCGGGCCAGCAGCAGGAGCGGGTGGCCGAGCCGCTGCGCGTCGGGTTCAGCAGTCCGCTCGCCGGTGAGCTCGTGCTGTTCACCGCCGCCGCGTACCGCGAGCGGCACCCGGCGGCCGGCGAGGTCCTGCTGCACGAGACTCCGCTCTCCGACCCCTTCGGCCTGCTGCGCTCGGGCGAACTCGACCTGCTGCTCGCCCAGTTCCCCGTCGTCGAAGCCGATCTGGCCACCGGCCCCGTGCTGATCTCCGATACCCGCGTGCTGGCCGTCTCCACCCGGCACCCCTTCGCGAAGAGGCCCTCCGTCCGGGTCGACGACCTCGCCGGGCACAAGGTGCTCAGCCTCTCGGGGCCCGTCCCGGACTACTGGCTCGACCACCTCCTGCCGCCCACCACTCCGGCGGGCCGGCCCGTCGAGCGCGGTGAGCGGGCGGCGACCCGGCAGGAGCTCCTCGCCCTGGTCGGGGCGGGACGCGGGGTGCATCCGGCCGCCGCGCACGAGGTCAGGTACTACGCCCGCCCGAATATCGCGTACGTCCCTTTCGACGACGCGCCCCCGCTAGAGTACGGCCTGGTATGGCGGGCCGCGGCGGACACCGGCCGCATCCGCGCCTTCGCCGAGGCGGCGGTGGAGACGGTACGCCGGCAGGGCGGGCCGGGGGACGTCTGTGCGGAGTGCCGCTGATCCGACCCAGGTGAGCGACCCTGTTCGGGACACGTTTCGACCGCGTCGGACAAACGACAAGCTCAGTCGATGTACACGAACACCCGCTCCCCACCCAGCCGTTCCGCCCCGTCCCCCGTCGAGATCGTGAAGTCCAGGATCCCTGGCGGCTTCTGGCGGCCGCCCGCGTAAGCGCTCATGCGGGGGTAGAGCACGACCCATTGGCCCGGCTTGCAGTCGAGGTTCAGGGCGACGGACTCGCACGTCAGTGTCTCGTTGTCCGAGTCCTGGCCGGGTGTCACCACGCCCGCCAGGATCTCCTCCTGCGGAGTGCCCTCGTGCTCCCAGCGGGCCATGGTGAGCTGGGGGTCCATGAAGGCCATCCGGCTCTTCCGCAGGTTCTCGACGGTGATCCGCACCGTTCCGATCCACTCGGTGCCTATGTTGCGTACGACGACGGACGGGTAGTTGAACTGGCTCCCGTGAACGGCGCGCAGCTCCCCTCTGGCCTCGATCGACAGACGCGCCGCGTTTTCCTCGGTCATCCCGTACCCCTGCCTCGTGGTTCGGACCGGACCCGCGCACCCTAGCCACGCCGCGCCCGGGCGCACACCACCGCCCGACGCATACGAGCCACCAGGGCCTAACCGAGCCGCTGAATGATCGTCCCCGTCGCCAGCCCCCCGCCCGCGCACATCGTGACCAGCGCGAACTCCTTGTCCGCGCGCTCCAGTTCATGCAGGGCCGTCGTGATCAGCCGGGCGCCCGTCGCCCCGATCGGGTGGCCCAGCGCTATCCCTCCGCCGTTGACGTTGACCTTCTCCAGGTCCTGGTCGAAGACGCGGGCCCAGGACAGCACCACCGACGCGAACGCTTCGTTGATCTCGACCAGGTCGATGTCCTTGAGGGACATGCCGGCCCGGCCGAGGACGGCGCGGGTGGCGTCGATGGGGCCGTCGAGGTGGAAGTGGGGGTCGGCGCCCACGAGGGCCTGGGCGACGATACGGGCCCGGGGGCGCAGCCTGAGGGCGCGGGCCATGCGCTTGGAGGCCCACATCAGGGCGCAGGCGCCGTCGGATATCTGGGAGGAGTTGCCGGCGGTGTGGACGGCGTTGGGCATGACGGGCTTCAGCCCGCCGAGCGCCTCCATGCTGGTGTCGCGTAACCCCTGGTCGCGGTCGACGAGGCGCCACATGCCCTGCCCGGCGAGCTGTTCCTCCTCCGTCGTCGGCACCTGCACGGCGAAGGTCTCGCGCTTGAAGCGCTCCTCGGACCAGGCGCGGGCGGCGCGTTCCTGGGAGAGGAGGCCGAGCGCGTCGGCGTCCTCGCGGGTGAGGCCGCGTCTGCGGGCGATGCGCTCGGCGGCCTCGAACTGGTTGGGGAGGTCGACGTTCCACTCGTCGGGGAAGGGCTTGCCGGGTCCGTTGCGGGAGCCGCTGCCGATCGGGACGCGCGACATGGACTCGACGCCGCAGCCGATGCCCACGTCGATGACACCGCTCGCGATCATGTTGGCGACGAGGTGGTTGGCCTGCTGCGAGGAGCCGCACTGGCAGTCCACGGTGGTGGCGGCGGTCTCGTAGGGCAGGCCCATCGCGAGCCAGGCGGTGCGGGCCGGGTTCATCGACTGCTCGCCGGCGTGGGTGACGGTGCCGCCGACGATCTGCTCGACGCAGTCGGGCTGGATGCCGGTGCGGGCGAGCAGCTCCCGGTAGGTCTCGCCCAGCAGATAGGCGGGGTGGAGATTGGCGAGCGCTCCTCCGCGCTTGCCGATGGGGGTGCGTACGGCTTCGACGATGACGGGTTCCGCGGCCATGGTGGCGTCCTTTCGTGGCATCCGCAGGGCGTCCCGGCGCCCCGGACTCACGCTTCTCGCTCGTCGGGACCCGCCGCTGCCGAGCCGGCCCCCGATCCCCCGCCGAACTGGTACGCGTTCTACTTCCGTTCGCAGTCTTATGACTGCTACCCCCGGTACGCAAGGGTGGCGCACCCCCCGACCCGAGCAACAGATGGCGTTCCCGCCCTTGCCACTCCACGGCCCCCTCACTACCTTCGGGACACACCTGACGCACCGTCAGGCGTACGGAGGTGGTGGCCGATGTCCTGCCCAGCGCTGCCCGAAGGGTTCGACCTCACCGACCCCGGCCTCTACGAACAGCGGGTGCCGCTCCCGGAGTTCGCCGCCCTGCGGCGCACGGCGCCCGTCTGGTGGAACGCCCAGCCGCACGGCGTCGCGGGCTTCGACGACGACGGCTACTGGGCGGTCACCCGCTACGCGGACGTCAGGGAGGTCTCCACCCACCCGGAGCTCTTCTCCGCCGCCCTCAACACCTCGATCATCCGCTTCCACGAGAACATCGAGCGCGAACAGATCGACGTACAGCGGCTCATCATGCTCAACATGGACCCGCCCGAGCACACCCGCGTGCGCCAGATCGTCCAGCGCGGCTTCACCCCGCGCGCGATCCGGGCCCTGGAGGACGCGCTGCGCGAGCGCGCCCGCGCGATCGTCGCGGAGGCCCGGGAGGGCGGCAGCGGGAACTTCGTCACGGACATCGCCTGCGAACTCCCGCTCCAGGCCATCGCCGAGATCGTCGGGGTCCCCCAGGAGGACCGGGCCAGGATCTTCGACTGGTCCAACAAGATGATCGCGTACGACGACCCCGAGCTGGCCATCACCGAGGAGGTCGGCGCGACGGCCGCGATGGAGCTCATCTCCTACGCGATGACCCTGGCCGCCGGCCGCAAGGAGTGCCCGGCCGCCGACATCGTCAGCCAACTGGTGGCCGCGGAGGACGAGGGCAATCTGGCCTCGGACGAGTTCGGCTTCTTCGTGCTGCTGCTGGCCGTCGCGGGCAACGAGACCACGCGCAACGCCATCAGCCACGGCATGCACGCCTTCCTCACCCATCCCGAGCAGTGGGAGCTCTTCAAGCGCGAGCGGCCCGCGACGGCGGCCGAGGAGATCGTCCGGTGGGCGACGCCGGTCGTCTCCTTCCAGCGGACGGCGACGCGCGACACGGAGCTCGGGGGCGCGCAGATCAAGGCGGGGCAGCGGGTGGGCCTCTTCTACGCCTCCGCCAACAACGACCCCGAGGTCTTCGAGCGGCCCGAGGTCTTCGACATCACCCGGGACCCTAACCCCCACCTGGGCTTCGGCGGGGGCGGCCCGCACTTCTGCCTGGGCAAGTCGCTGGCCGTGCTGGAGATCGACCTGATCTTCAACGCGATCGCCGACACCCTGCCGGACATCGAACTCGCCGGCGAGCCCCGGCGGCTGAGGTCGGCGTGGCTGAACGGGATCAAGGAACTGCGGGTGCGCTACGCGCGGGACTGATCCACATCGCTGACGCCTCGTCAACTTCCTTTACTGCGGCCTGAATCGGTCCGTACCAACACCTTGCCGACGGACACGGGTGGACTTACTCTCGGGTACACCTCCGGGCCAGGCACGTTCGTTTCACGCCACTCCCCCGCTCGTACGCGGCTCTCCGAGAGGACATCGCATGAAGGACGCCCAAGGAAGACAGGTGACGGGACGCGTCAGGTGGCGGAAGTTCGCCGTGCTGGCCGTGCCCGGCTTCGCGGCGACGGCCGCGCTCGCCATCGCGCTCGCGGACGGGGCCCTGGCGGCCTCCTTCGCCGTGTCGGGGCAGCAGTTCAAGGTCAGCGCCAAGAGCCTGGACGGCGAGGGCTTCGCGCAGTACGGCGGCGTGGACGGCCAGGTCGGCAAGGACAAGCCCGGGGACCTGCTGCCCGTCGCCGTCACGGCCATCAAGAAGGCCGAGCTGAAGGACCTCTGCCAGTCCGTGGTGATCGGCATCCCCTTCATCGGCGACGTCTCGCTGAACCTCAAGGCCGGCGGCGGCAAGGACCCGGTCAAGGCGAAGGACCTCTTCGTGGACGCCACGCAGCTGCGGGGCAACGCCGAGTTCAAGCAGATCGAGATCGGCCGGGACGCCTCCACGCTCGACAAGGGGCCGAAGTCCGCGCAGGGCATGCAGGGACTCTTCGCCCAGCAGGCCGACCACGTGACCATCACCGATCTCCAGCAGGTCGCCTGGGCGACCAATGCCGCGACGTTCAACCTCTCCGGCCTGAGCATGGACATCGCCAAGGGCAAGCGGGAGTGCTTCTGACGTGGCGGTCGGCGTCGAGTCCGGCCGCCCGCCACGCCCCCCCTGGCTGGCCTGGCGCCAATGGCGCAAGGGGCGCCCCTTCTGGGGCGGTCTCTTCGCCACCCTGGCCGGCCTGGAGATCTGTGCCATCCCGCTCGCCCCGCTGAAGATCATGCTGCACCAGGGCATCGCGGGCATCCCGTCGGTCCTCCTGGGCCTGGTCATGGTCGTGATGGGCCTCAGCGCGTGGTTCGCCCCGCACTACCGGACGCTCGCCGGGATCGTGACCGTCATGGTCGCCGCGGCCGCGCTCGTCATGTCCAACCTGGGCGGCTTCCTGATCGGCACGCTCCTGGGCGTGGTCGGCGGCGGCATGATCTTCGCTTGGCAGCCAATGCCGGCGGAGCCGGGTGCGCCCCGAGAGGGCGCGCGACCGGGCGGGGAGCCGGGGCCCGCCGACGGCGAGCGCGACGTCAGTGGCTCGGGCACGGCCGCGCCCGGAGGCCCGGTGCCGCCCGAGCGCGACGCGCCTTCCGGGCCGACGGCCGCGGGCCGGGATCAGGGATCCGCAAGGTCTCACGGCGGTCCGGCGGCGCACCCGGCGACACCCCCGGCCGTGCCCGCACCGGACGCCCAGTCCGGATCACCCACGGGCCCGCGTCCGGGCCACTCACCGGCCGAGTCACAACCCGACACCCGTACCGACCCGAGCGACACCCCGACCGCTCCCCCGCCGCAGGCGCCCCGGCCCGACGCGACCCCGCCCGTCCCCACGCCGGAGACGGCCCCGCCGGAGGCGACTCCGACCGCTCCCCCGCCGGAGACGGCTACGCCAGAGGCGACCCGGCCAGAGGCAGCCCCACCGGACGCGACCCGGTCCGCCCCTTCGCCGAAGGCGACCCCACCGGAGGCAACCCACCCCAAGACCTCCCCACCCGAAGCACCCCCGACCGCTCCCCCGCCGGAGGCGACCCCGCCGGAGGCGACCCGGCCGGAGGCGACCCGGCCGCCCGCCGGGCCCAACCCCGAGATCAAGCCCTGGGTTCCCGCCGAGCCGTCACCGGGGCCCGGCCCGGGGCAGTCGTATGTCGACCACCAGCCCCGTCCCCACCTTCCGCACCAGAGGAGTTCCGATGACCGCTCGTAGACTCCGCTCCCGTGCCCTGCTCGCGTCCGGCGCCGGGCTCGCTCTTGCCTCCGGGCTCGTCCTCGCCGGGAGCGCGGGCGCGCACACCGCCGACGACGCCGGGTCGACGACCATCGCCCCCGCCGGTCACTACTTCGCGGCCACGCTCAACGGCAAGGCCACCTTCCAGCTCGGCCCCGTGGTCGTCACTTGCGCGGTCTCCGGCTCGCAGCCCACCGCGGGCGGCGGCGACGCGAACAACCAGATACCCGCCGCCCCCGCCAACCACAACGACGCCGGCCCGGTCGTCAGCGGCCTCAACTCGCCCACGTATTCCTCCTGCACCACCAGCCAGGCAGGCGTGAGCGCGACGGTCACCACGTCCGGCGCCTGGAGCGTGGCCATGCAGTACGGCACGCCGACGACGGCCACCCTGACCATCCCCACCGGCGGCCTGGTCGTACAGACCACCGGGCTGGTCAGCTGCACGGTGACCGCGGCGCCCGACGCGGCGGCGAACCTCGCGGCCACCTTCGACAACGGTGCCCCGTCGCAGCTCGTCGTCACCGACGGCCCGGCGCCGGTGAAGGTCACCGGCGGCTTCGGCTGCCCGACCGCCACCACGTCGTCGCTCTTCAACGCCACCTACGACATCACGGACGCGACCGACCCGTCCTCGCAGATCACCGTGAGCAGCTGACGGACACCGCCCCGACGACCGGCGCGGGAGCGGGAGTTCAGCCCGTGGTCCGCGCCGGTTCCGTCGGCTCCGGGGCGGCCGGCGCGTCGCTCGCGCCCCGCGCCCCCGGCACCTTCCCCAGGGCCTTCCGGCCGGGCCCGGTCAGCACGTACTGGACGGCGAAGCCCGCGGTGACCACGAGCGCGCCACCGACCGCGTCCAGAAGGTAGTGATTGGCGGTGCCGACGATGACCGAGAGGGTCATCAGCGGATAGAGCATGCCCAGCCATCTCATCCACCCCTTGGGCGCCACCGCGGCGATCACGATGCCGCACCACAGGGACCAGCCGATGTGCAGCGAGGGCATGGCGGCGTACTGGTTGGAGAGCTCGGTGAGCGCGCCGAAGTCGGGGTTGGAGAGGTCCTGCGGGCCGTTGGCGGTGTCGATGAAGCCGCGGCCCGGCATCAGGCGCGGCGGGGCCAGCGGGTAGGCCCAGAAGCCGATGAGCGCCAGCAGCGTCGCGATGGACAGCGCCGTGCGGGCCCAGCGGTAGGTGCCGGGGCGGCGCACGTAGAGATAGACGAGCAGGGAGACCGGCACCAGGAAGTGGAAGGTGCCGTAGTAGTAGTCCATGCTGTCGGCCAGCCAGTGGGCGCTCGCCACGAAGTGGTTGAAGCCGTGCTCGACGTCGATGTGCAGGAACTCCTCGGCGCCGAGGATCTGCCGGCCGTGGGCCTCCGCGACGGAGCGCTCGTCGGGCGCGCTGCCGCGGATGAAGGAGTAGCCGAAATAGCCGACCCGTATCAGCATCAGCTCCAGGAAGACGTTCGGCCGGGACAGCGGCCGCTTCCAGAAGTGGAACAGCGGCACCCAGGAGAAGCGCCCCGGCTGCGGCTCGGTGGCCGGCGTCGGCTCCGGGCGGTCCCACAGCGGTGACGTCCGCAGGAGGAAGGGCACCGCGCAGGCGGCGACGATCGCGGCGAGCAGCGGCGCGTTGTCGCCGACGGGCCGCAGGACGGGGTTGTCGGGCATGAGGACCGTGCTGGTCAGGGTCATCACGAGGACGACCATGACGGGCCATACGAGCCGGTCGGCGCGGCGCTTGCCGACCCGGCCGACGACGGCGAGCAGGATCCACAGCTGCTGGTGCTGCCAGGCGGTGGGCGAGACGGCGACCGCGACGCAGCCGGTGAGGGCGGTGGCCAGGAGCAGCTGGCCGTCGCGGGCGTAGCGGGTGGCGCGGCGCAGGCCGAGCACGGTGACGGTGAGCGCGAGCAGGGCGTAGAGGGCGAGTTCGGCGGGGCCGCGCAGGCCGATGCGCAGCAGCAGGCCGTGCAGGGACTGGTTGGCGAGCCCGTCGGGCGCCTCGCCGAGGCCGGCTCCGGCGAGGTGGTGGACCCAGTACGTCCACGAGTCGTCCGGCATGGCCGCCCAGGCCGCGGCCGTGCCGAGGGCGAAGGCGAGGCCGGAGGTGACGGCGGCGCGGCGGCGCCCGGTCAGCCAGAGCAGCACGGCGAAGAGCAGCACGGCGGGCTGGAGCGCGGCGGCGAGACCGACGAGCACGCCGGGGACGACGCCGGAGCCGCGGGCCAGGCGCGGCAGGCAGCACGCGAGGAGCACCAGCAGCACGGGGATGATGCTGGTCTGGCCGAGGGTGAAGGTGTTGCGCACGGGCAGCGACAGCACGGCCAGGATGATCGCCGCGGGGGCGGCGAGCAGGGCGGTGCGGCGGCTGACGGGGGCGGGCAGCGAGCGGGCGGCGACCAGGGCGAGGGCGACGACGAGCAGGAGGGTGCCGAGGGTCCAGCCGATGCCGAGGCTGTGTTCGGCGGCCTTGGTCAGGGGTTTGAGCACGAGTCCCGCTAAGGGGGTACCGGTGAACTTGTCGGTGTCGTACAGCGAACCCTTCACATGGAGGACACCGTTGTCACCGATCCACCGTTCGAGGTCGGTCAGCCGGCGCTCCGGGGGGAGCCGCAGCACCACCGCGGCCTGACGGACGGCCAGCACTCCCGCGAGCAGCCACAGCGCGCCCAGGGCCAGCGCCGTCCGCGACCCCGCCCTCGGGGGTCTCCCGAGCCCGGCCCTCTGCGCATTCGCCACGCGCCGCCCCTTCTCCGGTCGCCCAGATCAGTCACCCTCGTAGGGCTGTTTGAGACCTTACCGAGTCCTGAGGGACAGACGCAGGCCACCCCCGGGTCACCTGACAAGTTCCCACAACTGTCCTGATCCGTACGGTCGGCGACGCGCTGCTCGCGGGATGTCGGGGTGCTCACCGCCGTGGGTCATGGTCCCTTTTCGCCGGGCCGTTGTGGGGCTGTTCCGAGTCCGAGCCGCAGAGTTCCGCGTTGAGTTCGGTCACGAGGCGGTGGAGGTCGGTGGGGCGGTCCTTGGACCACCAGTCGCCCAGGAGTTCGGCGAGTGATTCCTCGCGGGCGCGGAAGAGGCGTCCGGCGACGTCGCGGCCCTTGGGGGTGAGGATCAGCGGGAGTCCTTCGCGTACGGCGAGGCCGCGGGTCTCCAACTGCCGTGCGGCCTCGGTGATGATGCGCAGCGGGATGTCGACGCGCTCGGCGAGCAGGGCGGGTTCGGCGGAGCCGTAGCGGTTCATGCGCAGCAGCATCCAGCTCGCGGCGGGGTGGAGGTCGAGGCCCGCTCGTTCGGTGATCTCCTCGTAGACCCGGCGCTTGCCCTCGCGGCTGCCGAGGAGGGAGAGCGCGCGGGCGCACTCCTCGCGGGAGGTGCGTTCGACGGGGTTGCTGGAGAGGACCTCGCTGGTGTCGGGCGCGGTGACGCTGCCCCGCAGCGGCTCCTCGCGCAGGAGGAAGGCGAGGGCGAAGGCCACGAGTACGGCGGGGACGGCGTAGAGGAAGACGTCGGTGATCGACGCGGAGTAGGCGTCGAGCACCCCGGCCCGCACCCCGGCGGGCAGCGTGGCGACCGCGCGCGGGTCGGCCTTGAGGTGCTCGGGGGTGACGCCGGGCGGCAGGTGTGTGCCGGCGAGGGCGTCGGCGATGCGGGGGCCGAGCATGTTGGTGAAAATCGTGCCGAAGATGGAGACGCCGAAGGAGGCGCCGATGGACCGGAAGAAGGTGGCGCCGGAGGTGGCGACGCCGAGGTCCGCGTAGCCCACGGAGTTCTGCACGATCAGGACGAGCACCTGCATGACGAGGCCGAGCCCGAAGCCGAACACGAAGAAGTAGCCGCTCATCTCGGCCGTGCTGCTGGCCGGATCCAGCCGGTGCAGCAGGAGCAGGCCGATGGCGGTCAGGCCGGTGCCGGCGATGGGGAAGATCTTGTAGCGGCCGGTGCGGCTGACGATCTGTCCGGAGGCGGTGGAGGAGATCAGCATGCCCGCCACCATCGGCAGCATGTGCACGCCCGACAGCGTGGGCGAGACGCCCTGCACGACCTGGAGGAAGGTCGGCAGATAGGTCATGGAGCCGAACATCGCGAAGCCGACGACGAAGCCGATCACGGAGCAGAGCGAGAACGTCCGGATCCGGAACAGCTTCAGCGGCAGGACGGGCTCCGCCGCGCGCCGCTCCACGAGCACGAACGGCACCAGCAGGGCCACGCCCAGCACGCCGAGGCCGATGACCTGCCAGGACGACCAGGGGTAGGTGACGCCGCCGAGCGAGGTCATCAGCACCAGGCAGGTGGCGACGGCGGCGATGAGGAAGGTGCCGAGGTAGTCGATGCGGTGCGGGGTGCGGCGGACCGGGATGTGCAGGACGGCGGCGATGACGCCGAGCGCGACGACGCCGATGGGCAGGTTGATGTAGAAGACCCAGCGCCAGCTCAGATGGTCGACGAAGAGGCCGCCGAGCAGCGGGCCGAGCACGCTCGTACCGCCGAAGACGGCGCCGAACAGCCCTTGGTAGCGGCCGCGGTCGCGCGGTGGCACGATGTCGCCGACGATCGCCATCGACAGCACCATCAGCCCGCCGCCGCCCAGCCCTTGCAGCGCGCGGAAGGCGATGAGCTCGCCCATCCCCTGGGCGAGCCCGCACAGCACGGAGCCGATCAGGAAGATGACGATGGCCGTCTGGAAGAGCTTCTTGCGCCCGTACTGGTCGCCGAGCTTGCCCCACAACGGGGTCGCGGCCGTGGACGCGAGCAGATAGGCGGTGACGACCCAGGAGAGGTGGTCGAGGCCGCCGAGGTCGCTGACGATGGTGGGCAGCGCGGTGGAGACGATCGTCTGGTCCAGGGCCGCCAGCAGCATGCCGAGCAGCAGCGCGCCGATCGCGACGAGCACGGTGCGCCGGGGCTGCCCCTGGCCGGGTACGGGCACGGGCTCCGCGGCGGCCACGGAGGGGCCCGGGGTCTCGTCCGCCATGCGCTGGCTCCTGGGTGCGACTTCGATGGCGCTCGGGTGCGGCTGCCCGGTCCGGGGCGGCCGGCACGGCTCTTTCCTGGTGTCTTCGTCCCATCGTGTTCCGGATCGGGCCGCCCGGCCCGCCGGGGTAGGCCATTGGCATCGCGACCTCTGCCGCGATCAAGGCTGGACCTGGGCTGTTGGAGTTCCGCCGGACTTTTTGTATCGTTAGGGAACAAAGTGGCTCCGCTCGTATTCCCTGACCGGCGGGCGGAGCCGCTTGTCTTCCTCCCGCGCTCTGGAGTCGCCGATGCCGGCCAACGCCCCCACCACGACCACCCTGACGGCCCGCGCCCTCCTGCTGGACATGGACGGCACGATCGTCAACTCCGACGCCGTGGTCGAGCGCTGCTGGCGGGCCTGGGCGGACGAGCAGGGCCTGGACGCCGAAGCGGTGATGAAGGTCGTGCACGGCCGCCAGGGCTACGCGACCATGGCCGTCCTCCTCCCGGACCGCCCCATGGAGCTCAACCACGCCGACAACCGCCGCATGCTCGCGGCCGAGACCGCCGACGTCGACGGCGTCGTGCCGGTCCCCGGCGCCCCGGCCTTCATGGCCGCCCTCGCCTCCCTCCCGCACGCCCTGGTCACCTCCGCCGACCGCGGCCTCGCCGAGGCCCGCATGGGCGCGGCCGGGCTCCCGATGCCGCGGGTGCGGATCACCGCGGAATCCGTGGGCGCGAGCAAGCCGGACCCCGAGGGCTTCCTCAAGGGCGCCGCCCACCTCGGCTTCGGCCCCGCGGACTGCGTCGTCTTCGAGGACTCCGAGGCGGGCATCGCGGCGGGCAAGGCGGCCGGCATGCGCGTCGTGGGCATCGGCCCGCGCGCGGCGGCCCACGGCCCGGACGTGGCGGTGCCGGACCTGACGCACGTACGGGTCGAGGCGCTCGCGGAGGGCGGGATCGCGCTGCACGTGGGGGGCTGAGCGGAGTCGCGTGGCCCCGCAGAGGTCACGGGCGCGGCGAGAAGTCCAGGACCACGTCGCACTCCAGCGCGGCCGCCAGCCGCTGAAGTACGGGAATGGTCGGGACCACCTTCCCGGACTCGACCCGCGAGATGAACGCCTGCCCGGTCCCCGCACGAGCCGCGAGCTCCAACTGCGAGAGCCCCAGCGCCACCCGCCGGGCGCGCAAGAGATCGGCGGCGGTCAACGCGCGTCCTGGCTGTAGCGCGGCAGTTCGCCGGTGTCGATGCCCCACTCCCCGATCGGGATCTTGTCGCCGAAGACATAGGGAACACGGGCCTCGTACACGGGAATTCCCTCCCGCGAACCGATGGCCCAGTGGTGCACGCACGTGCCGTCGCGCGGATCGACGATCAGGTAGTGCGGAATGCCGAGCCGCGGATAGTGGTGCAGCTTGCTCTCGTAGTCGTTCTCGGGGTTCGAGGGGGAGACGATCTCGACAGCCGCGAGGAGCGCACGGGGGCTGATCGCGCTGTCGGTGTCCATGGCCGCCTCGGGAAGAGCGAGAACGTCGGGACGCCGCAGCTGCCCCAGACCCGCTTCCTCGATGTCACCGGAGGTCGTGGCCACGATGCCGTCCGGCAACTGCGGCTGAAGCTGACGCTCGATGCGCAAGGCCGCCAGGCCGTGACGGCCCGCCGGGCTCATCATCATGATGATCTGGCCGTCGCTGATCTCGACGTGGGGGCTGAACGGCGGGGGCGGCGTGAAGTGCTCGGCGAAGGCACGCAGGTGCTTGTAGATCTCTTGCTGCGGAGGAGTCGCCATATCCGCGGTGTATGACGAAATCGTCATATCCGGCTCGGCGTACGACGCGAGCACGCCCACCCGCTCGGAAGCCCTCACCGTGGCGGGGCCTGAGACTTCAGGCCCCGAGACCGGCCAGGAGACCCGTCAGCCCGCCGCCGCCTCGTACAAGCTGAAGCCCGCCAGGGCCAGCATCACCAGGGCCGCGATCTTCGTGATCAGGGCCAGGGGGACGTACTTCATCAGCGTGCGGCCACCCACGATGCCGAGGCCCGCCACCGCCCACAGGCCCAGCGTGGCGCCCACGCCGACCGAGACGGGGTCGTCGTAGCGGGCGGCGAGGTTCGCGGTCATGATCTGGGTGAGGTCGCCGAACTCCGCGACCAGGATCAGCATGAAGCCCGCGCCGGAGACCTTCCAGAAGGACTGGTCGGCGGGCTTGGCGATCTCCTCCTCGCCGTCGTCCTTCTTGAAGAGGAGCACGGCCGCGCCCGCGAGGAAGGCGAGGCCGACGATCACCTGGAGGATCCGGTGCGGGAGCAGCGTCAGCAGGCTGCCCGCGGCGATCGCCAGGACGACGTGGACGAGGAAGGCGGCCGCGACGCCCGCGAAGACGTACGAGGCGCGGTAGCGGGTCCCGAGCATCAGGGAGGCGAGGGCCGTCTTGTCGGGAAGCTCGGCAAGGAAGATCACGCCGAAGACCAGGGCGGCGACGGTGAAGCTGAACACAGGACAATTCCTCGGTGGGTCGGACTGCCGTACCGAGAGACCTGCGGGAATTCAGGGGTCGCTTCGGCACGGCAGCGTCATGGACACTGCGGCCGAAGGTCTCGCTGGCCTACGGAAGACTTCCGTCTGCCTCCGGGCGCCGGCTGGTGTGACCCAGCAGTATGTCGACGGTCCGGCGAAGAGCTACTCCCCTTCTGCTCCGTTCAGGGTACGTGATCGCTTGAAACCGGGCCACCGGCGCCCGCCCGGCGACGGCTCCCGGTGCAGCACGCCCCGCGCGATCAGCTCCAGCGTGACGGCGACGGCCACCGCCTGTACGGCCATGAGCGCGACCAGCACGAACAGCTGCACCGCCCCCGCGAGCGTCGGCGAGGCCCCGCCCAGCAGCATGCCCACGAAGGCACCCGGGAGGGTGACGAGCCCCACCGTGCGCGTCTGGTCCAGGCCCGGCAGCAGCGCGTCGGAGGCCGCCGGGCGGGCGATCTCCAGCCGCGCCTCGCGGTCGAGCAGACCGAGCGCCATCCCCGCCTCCACCTCGCCGTGCCGGGTGCGCAGCTCGTCCAGCGCGCGCCGCCCCGCGAGGACAGTGGCCGTCAGCGCGCCGCCGATGAGGATGCCCGCGATGGGGATCAGGGCGATGCCCTTGACCGGGACGAGCCCGGTGAGCAGCAGCGTCACCACCACCGGCAGCACTCCCGCGCCGATCGGCACGGCCGCCCACCACCAGGTGGCGTTGTCCGTGACGCGGCGCCCGGCCGTCCGTACGGCCACCGCGAACATCAGCAGGACGAAGCACAGCAGCAGCGGCAGGGCGTGGACCACCCAGCCGATCAGCGCGGAGACGACGGCCAGTTGGGCGGCGGCGCGCAGTCCCGCGACGGCGATCGCGCGGGCATAGCCGCGCTCCCGGCCGTCGGCCAGGTGGGCGAGGGCGGCGACCCCCACGGCGGCGACGAGCAGGGCGGCGAGTACGGCGCCGAGAGTGGCGTTGACGGGCAGCAGGGCTGCGGCGGCGAGCACGTCTCACCATAGGCGGTGGGCGGCGGAGTCCGTGGCCGGCGCCGCGGGTGGTGTCGCTCCCGCACCACCGCCGCGCGGCGGTTTCCCTCCACCGCCGGAGGGGATTCCGGGCGACTCGAACTCGCCCTGATTGCAGGGTCCATGACTGCCCGCCAGGATCAACTTCACGTCCGCAACCTCTTGCGTTGACATGGCCGCGTCGCCACGCTGTTACCTGGCCAACACCCCACGGAAACCGGCCGTCGCAATCATGGCCGCACCTGACCGGCCGTCACCCCCCACCAAGGGAGTTCCCATGCCCGGAATGCGTACCCCCACTTCCCTGTGCAACGTCTACGCGCGTCGCGCCGCCGTCGCCGGCGGGCTCGCCGCGCTGGTCGGCTCGCTCGTCCTGGGCGGTCCCGCCGCGCAGGCCGCGCCGCCTGCCCCGGCGGACGCCGCGACGGCTCGCACGTATCTGGGCGAGCTGAGCGTGCAGGCCGAGGGGTCGATGGACGGCTACAGCCGCGCCAAGTTCCCGCACTGGATCACGCAGCACGGGGAGTGCAACACCCGCGAGGTCGTCCTCCAGCGCGACGGCGACAACGTGAAGCAGGACGGCAAGTGCGCGGCGGTGTCCGGCACCTGGCACTCCGCGTACGACGGCGCGACCTGGACCGACGCGCAGAGCGTCGACATCGACCACATCGTGCCGCTCGCGCAGGCGTGGCGGTCGGGGGCAGCCAAGTGGACCACGGCCCAGCGGCAGGCCTTCGCCAACGACCTGACCCGGCCTCAGCTGATCGCGGTCACCGACCGGGTGAACCAGGCGAAGGGCGACAAGGACCCGGCGCAGTGGATGCCGCCGCTGAAGTCCTACGGGTGCACGTACGTCGAGATGTGGGTGACGGTGAAGCACTACTACAAGCTGAGCGTGGACCCGGCGGAGAAGAACGCGATGGAGAAGGTGCTGGGCGGCTGCTGACGGGCCGGGCCCTCACCGCCTCCCCGAGAAGCCGAACCACGCCGCGACCCCGTGGACGACAGCGATGAGTCGCCGCATGCGGACTCCTTTGCAAGGAAGGGAAGTTGAGGACAGACCGAGGACTTCCCCGCCCCGTGCGGCGCCACGCCCGATTCACTCGGAAGGGGTAAGTCAACCACCACCCACGGGCCCGCTTCCGGTGAACCGAGGAATCCGTTCGACGTGCTTCGACCCGACGCCATGATGGGCCGACCTTGTCGCCCTCGGCCCCCGGGAGAGCACCGTGGCGCACCATGCGATAGCCGTCGTCGGCGCGGGCCCGCGAGGGGCCGGCGTGCTGGAGCGGATCTGCGCCTCGGCGCCCGAACTCGCCCCGCGCGCCCGGCTGACGGTCCATGTGGTCGACCCCGCGCCGCCGGGGGCGGGCAGCGTGTGGCGCGTCGACCAGCCCGCGGAGCTGCTGATGAACACCGTGGCCTCGCAGGTCACGGTGTTCACCGACGACAGCGTGGAGTGCGCAGGTCCGATACGCCCCGGGCCGAGCCTGCACGCGTGGGCGGGCGGGCGCATCGGCCCGGACGACTATCCGACGCGCGCCTGCTACGGGCGCTATCTGGCGTGGGCCTTCGCGCGGACGGTGCGGACCGCGCCGGAGAACGTGACGGTCCGGGTGCACCGGGCGAAGGCCGTACGCCTGGTGGACGAGCGGCCCCCGTTCCAGAGCCTGACCCTCGACACCGGCCGCACGCTGCGCGGGCTCTGTGCCGTGGTCCTCGCCCAGGGGCATCTGCCCGCGGCCCCGAGCGGGGAGGAGGCCCGGTTCGCCGCGTACGCCGCCCGCCACGGACTGCGGCACGTCCCGCCCGCCAACCCCGCCGACGTGGACCTCGACGGCGTCCGCCCCGGCGAGGCCGTGCTCCTGCGCGGTCTGGGGCTGAACTTCTTCGACCACCTCGCGCTGCTCACGACCGGCCGCGGCGGCACCTTCACCGCGCGCGACGGCGGGCTCGTCTACCACCCGTCGGGGCGGGAGCCCCGGCTGTACGCGGGGTCGCGGCGCGGTGTGCCCTACCAGGCGCGCGGCGACAACCAGAAGGGCGCGTACGCCCGGCACACCCCGCTGCTGCTGACTCCGCAGGTCATCGACGGGTTCCGCAAGCGCGCGGCCTCCGGTGACGCGCCGGACTTCCTGGCCGAGGTGTGGCCGCTGGTGGCCGCCGAGGTCGAGGCGGTGCACTACACGACGCTGCTGGAGGGCAGCGGGCTGCCCGCCGACCGGTTCCGCGACCGCTTCCTCACGGCGGCGCTCACCCGGGACCCCGAGGCCGTACGGGACGTGCTCGACGGCTTCGGCGTCGCGCCCGCCGACCGCTGGGACTGGGCGGCGGTGGCCCGGCCGTACGGCGAGCGGCGCTTCGAGGGGCGGCGGGACTTCCGCGCCTGGCTGCTGGCGTACCTGCGCGAGGACGCGGCCCGGGCCCGCGCGGGCAACGTCAGCGGCCCGGCCAAGGCGGCGCTGGACGTGCTGCGCGACCTGCGCAACGAGCTGCGGCAGATCGTCGACCACGGCGGGCTGGCCGGCGCCTCGCACCGGGAGCACCTCGACGGCTGGTACACGCCGCTGAACGCCTTCCTGTCGATCGGCCCGCCCCGCCGCCGCATCGAGGAGACGGCCGCGCTGATCGAGGCGGGCGTGCTGGAGGTGCTGGGCCCGGGGCTGGAGGTGGCGACGGACACACCGGGCGTCTTCACCGCGCGCTCGGCGGTGGTCCCCGGTTCGACGGTGTCCGTGACGACCGTCATCGAGGCGCGATTACCGGCGCCGGACGTGCGGCGCACCGGGGACGCCCTGCTGGCCGGACTGCTGCGGACGGGACAGTGCCGGGCACACCGGGTGGGCTCCCATGTGACGGGCGGCCTGGACGTCACGCCGAGCCCGTACCGGCTGATCGACGCGCGGGGGCGGGCGCATCCGCGCCGGTTCGCGGTGGGCGTGCCGACGGAAGGGGTGCGCTGGGTGACGGCGGCGGGCGCCCGTCCGGGTGTGAATTCGGTGACGCTCGCGGACGCCGACGCGGTGGCGCGGGCCGTGCTGCGAACGTGTCGCGGGTGGTCATCGGGGTCGACGCCACAAGAACTTGAACTTGCAAGTATCGATTAGGTGTACCTAACCTGTGCTCCTCGGCGTTCCTGTCCCCGACACGAGGAGTCATTCCGCGATGCCCCCCACCACCGCCCCTTCCGCCGCGCCCGCCGGCACCGCCGCCGGCTCCACGGCCCAGGCCGCGACGCTCACCGACCGGCTCGACGCCGCCCGGCCCTACGCCCTCTCGGCGTTCCGCGTCGTGGTGGGCCTGCTCTTCGCCTGCCACGGCGCCGCGTCCCTCTTCGGCGTCCTCGGCGGCGCCGCGGGCGTCGGCGGCACGATCGAGGCGGGCACCTGGCCCGGCTGGTACGCGGCCGCCATCCAGCTCGTCGGCGGTGTCCTCGTGCTGCTGGGCGCCGGCACCCGCAGCGCGGCCCTGATCTCCTCCGGCTCGATGGCGTACGCGTACTTCGACGTGCACCAGAGCATGGCCCTGTGGCCGATCCAGAACGGCGGCGAGGCGTCCGCGATGTTCGCGTGGGCGTTCCTGCTGCTCGTCTTCACCGGCCCCGGCGCCATTTCCCTGGACCGGCTCTTCCGCCGCACCCGGTGACCCGGCGGCCCGGATCCGGCTGGGCTCAGCCGGGTCCGGGCCGTCCGGCGACGCACGTGATTCCGGCGACATCGCCGCCCCCCGCGCTCATGTCACAGGAGTCCCAGGCGTACGCTGTGCGGTTGTGAAGGCCGCCCCTGCCGCTCCCCTGCGACGTCGCGGCGGGGGACCGTACCGGGAGATCAGGACGTGCTGGAGCAGTTGGGGGCCTTGGCCGACACCCCATGGATGTATGTGATCGTCGGGATCTCCGTGCTCCTCGACGTCTTCCTGCCCGTGCTGCCCAGCGGCGTGCTGGTGATCACCGCCGCCACGACGGCCGCGGGCTCCGCCGCCGACGCGGTCGGTGACGCCGCCCACGGTCACGCGGGCTTCCCCGAGATGTTCGCACTCGTGATGTGCGCGGCGACGGCCTCGGTGCTCGGCGACATGGTTGCCTACCGCCTCGCCTGGCGCGGCGGCGACCGCTTCGACCGCGCCATCGCCCGCTCCCGCCGCCTCACCGCCGCCCAGGCCAAGCTCGGCACGGCGCTGCTGCGCGGCGGCGGCCCGCTGGTGGTCGTCGCCCGGTTCGCGCCCGCCGGCCGGTCGGTCGTCAGCCTCGGCGCGGGCGTCATGCACCGCAGGGCGGCGGAGTTCCTGCCGTGGTCGGCGCTGGCGGGGCTGACCTGGGCGGCGTACAGCGTGAGCCTGGGCTACTTCGGCGGCCAGTGGCTGGGCGCCACCTGGCTCGGCACGGCCGTCTCCTTCTTCGCCCTCTTCGCGGCGGGACTGGGCGCCGCGTTCGTCGTGAAGCACCCCCGCCACCGCGAGGCACAGGCGCGGTAGGGCCCGCTACGGCACCGGCCGTACGCGGACACGCCAACGGACCGAGGCGGGTGTTCCGCATCGGTACGGGCGTGCTTACGCCGTCCTCGTGAGCGCTTTCCCCGTGAGCGGGCTCTTCACGAGCCTGCTCTCCATGAGCGGGCACCCCGCGGCGAGACGCTCCCGCGGGGCCTCCGCCACGCTCAGAGCTTGGTCAGTTTGGTGTACGGGCCGGGGATGCGCTCCTGCCGGGAGGCGAAGTCGACGAGCACGGCGACGTCCTCCTCGACACCGATGACCCGGCCGAGGCCGTAGCGGTCGTGGGTCACCCGGTCGCCTACGGTGAAGTGCTTCACCGGGGCCGGAGCGGTGGGAACGTTGAAGGGGCTGGTGGGCAGGAACCGTCGGTGCGCTGCTGGCTTCGTCATTGTCTTCAGTATGCGCCCTCCGCGGGCGGGCGGCGCCCGGGAACGGCGCAGCGGCCCGGCTCCACGGGGAACCGGACCGCTGGACGATCACCTGCCGGAGGTCACCGGGACCTCGGCCGGGTCAGTGGACCTTGGCGAAGGCGTCCTTGTCGAACGCCGTCAGGCCATTGGCCCACAGCGCGTTGACGCGGCTTCTCTCCTGCGTGTTCGGGTAGGGGTTGGTGCAGGACGGGCCGGGGCCGCCACCGGACATCAGCTCGCTGCACGGACCCTGGTAGTGGTCGGGCAGCCCGAGCACGTGCCCGGTCTCGTGCGCGGTGACGCGGGTGGAGTCGTACTGCTGGTTCTGCTGGTAGTCGAGGAAGATGTAGCCGCGCCCGTGGCCGTCGGTCTGGGCGTACGAGCCGCGGGAGTCGTTGCCCTCGTAGTACGAGAAGTCGGCGTTGCCGCCCGCCCGCAACTGGACGTTACGGACGGAGCTGTTCCAGATCTGCGCGGCGTTCGCTATCTCCTGCTGGAAGCTGGGCGCGTTGCTGGGGTCGTAGGTGACCGTGACCGTCTTCAGGCCCGGCGACTTGGCGGCCTTCGCCTTCGCGGACTTCATCACGGCCTCGAAGAACGCCTTGTTGCCCGCCTGCTCTGCCGCCGAGCCGACGTACGACGACGACGTGACTGCGTGCGATCCTTCGGCCACGGGTGCCGCGGTGGCGGGGACGGACAGCGCCGCCGCCAGACCGAGACCGAGGGCCGCCGAGAGCACCATGGTGGAGCGGTTCATGTGGGGGACTCCATTCGTTCCGAGAGCCCTGGCCGCATGGTGGTGGGTCGGCCGGGGCATCGGTGAACTGTTGGTCCCGGGCAGTCTCTGACGAGTAATCAGTGGTGCGGATGATGCCAACTGGCCATAGCTCCGTCCAATCACCTACCCTGCCCCCGCTGTGCCTGGTGTGACATGCGAGGTGCAGTTATGCTCCCCCCGTGGAGCTCGAGGTCAGGCATCTGCGCGCGCTTTGCGCCATTGCCGACACCGGAAGTGTGCGGAAGGCCGCGCTCCAGCTCGGCATGACACAGCCCTCGCTGACCACTCAACTCCGGCGCATCGAAGGGGCCATCGGCGGCCTCCTCTTCACCCGCGGCCAGACGGGCAGCCGCCCCACCCCGCTCGGCCACACCGTGCTGCTGCGCGCGCGGCCCATCGTCGCCGAGATGGCGGCCCTGGTGACGGCCGCGCGAAATGCCGCCGTGTGCGCGGGCGGTGAGCGGCTGCGGGTGGGCAGCGTCGGCAGCCGGGTGGTGACGGGGTGGCTGCGCCGCCTCCACGAGCGGCTGCCCGATACGGATATCACCATCCATATAGAGGTATCGGCGAACACTCTGCTCCAACTGCTCGCCACCAATCAGCTCGACGTGGCCTTCGTGCACGAGACCGAGGGCTTCCCGCTGGCCGTGCCCGCCGGGGTCGAGCGGCGTGTACTCACCGCGCGGGAACCGAAGTTCGTCACCCTCGCCGCCGGGCACCCCGCGGCGGCCCGGCCGGTGGTGAAGCTGGCCGAACTCGCCGCCGACTCCTGGATCGTGGACCCGACCGCCGATCACGAATGGGCCGCGCTGTGCCGGGCCTTCGCGGGCATCGGCCTCGACCCCCGGCTGATCCACGTCCGCGACAACACCACCGCCGCCGACCTGGTCGCCTCCGGCGAGGCCGTACGCCCCTGCCAGCCCACGGCGGAACCGCCCCCCGGCACGGTCGTCCGCCCCCTGCACGGCGACCCCCTGACCGCCGAGCTCTCCCTGGCCGCCCGCGCGTGCGCCCTCCCCCTGCCCGAACTCGACGCGCTCTTCACCGACCTGGAGGCGGCCTACACGGAGGCGGCGTCCAGGAGCCCGGCCTACGGCGCGTGGCTCGACATGAAAGGGATCCCCCTCTTCCGGGGCTGATCCTCCGGAGCCGACGCCCGCGCTCCGGCCCCGTCCCCAGGCTCACCGTCGCCGTCATCCGCGGATGTCAAAGGCCCCCAGCCAAGATCGACTGGAGGCCTTCGCGCTGGTGGGCACAGACGGATTTGAACCGCCGACATCTGCTTTGTAAGAGCAGCGCTCTACCGCTGAGCTATGCGCCCGGGAACGAATGGACAGCCTACATGGACACCGGCCGGTCGCCGCAAACCAGGGCGGAGGGGGCGGGGGATATCCCCACCCCCGATCCGGTGGCCGGCTTCATTCCCGGCTCGGTCGCCACTCCGTAGCGTAAGAGCCGCCCGCACAGCCCTGACCTGCTCTTATGGAGTCACCGTGAATTCCCGTACGCGTCGCACCGCCCGGTTGTCCCTCGTCGCCGGTGGGGTGCTGCTCGCCGGAGTCGCCGTGGCCGGGTGCGGGAACTCGGACCTGGACGACGCCAAGCCCGAGGACCGGGCGTTCGCGTTCTCCGGGCAGGAGCTGACCGTGGACTCGGACGACTCCCCGCTGGAGCTCGTGCCCGGTGACGGCAAGGACGTCAAGGTGACCCGGTGGTTCACCGGGTGGACCATCGGCGGGTCCTCCAAGAGCACCTGGGAGATGGACGGGTCCACCCTGAAGCTGCGCCTGCACTGCTCGGGGATCAGCTCCAATTGCCAGTCGAAGCACCGGATCGAGGTGCCCCGCGGGGTCAAGGTCACCGTGAAGGACGGCAACGGCGGGGTCACCGCGCGCGGCTTCGAGACGGACCTGAAGATCTCCTCCGGCAACGGCGAGGTCCGGGTGACCGGCGCCACGGGCGCCCTCGACCTCTCCAGCACCAACGGCACCGTGACCGCCACCGGCAGCGGCGCCCGCCAGGTCAGGGCCCGCTCCGGCAACGGCAGCATCCGGATCGCGCTGAAGCAGGTCCCGGACCAGGTGAGGACGGTCAACCACAACGGCAGCACCCGCATCGAGCTCCCGCGTGCCCCGTACAAGGTCGACGTGCACAGCGGCAACGGCAGTACGAAGGTGGACGTCCCCCGGGACGACGCCAGCCGGCACACGGTCTCCGGGAGCAGCAACAACGGCGAGGTGCAGGTCGTCGCGGCGGGCTGACCGTCCTGTGTGTTCGCCCCCGGCGGGTGGGAGAATGGCCCTCCGGGCCAGGGGCGATCCATCGGGAGAGGGCAAGTGACGGCGACCATCGCGCAGTCCGTACGACCGGCACGCCGCCGTTTGCGCTCCGCGGGGGCCGGACGGACGCGGGCGGCGGTGGCCGCCGCGGCCCGGGAGACGGCCGGGCTCGCACTGCTGCCCGTGGCCCTCTTCGCCGCGACGTTCGCCGCGCCCCTGCCCGCCGCTTTCGCCGGCGGAGGCACGCGCCGCTGGGGCTGGGGCCGTGGCGAGGGCCAGCGCGCGGACGCGCAGGCGGCGAAGGACGCGGCGGCCGCGGCGTTCTACGAGCTGGACACCGCCCAGCGTGACCTGCGGATCTCCATCGAGACGATCACCGCGGCCGACTCCTCGCCCGCCGCCCGCGAGGCGGCCGCCGACTTCGCGGCCTTCGGGCAGCGCATCGACGAGGTGTCGCACGCCTACATCACCGCCGTCGACTCCCACGACCTCGACCGCGACGACCTGGACGCCGGGGCCGCGGCCCGCGCGCGCACGGACCTGACCCGGGCCATGGACGAGCTGCTGCGGGTCAAGGCCGACCTGGAGCGGTTCGGGCAGAGCCTCGGGTCGCTGCTGGGGCCGGCCGAGGACCGGCTGGCACAGCTCGCGCCCGCCGTGGAGCGGGCCCGGCAGAAGCTCCTGGCCGCGAGCGACGCGCTCGACGCCGTACGGGCCTCCGGCCTGCGCGCCGACGATCTCGCCGCGCGGCTGGCCGCCCTCTCCCCCGAGCTGACCAAGCTCAACCAGGGCGCCGGCCAGCACGGCGTGCAGGAGACCGTCGCCCGCGCCGAGCGGGTGCTGCGCGAGGCCGAGACCATCCGCGACGAGGCCGAGGGCCTGCCGCGGAAGGCGGCCGACATCGACAAGCGCCTGGTGTCGCTGCGCACCCGCGCCCAGGCGATCACCACGCGCGCCGGCGGTGTCGGGCCCGTCCTCAGCGAGCTGCGCCGCCGCTACAGCGCCGCGTGCTGGCAGGACCTCCAGCAGGTGCCCGAGGAGGCCGGGCGCGCCGTCGAGCAGGCGGAGGCGAAGCTGCGGGAGGCGCAGGCGGCGCGTGACGAACAGCGCTGGCCGGACGCCCTGTCCGGGCTGTCGACCGTACGGGCCCTGCTGAACACCACCGACGAGGCGGTGTCCGCGGCCGGCGAGCGGCTGCGCCGGCTGGACGAGGTGTCCTTCGACCACCAGAAGGAGGTCGAGCGCACCCGCTTCGCCGTGCGCGACGCGCAGCGGCTCGCGATGGCGGGCCGCAGCACGCCGGACCCGCGCCACGCGCGCCCGCTGGACGAGGCGGTGGCCCGCCTGGAGCGGGCGGTGGCGGGCCTGGAGGGACGCCATCCGGATTGGTGGCACTTTCTGTTGGAGACGGCGGCTGTGCGGGAGGTTGCGGCGGGGGTGGTGCGGGACATCAGGGAGGTTCGCAGCCGCTGATGTCCTGACCGGGGTGGGTACGGTCCGCTGCGCCTGCGGCGGGCTTTTCCCCACCCCGCCCCTTCCCGCTGTATCTGATGTGCGGCTCCGCCGCGTGGGGGGCGCGTGCCCCAGGCCCCCGGCTGCCGGTCGGTTCGCCGCCTGCGGCGTGAGCGGCCTGCGGCCGCGTCCTCAAACTCCCCCAGCTACCGCTGGGGGAGTTTGAGGACAACGCGCGAAGCGTGTTGCGGGGGTCCGGGGCACGCAGCCCAGGTTTCGGGAAGGGGCGGGGTAGGGGAACAAAGCGCCGCAGGCGCTGACCGGCCCGCAGCCGGGAAGGGGCGGGGCTGGGGAGAAATCCGCCCGTTATCCTGCCCCCATGCCTCGCTACGAATACCGCTGCAAAGCCTGCGGCGACACCTTCGAGCTCAACCGTCCCATGGCCGAGTCGTCCGCCCCCGCCACCTGCCCCGAGGGCCACGCGGACACCGTGAAGCTGCTGTCGACCGTCGCCGTCACCGGTGCCGCCGCGGCAACCCCCGCCCCCCGTACCGGCGGTGGCGGTGGCTGCTGCGGGGGCGGCTGCTGCGGCTAGCCGGTCCGGCGGGCGAGGGTCAGGCCGTCGGCGATCGCCAGCATGACGGAGTCCATGCGCTTGTCGGCGGCCACGTGCTCGTTGAACGCGGTCACCGCCGCGCCCGTGCGCGAGGTCTCCGGGGTGAGGACCTCGCCGCTGAAGAGGACGTTGTCGGCCACGATCAGCCCGCCGGGGCGCAGCCGGGGCACGAGCTCCTCCCAGTAGTCGACGTAGCCCTCCTTGTCGGCGTCGATGAAGGCCAGGTCGATGTGCGGATCGGCCGGCATGGCCCGCAGCGAGTCCAGCGCGGCGCCGATCCGCAGCTCGACGCGGTCGGCCACGCCCGCCTGTTCCCAGGCGTCGCGCGCGTAGGCCGTCCACTCCTCCGAGATGTCGAGGGTGATCAACTTGCCGTCGGCGGGCAGCGCCTGGGCCATGGAGAGCGACGAGAGCCCGGTGAAGGTGCCGACCTCCACCACGTGCCGGGCGCCGGTGAGCCGGACCAGGAAGGCCAGCAACGGGCCCTGTTCCCGGGCGATCTGCTTGACCGCGACGCCGGGCAGCGCGGTGTGCGTGAGGTCGACGAGGGAGCGCTGCACCGGGCTGAGCGGCGGGTTGTGTGCGAGGACGTAGTCGTAGAGCTCCGGGGTCATCCGGATGCCCTTGAATGAGGTCACGCGAAGCTCCTCGGGAGGGGCGGTCACCAACGGCTGTGTATGCCAAGGAGATTACGCCGCCGCCTCGCCGAACGCCCCGAGGATCTCCTCACCCGCCAGCACGCCCCGCGTCTCCAGGGCCCTCACGTGCGGTGCGGTCCAGCCGGCGTCCGCGAGTTCGCCGTGGCCCGGGCGCCAGCCGCGGTCGGCGGCGAGCAGCAGGTCCGCGTCGAGCAGGGAGTCGCCGGCGGCCAGCACCCCGGACGCGCCGGTGCGGCGGGCCACCTCGGCGACCGCGGCGCTCTTGGTGAGTGGCTCCGGCACGGCGTAGAGCTTGCGGCCCTGGAGGGAGACGGACCAGCGCCGGGCGCGGGCCCACTCGGCCAGCTCCTTCACCCAGCCGTCGGGCAGCAGCGGCCGGTCCACGACGAGATAGGCGAAGAGGCCCTCGGCCGTGCGCTCCTTGAGCAGCCAGGCCGGGTCTGCGCTGCGCACCAGGTGCGCGCGGACCTCGTCCAGTGGCGCGCACCCGGCGGCCAGCGTCCGCTCCACCTGCCGCCGCCAGCCGGTGTCGGACTCGCCGCGCACGAGCAGCTCCCCGCCGTTGGCGCAGATCGCGAACTCCGGTACGGGGCCGGGCAGCCGGATGCGGCCGTACTGCTCGCGCGTCCGGGTGGTGGTGGGGACGAAGACGGTGGTGCGGGCCAGTTCGGCGAGCAGGTCCGCCGCGGTCTGCGTCATGTACGAGAGCGGTCTGCCCTCGTAGACCTCGACGCAGAGCAGGCGGGGCGCCCGCGCGTCCGGCATGCCGAGGGCGAGCGCGGCGGCGGAGTAGATCAGGGTGCGGTCGAGGTCGCTGGCGACGAGGAGCGTCACGGGGCGGTCACCGCCGTGCCGTCCGCGCCGGTCGCGCCGCGGGTGTAGCGGGGGTGGATCAGGCCGACGCAGCTGTACGGCAGGCCGTCCACCTCCTCCACCGGGACGCCGCGCTGGGCGGCCAGCAGCCGCACGTGGCCGAGGTCCGCGTCCGCGCCCCGGCGGGCGAGGATCTTCCACGGGACGCGGCGCAGCAGGACGCGGGTGGTCTCGCCGACGCCGGGCTTGACGAGGTTGGCGTCGTGGATGCCGTACTCCTCGCTGATGCGCTCGACGGCCGCCCAGCCCGTCCAGGTGGGCGTGCGGTCGGCGGCGGCCATGTCCTTCGCGTCGCGGGCGACCCGCTCCCCGACCTCGGGGAAGCACGCGGTGACGGCGTCGAGGAGGTCGTGCGAGACGTCGTCGCCCGCGAGCTCGCGGTAGAACTTCGCGCCGTGGAAGTCGTGCGGGCCGACGAGGTCGGAGCGCAGGACCGTACGGGAGATCAGGCCCGACACCGTGGAGTTGAGGCAGGCCGAGGGGATGAGGAAGTCGTCGCGCGTGCCGTAGGTCTCCACGCAGTGGCCGGGGTCGGCGAGCACGGCGAGGCGGGGGTCGAATCCCTCCTCGGAGCCGGCCAGGGCGTCGGCGAGTTCGCGGGTGATCGCGCCCTTGCCGGTCCAGCCGTCGACGAACACGACGTCGGCCGGGTCGTGGTGGGCGGCCAGCCAGCGCAGCGCCGTGCGGTCGATGCCCCGGCCGCGGACGATGGAGACGGCGTAGTGCGGCAGGTCGAGGCCGTACGCGTGGTGCGCCCAGCGGCGCATCAGCACGCCGACGGGGGTGCCCGCGCGGGCCAGGGAGACCAGCACCGGGCGGGGCGAGCGCTCGGCCAGCACGGTCTCGGTGACGACGCCGACGGCGTGCGCCATGCGGGGCGCCGACGCGTCGAGCGCGGCGCGGAACAGCGCCTGGTACTCCGCGCTGGGCTGGTACTCGACGGGCAGCGACTCGGCGTAGTGCGCGCCGCCGCTCTGGATCGCCTCCTCGCGCTCCTCGGTGGGCGCCTCCAGGGTGACGTCGGAGAGGTCCTGGAGCAGCCAGCCGACGTCCCGCGGGCCGTAGGAGGAGAAGGCGGGGCCGCGGAGGGGCTCGGGCATGGTCGGGGCCTTCGGTGTGTGGGAGGGGACGACGGCGAGCAGGACCTGCCCGGTGTGCGGGGCGAGCACGTCCAGCAGGCCGCCGGGGGCGTGCAGTTCGGGGGTGTCGCCGTGCGCGTCGACGACGGCGACGACGGCGTCGAAGCCGGCGCCCGCGACGTTGTAGGCGTAGCGGTGGCCGGGGCCGTCGGCGGGCTCGTCGTGGGCGGGGAAGACGAGGCGCGTGCGGATGGCGTAGCCGGGGTCGTCGACGGCGAGGACGGGTGACCGGGTGGTGGTGGAGAACCGCACGTCGACGGCGGGGTGGTGGCCGTCCCGCGCGGTGGCACGACGGCTGCGTATGGACTCGGTACGACCGGCGTCCGGGCCGGCCGCTTGGTCGTCGGCCTCGATCCGACTGCCGGCTGGGGCGGTGGGGGCGGTGCCACCACGCTCGCATGCTTCGCCGACGCGTCCGGCGTGCGGAACGCTCGCTTGACGGTCGGCCCGGTGCCGGCCGTCGGCAGGACCGCTCCGGGTGGTGCCACGACGCTCGCGCGTTCCGTCCGCGCGACCGGCGTCGGGGCCGCCGGCTTGACCATCGGCCTCACACCGGCCATCGGCAGGACCACTCGCCTCGGCGGCGCGGCGCCCGCGCACATGGTCCGCGCGACCGTTCCCCGGACCGCTCTCCCGGACGCCCGGCCCGGTTTCGTGACCTCCGCGCGGGCCGTCCACGCGACCGGCTCCCGGGCCGCCCACCCGGTCGCCCCCGCTCGCAGGCCGGGCCGAGGCCGGGTCGTCCACCGGCGTCTCCCCCACGCACGCGCCGTGGCCGCCGGCACCGCCACCGCGCCCCGCGCCATCGCAGCCGCGTACGCGGTTCGCGCGGTCGGTCCCCCGGCGCGCCTGGTCCTCCGCCGGGCCGCCGAGCGCCGTCTCCAGCGCGCACGCGAGCCGCAGGGGTGCGTACATCAGCTCCTCGTTGCCGAGGACGAGCACGCGCCGGGCGTCGGCGGGGAGCGCTTCGGCGATGCGTGCCGCCATGGCGGGCAGGGCCTCGTCCAGGGCCGCGCGGTGGGCGGGCGTGAAACCGTGCCGGCCGCCGTCGGGGACGCCCGTCGGCCAGCCGAGGTCCACCCGGCGTGGGGGCTCGCCCCGGCGCGACGGCGGGGCCGGCAGCGCCGTCGGGACGGAATCGTGCTGTGCCACCAGCTCCTGCCCCCGCTCCAGCACCCCTTCCGGCAGGCGCACGGTGCCGGAGGCCAGGGAGAGGACGTCCACGCGGGCGCCGAGTCCGGCGGCGAAGTCGGTCAGGCGCGCGCGGTCGGCCGGGCCGCGCATGTCGACCAGGGCGACGATCACGTACCGCTCGCGCGGGAAGCGTGCGTGCAGCGCGGTGATCGTGTTGAGGACCGTACGGCCGGTGGAGAACTCGTCGTCGACCAGCACCAGCGGGCCGTCGCCCGACAGCAGCGCGGGGTCCTCCGGCAGGAGCAGGTGGGACGTGGCGTGGCTGTGCTCCTCCTCGAAGCCGCCGACCGGGGTCACGCCCGGGACCGGCCGCCGGGTGGAGTGCAGGTAGGGCGCGAGGCCGAGGCCGTCGGCGACGGCGTGGCCGAGGCCGGTGGCCGTCTCCGCGTAGCCGAGGACGACGGCGCGCGCCGCCTCCTCGTCACCGAGGAGCGCGCGGACCCGGCGGCCGAGCCCGGCCCCCGAGCCGTGCACCGCGGACGGCGCCACGGGCACGTGCTTGCCGAGCACCTGGGAGACGAGCAGGTGCGCCCGCTTGGGGTTGCGCCGCAGGGCAAGGCCCAGCAGGTCGCGCAGGGAGGCGTCGCCCTCGAGACCGATGCCGAGCCGGTCCTCGACCCACTGCCCCTGCCACCTCACGCGGCCGTCCCGACGCTCGCCGCCAGCAGCTCCACAAAGCTCACGTCCTCCCGCGCGACACCGAACACCTCGGCACGGAGCATGATCCGCTCCGCCCAGGCCCGGTGCGGCTTCACTTCGTTCATCTTGTTCGTATAGGCCGAGCGCATCACTCCGCCGCCCTCGCGCTCGGGCCGCAGGATGTCCTCGGCGTCGCTGAACTCCTCGTGGCTGACGACGGAGAGCGCGTGCACGGGGGCGACGTGGGAGGGGTGGATGCAGGTCTTGCCCTGGAGGCCGTTGGCGCGGTCGAGCTGGATCTCCCGGAGCAGGCCGTCCATGTCGTGCTCGATGAGCGCGTTGCGCAGCTCCTCCGCGGGGCCGGCGAAGGGCGTGCGGCGCAGCTGCGGCTTGAACATCCGCTCGTGCTGTCTGAAGTATTCCCAGACGGGTCCGGTGACGGTGAAGCCGCTGCCGTCCGCGCGGCCGAGGACGTTGACGACGTCGGCGATGACGGAGGCGACGAGCTGGACGTCGTAGGCGGTCATGTCGGGCGCGCGGCGCAGGCCGTACGCCGAGCAGAAGTCCGTCACGCCGAGCCGCAGGGCCAGCACGCGGTCGCGGTATTTGCCGACGGTGCGGGCGATGCCGGAGAGCGTCGCGGTGCGGGTCTCCAGGTGGAGCAGCTCGGGGGATTCGAGGACGGGCATGGCGAACAGCCGCCGCCCGCAGTGGTTTTCGGCCGCGGCGAGCTCCTCCAGGAAGGGGATGCCGCGCTCCTCGGTGAATTTCGGGAGTACGAATCCGGACAGCAGCCGCCCGGCCGGGCCGAGCCGCCGGACGAGGTCGGTGATCTGCGCCGGCTCCCGGACCCGGATGAAGAGGAGGGGGAGTCTCCGGCCGCTCGCGGCGAGGCCGGCGAGCGCGGTGAACTGGCGGACGAGGTTCTCCTCCGCGTCGCTCACGTCGGCGTCGCCGATGGAGTCCTCCAGGCAGAGCACCATGGAGACCACTCCGCGCTCCGCCTGCTTGGCGATGTCCTCGGCGAGGGTGGGCCGGGTGGCGGGGCTGTAGAGCGTGGCGCCGAGGGCGACGGCGAGCGTGTCGGCCGGGGAGTGCGCGTCGAAGGCGGCGGGCGCTCTATGGAACAGCCCATTCCGCACCGAGGGCGCAAGGTGCTCGAAATGCCTCATTACTCTCCCCGTGTCCACGGCTTCCCACCGGACCGTCCAGCCGAAAGCGTGGCCGATTATCGTACGTCCGGGAGGTGGTCAAGAGTTCCCCAAGTGCATGAGAACCCGGCCTCCTGGATGGGTGAACAGCCCGGATGGCCCCTGCGTTGTCCGCGGCCGGTACGGGAAGGCAGGATTGCGGGCATGACGCACGCCATGCTGAAGGGGTCGAACATCCCGCTGGACGCCCGTAACGTACGGGCCGTGCTGCGCTGGACCCCCGGCCCGGGCATTCCGGACGTGGACGCCTCCGCGCTGCTGGTGGGCGAGGACGGCCGCGTGCGCTCGGACGCGGACTTCGTCTTCTACAACCAGCCCCGCCACCCCTCGGGCGCCGTCCGCCATCTGGCGAAGAAGCGACTGGTCGAGGGCGCGACGGACTCACTCGAGGCCGACCTGCACGCCCTGGAGCCCTCCGTCGACCGGATCGTGCTGGCCGCCTCGGCGGACGGCGGGCCCTTCGGGCTCGTGCGCGACCTGTGCGTGCTGCTGTACGACGCGGGCGCGGACGGCGCGGAACCGGTGGCGCTCTTCGAGGTGCAGCCGGAGACCGGGTCCGAGACCGCGATGATCTGCGGCGAGCTCTACCGGCGCGGGGAGGGCTGGAAGTTCCGGGCGATGGGCCAGGGCTATGCCTCCGGGCTGGTCGGGCTGGCCACGGAGTTCGGCATCTCGGTCGAGGAGCCGGAACCCGAAGCGGCCGCCCCGCCGGCCCCGGCTCCCGCGCCGGCCCCGGGATACGGCTATCCCCCGCCGCCGTCCGTGCCGCCGTCGGCACCCCCGGCGTACGGCTATCCCCAGCAGCGGAGCGCGCCGGACCCCGCCTTCCGCCTTCCGCCGCAGGGGCCGCAGTTCCAGTCGAACCGCTGACCCGCGGCCTCCCTCACACCTTCGACTTGTAGCCGCGGCCCCACTGCAGGCCCCAGCCGTAGAGGCGGTCCAGCTCCGCCTGGAAGCCGTAGACGTACTTCATCTCGCGGCGCAGGGTGATCTCGCCCTTGACGTTCTCGATCATCACGACGGCGCACGAGCGGGCCTCGGGGGCGCGTTCGTGCAGCGGGATCTCGATCCGGGGCCCGTTGCCGGGATAGAGCGTCACCATCGCGTGCGTACGGTCGAACGCGGGGGTGCCGTCGTAGATGTAGACGAAGATCAGCAGTCGCTTGATCTCCGCACGGTGGTCCATGTTGATGTAGATCGTCTCGCCGGACCCGGAGCCGAACCGGTCGTCGCCGCTGAGCTGGACGTACGGCGGGCTGTTGAGGCTGCCCAGTATCGAGCCGAGGGGCTGGACCACGCCTTTCGAACCGTCCTGGAGCTCGTACATGCAGGCGAGGTCGAGGTCCACATTGACGAAGGCGGGGCCCTGCGCCTGCACCATCTCGGGCCGGAACTTCCGCAGCGGGTGACGCAGCCCCTCGCCCAGGCTGCCCTTCTCGTCGAAGGCCGAGGTCGTGCGCATCCGCCAGGACAGGTTGACCCGGAGGTTGCCGGTGACGGCGCCCTGCTTGGTGAGCGAGAACGACGGGTGCCGCTTGGTCAGCTCGACCGCGCCGTTGGCACCGCCGAAATCGAGCTGCTGCTCGCCCGCACGCCCCCAGTTGCCGAAGAGCTTGTCCCAGATCGCCATGGCCGTGAACCCCCACCCCGAGTGGACCGGACTGCCGCGGGGCGGTCGCGAGGTGACCCCCACGACCGCCCCGATCAGAGCGTTCCTCAAATGTGCCGGAGTCACACCCCGGAGGAGACCTCGGCCTTGCTGTCCGAGCCGTCGCCCGATGCCACGGCCCTGCGGTTGCGCACCACGGAGGACCAGAAGGCGAGCCCGATCAGCACCACGCCGATCAGACCGGTGATCACCTCGTTGATCTCGTGCTTGATCGTGACGAGGAGGATGACGGCGAGCGCGCCGATCGCGTAGTGCGCGCCGTGCTCCAGATAGACGTAGTCGTCGAGGGTTCCCTTGCGGACGAGGAAGACCGTCAGCGAGCGGATGTACATCGCGCCGATGCCCAGACCCAGCGCCATCTCGAAGATGTCGTTGGTGATGGCGAAGGCGCCGATGACGCCGTCGAAGGAGAACGACGCGTCGATGACCTCCAGGTAGAGGAACATGAAGAACGCGGCCTTGCCGGCGAGGCCGACGATCGCGCCGTTGCCGCTCTTCTTCGCGGGGCTCGGCGCGCCCTCCTCCTCGTCGTCGTCCTCCGCTTCCTCCAGGCGGTCCTCGAAGAAGCCGGAGACGCCGCCGACGATCAGATAGGTGACGAGGCCGGCGATGCCGGAGAGGAGCACCGTGGAGGCCTTGTCGACCGTGCCCTCGCCGCCGTGGACCGGCACCGCCGTGGCGAAGGTGGTGGCCGTGATCAGCAGCACCACGAGCGCGACGACGATGGAGAGGGTGTCCAGCTTGCCCAGCCGGGCGAGCGGCTTCTCCAGCCACTCCAGCCACTTGATGTCCCGGTCCTCGAAGATGAAGTCCAGGAAGATCATGAGCAGGAACATGCCGCCGAAGGCGGCGATGGCCGGGTGGGCGCTGGTGACCAGCGATTCGTAGCGCTCGTGGTCCTGAAGGGCGACCTTGACCGCCTCGATCGGCCCCAGCTTCGCCGTGATGGCCACGATGACGACCGGGAACACCAGCCGCATGCCGAACACGGCGATGAGGATGCCCACGGTCAGGAACATCTTCTGCCAGAACGGGTTCATCTTCCGGAGGATTCCGGCATTGATGACCGCATTGTCGAACGAGAGCGAAATTTCCAGGACGGACAGGATCGCGACGATCGCCAGCCCCTGCCACCCCCAGAGAACGCCGGCCAAGGCCAGTCCCGCCGCCGTGATGGCGAACGACCAGCCAAAGGTTTTCAGGAGCACTGGCTACCCAATCCTTCGCTAAGGGGTTCCCCCGCGCCGTGCGCGGCTTTACGAAACGTTGACCCCGAAGTCTAGGGCGATGCCGCGCAGCCCGGACGCGTACCCCTGTCCCACGGCCCTGAACTTCCATTCGCCGCCGTAGCGGTAGACCTCGCCGAAGATCATCGCGGTCTCGCTGGAGGCATCCTCGCTGAGGTCGTAGCGCGCGAGCTCGCTGCCGTCGGCCTGGTTGAGCACGCGGATGTAGGCGTTGCTGACCTGGCCGAAGCTCTGGCCGCGGAGGTCGGCCTCGTGGATGGAGACCGGGAAGACGATCTTGTCGCAGGTGGCCGGGACCTTGGTCAGGTCGACCAGGATGGACTCGTCGTCGCCCTCGCCCTCGCCGGTGAGGTTGTCACCGGTGTGCTCCACGGAGCCCTCGGGGCTCTTGAGGTTGTTGTAGAAGACGAAGTACTCGTCGCCGAGGACCCGGCCCGAGGCACAGAGCAGGGCGCTGGCGTCGAGGTCGAACGGGGCCCCGGTGGTGGAGCGCGCGTCCCAGCCGAGACCCACGGTGACGTGGGTGAGATTGGGTGCGGCCTTGGAGAGGGAGACATTGCCTCCCTTGGCGAGCGTGACGCCCATGATCTTGTTTCCTCCCCGAGTTGAACGGTGTCCGATGCACGTCCGGCGCCGCACGCCACCGCCCCCGGGAAAACCGGGGACGGGGCATGCGGCGCCGGACGCCGTGCGGCAGTGTCGGTCAGACGTTGACGCCGAAGTCCTGGGCGATACCGCGCAGACCCGAGGCATACCCCTGACCGATGGCGCGGAACTTCCACTCGGCACCATTGCGGTAAAGCTCGCCGAAGACCATGGCGGTCTCGGTCGAGGCGTCCTCGCTGAGGTCGTAGCGGGCCAGCTCGGTGTTGTCGGCCTGGTTCACCACGCGGATGTAGGCGTTGCGCACCTGGCCGAAGCTCTGCTGGCGGCCCTCGGCCTCGTAGATCGAGACCGGGAAGACGATCTTGTGGACATCGGCGGGCACGCCCGCCAGGTTGACCTTGATGACCTCGTCGTCGCCCTCGCCCTCACCGGTGAGGTTGTCACCCTGGTGCTCGACGGAGCCGTCGGGGCTCTTGAGGTTGTTGAAGAAGACGAAATTCTGGTCGTTGGCGACCTTGCCCTGGTCGTTCGTCAGCAGCGCGCTGGCGTCCAGGTCGAAGTCCGTACCGGTGGTGGTACGGGCGTCCCAGCCGAGACCGACGATGACCGCGGTCAGGTTGGGGGCCGCCTTGGTCAGCGAGACGTTGCCGCCCTTGCTGAGACTGACTCCCACGAGTCCTCCATTGGTTCGAGGGGGAGGGCGAGACCCGCGCCCCGTTGTGCGATGGCACCCGATCAACGTTTGGATCCTAGTGACCGGTTCCCACCGATTACAGGCTTCTCGCACGGGACTCGTACACCGGCCCCGCCCGGAGCGGAATACAGGCTTCCGTAAAGCCGGGAAAACCGCCGAATAAGGGTTCGGCGAGGTATCAGAGCGCCGCGAGCGCCTTGGTGTACTCGTTCAGGTCGCGCGCGTCCGGCAGGCCGTTGACGACCGTCCAGCGGACGACGCCCTCCTTGTCGATGATGAAGGTGCCGCGGACCGCGCAGCCCTTCTCCTCGTCGAAGACGCCGTAGGCGCGGCTGGTCTCGCCGTGCGGCCAGAAGTCCGAGAGCAGCGGGTAGTCCAGGCCCTCCTGCTCGGCGAAGACGCGCAGCGAGAACGGCGAGTCGTTGGAGACGGCCAGCAGCTGGACGTCGTCGTTCGCGAACTTCGGCAGCTCGTCGCGCAGGGCGCACAGCTCGCCGGTGCACACACCGGTGAAAGCGAAGGGGTAGAAGAGCAGCACGACGTTCTTCTCACCGCGGAAGTCGGAGAGCCGCACGGTCTCGCCGTGCTGGTTCTTCAGCGCAAAGTCCAAAGCCTTGGTGCCGACCTCGATCGCCATGGGTTCGCATCCCTCTCTCGACGGGTGCCGGCCCCGGGGCCCGTTTCCTCGGCAGCCCCGGCCACCGGCGGGGTGGTGCGGCCAGTCTGTCACCGCGCCCCCAGCGCACACAGCGCGCCCCCCGGCAGCGGTGCTGCCGGGGGGCGCGGTGGGGCGCTGCTGAGGCCGTTGCTAGCGCTTCGGGGCGACCATGCGGGCGCCTGCCCAGTCCTTGGCCACGCTGACGCTCTTGGTCTGGCTGAGCCCGGCGGTCTGCGCCGCCTCGCTGATGTCGCTCGGCTCGATGTAGCCGTCACGGCCGGTCTTGGGGGTCATCAGCCAGATGATCCCACCGTCCTCGAGCAGGCCAATGGCGTCCACGAGCGCGTCCGTCAGGTCGCCGTCCTCGTCGCGGAACCACAGGACGACGGCATCGGCCACGTCGTCGTAGTCCTCGTCGACCAGATCCTGGCCGGTGATTTCCTCAATGGCCTCGCGGAGTTCCTGATCGACGTCGTCGTCGTAGCCGATCTCCTGGACCACCTGTCCGGGCTGGAAACCCAGCCTGGCGGCAGGGTTGGTCCGCTCCTCCGCGTGGTCCGCGGTCGCGCTCACTTATTGCCTCCTGTCATCTTTCGAGAAAGTGTCTTGTGTTCCCCGCATACGCGAGTCATTGGCCGTAGTCCACACGTGCCGGACCGATCGCGCAAGTACCCGGCCGCCGAGACCGCCGAAACGGTGACGGAAGCGGCTCTCCCACCGCAACCCTCACCATGGAAGGGCACGGGCGGGTGATTCATGCCACAGCATTCTGCCGGGTTTGCGAAGTTGCCCCGTGTGATTACGGCCCACAGGCCCGAACGGCCGTACGCGGGCACCCCCCAAAGGGAGCGTATGGTTGCGATTTGGCCGCCCTCAGACGGCCACCCCTTGACACGTCGTCTCATGGAGTGGTGGTTACCGCCCGGTAGAGATGACGTATCCGTCGCCGCGGTCCACGATGGGAGCCGACGCGACAGAGCAGCAGACCGTAGTTGACCGCGTGCTGAGCACGACCCGAACACCGAAGGAACAGCGTGGCTTCCGGATCCGATCGCAACCCGATCATCATTGGCGGCCTTCCCAGCCAGGTCCCGGACTTCGATCCCGAAGAGACCCAGGAGTGGCTCGACTCGCTCGACGCAGCCGTCGATGAGCGAGGCCGGGAACGTGCCCGCTACCTCATGCTTCGCCTGATCGAGCGGGCCCGCGAGAAGCGCGTGGCCGTGCCCGAGATGCGCAGCACGGACTACGTCAACACCATCGCCACCAAGGACGAGCCGTTCTTCCCCGGCAACGAGGAGATCGAGCGCAAGGTCCTCAACGCGACCCGGTGGAACGCGGCCGTGATGGTCTCCCGTGCCCAGCGCCCGGGCATCGGCGTCGGCGGTCACATCGCCACCTTCGCCTCCTCGGCGTCGCTCTACGACGTGGGCTTCAACCACTTCTTCCGCGGCAAGGACGAGGGCGACGGCGGCGACCAGATCTTCTTCCAGGGGCACGCCTCCCCCGGTGTCTACGCCCGCGCCTTCCTCCTGGACCGACTGTCCGAGCAGCAGCTCGACGCCTTCCGCCAGGAGAAGTCCAAGGCCCCCTACGGCCTCTCCAGCTACCCGCACCCGCGGCTCATGCCGGACTTCTGGGAGTTCCCGACCGTCTCGATGGGCCTCGGCCCCCTCGGCGCGATCTACCAGGCCCGGATGAACCGCTACATGGAGGCCCGCGGCATCGCCGACACCTCCAAGTCGCACGTGTGGGCGTACCTGGGCGACGGCGAGATGGACGAGCCGGAGTCGCTCGGCCAGCTGTCCATCGCCGCCCGCGAGGGTCTGGACAACCTCACCTTCGTCGTCAACTGCAACCTCCAGCGCCTCGACGGCCCGGTCCGCGGCAACGGCAAGGTCATGCAGGAGCTGGAGTCGCAGTTCCGCGGCGCCGGCTGGAACGTCATCAAGCTGGTCTGGGACCGCTCCTGGGACCCGCTGCTGGCGCAGGACCGGGACGGCATCCTGGTCAACAAGCTCAACAGCACCCCCGACGGCCAGTTCCAGACGTACGCCACCGAGACCGGCGCGTACATCCGTGAGCACTTCTTCGGCGACGACCAGCGTCTGCGGAAGATGGTCGAGAACATGACCGACGACCAGATCCTGCACCTGGGCCGCGGCGGTCACGACCACAAGAAGATCTACGCGGCGTACGCGGCGGCCAAGGCGCACAAGGGCCAGCCGACCGTGATCCTCGCGCAGACGGTCAAGGGCTGGACCCTCGGTCCGAACTTCGAGGGCCGCAACGCGACCCACCAGATGAAGAAGCTCACGGTCGAGGACCTCAAGCGCTTCCGTGACCGTCTCCACATCCCGATCGCCGACAAGGAGCTGGAGTCCGGCCTGCCGCCGTACTACCACCCGGGTCGCGACTCGGAGGAGATCCAGTACATGCACGACCGCCGCAAGGCGCTCGGCGGCTATGTGCCGAGCCGTGTCGTGCGCGCGAAGCCGCTGGTCCTCCCCGAGGACAAGGTCTACGCGACCGCCAAGAAGGGCTCCGGGCAGCAGTCGATCGCCACGACCATGGCGTTCGTCCGCATCCTGAAGGACCTCATGCGGGACAAGGAGATCGGCAAGCGCTTCGTGCTGATCGCCCCCGACGAGTACCGCACCTTCGGCATGGACGCGTTCTTCCCGTCCGCGAAGATCTACAACCCGCTGGGCCAGCAGTACGAGTCCGTGGACCGCGAGCTGCTGCTCGCCTACAAGGAGTCGCCGACCGGCCAGATGCTGCACGACGGCATCTCCGAGGCGGGCTGCACGGCCTCGCTGATCGCGGCGGGCTCGGCCTACGCCACACACGGCGAGCCGCTGATCCCGGTCTACGTCTTCTACTCGATGTTCGGGTTCCAGCGCACCGGTGACCAGTTCTGGCAGATGGCCGACCAGCTGTCGCGCGGCTTCGTGCTGGGCGCCACCGCCGGCCGTACGACGCTGACCGGTGAGGGCCTCCAGCACGCGGACGGTCACTCGCAGTTGCTGGCGTCCACCAACCCGGGTGTCGTCTCCTACGACCCCGCGTTCGGTTACGAGATGGCGCACATCGTCAAGGACGGTCTGCGCCGGATGTACGGCGAGAACGCCGAGGACGTCTTCTACTACCTGACCGTCTACAACGAGCCGATCCAGCACCCGGCCGAGCCGGCGGACGTGGACGCCGAGGGCATCCTCAAGGGTCTGTACCGCTACAAGGCGGGCGAGAAGGGCGCGGTCTCCGCGCAGATCCTCGCCTCCGGTGTGGCCGTGCCGTGGGCCGTCGAGGCCCAGCAGATCCTCGCGGACGAGTGGAACGTCAAGGCGGACGTCTGGTCGGCGACCTCCTGGAACGAGCTGCGCCGTGACGCCATCGAGGTGGAGGAGTACAACCTCCTGCACCCCGAGGAGGACATGCGCGTCCCGTACGTGACGTCCAAGCTGGCCGGCGCCGAGGGCCCGAAGGTGGCCGTGTCCGACTGGATGCGGGCGGTTCCGGACCAGATCTCGCGCTGGGTGCCCGGTGCGTACCAGTCGCTGGGTGCGGACGGCTTCGGCTTCGCGGACACGCGTGGCGCGGCCCGTCGCTTCTTCCACATCGACGCCCAGTCGATCGTCCTGGCGGTGCTCACCGAGCTCGCCAAGGAGGGCAAGGTCGACCGCTCCGCCCTCAAGCAGGCGGTGGACCGCTACCAGCTCCTCGACGTGACGGCCGCCGACCCCGGCGCCGCGGGCGGCGACGCCTGAGCGCTGCGCTTGCCTTGGCGGCGTCTCGGCGCCATCGCGGCTGAGGCCGTCCGGCGCCTGCGGGCCCGCTTCGGCTGAGCGCGCAGTTCCCCGCGCCCCTTTCAGGGGCGCGGGGTTCTTTTTGTCTGCGGCTAGTTCTCCCAGACCTTGTAGGCCCGGACCGCGTACGGCGATTCCGGCACCCAGGTGCCCGAGGGGTACGTCGCGAACTCGCCGGTCTCCGCGCAGGTCGCGCTCTGGTAGGTGGTGACCGGGCGGCCGGTGCGGTTGACGAAGGAGGCCGCCCCCGGGCCCGCCGGTAAGGTCACACAGCTGGCGATGTCGATACCGGAGAGCTCGCTCGTCGTCCGCACGCCCCGGTAGTCCGCCTTCGGCCACAGGCACAGCTGCCCGGCCCCGCACGCGCCCGGTCGCGCCGGGGCGGACGCGGTCGCGGCGGGCGCGCTCACGAGGGCCAGCCCGGCGGCGGCCCCCACGGCGAGGGCGGCGAAACGGATCGTACGCATATGCATCACTCCCTGTGATCGGTGACTGCTGCGTCGATCTTGGCCGCGCAGGCCGGCCGCTGCCAAGAGGGCCCCGCGAGCGGGGCCCTGATAGGGGAAGGCGGCGGTCTGCGGGGGAAGGTGCGGTGGCCTCAGACCATCGCGGCGCCCGCCGCGGCGTCGGCGTTCGCGCCGCGCTTGGTGAACAGCGCGAACGCGGCGGCGACCAGCGCGATGACGCCGGCGACCGTGAAGGACAGGCTCATGCCTGACACGAAAGTGTCATGCGCGACGGTCGAGATCTTCTCCGCGACCGGGGCCGGTGTGCCCGGCGGCACCGGGGCGATGCCGATCGCGATGAGGTCGGAGCCCTGGGACAGCTGCTCGTGCGTGACCGGCGGGAGTCCGGCACCGGTCCACTTGCCGGGCAGCACGTGATCGACCCGGGCGGCCATGACCGCGCCCAGGACCGCCGTGCCGAGCGAGCCGCCGACCTGCATGGCGGCCTGCTGGAGGCCGCCGGCCACACCGGCGTGCCGCAGGGGGGCGTTGCCGACGATGACCTCCGTGGCACCGACCATGACCGGCGAGAGGCCCAGGCCGAACAGCGCGAACCAGAGCGACATGATGCCCGTGCCGGAGCCGGTGGTCAGCGTGGAGGTGCCGAAGCAGGCGGCCGCGGTGCAGAGCATGCCCACGACCAGGGGGATGCGGGGTCCGATCCGGGTGATGACCGCGCCGGCCGTGGGCGCCCCGATGATCATCAGGCCGGTGAGCGGCAGCAGGTGCAGGCCGCTGTCGACCGGGCTCATCCCGTGCACGTTCTGGAGATAGAAGGTGACGAAGAACAGGCCCCCGATGAAGGCGAAGGCCATCAGGACCATCAGGACCGTGCCCGCGGTCAGCGGCACGGAGCGGAACAGGCCGAGCGGCAGCAGGGGTTCGCGGGCCCTGGCCTCCCACACGGCGAAGAGCACGAAGGCGAGCAGCGACACGGCCAGGAAGGTCAGCGTCCTGGAGTCGCCCCACTGCCAGGTGGGCGCCTTGATGACGGCCCACACCAGGCAGAACATCGCCCCGGAGAGCAGCACGATGCCCAGCAGGTCGAAGGACTTGGGCGCCTTCTCGGCGCGGTGGTCCTTGAGGATGACCAGTCCGAGGACGAGCGCGAGGACGCCGACGGGGACGTTGACGTAGAAGACCGACTGCCAGTTGACGTGCTCGACGAGCACGCCGCCGAGGATCGGTCCGCCTGCGGTGGAGACGCCGATGACCATGCCCCAGATGCCGATGGCCATGTTGAGCTTCTCGGCCGGGAAGGTGGCCCGGAGCAGACCGAGCGCCGCCGGCATCAGCAGGGCGCCGCACAGGCCCTGGAGCACGCGGAAGCCGACGATCATCGAGACGGTGTCGGAGAGGGCGATGGCACCCGAGGCGGCGGCGAAGCCGGTGGTGCCGATGAGGAAGGTCAGCCGGTGACCGAAGCGGTCACCCAGCTTGCCCGCGGTGATCAGGGCGACCGCGAGGGCGAGGAGATAGCTGTTGGTGATCCACTGGACGTCGGCGAGCGAGGCGCCGAGGTCCTTCTGGATGGCGGGGTTCGCGACAGCGACGATGGTGCCGTCGAGCGTGACCATCATCACGCCGATCGCGACGGAGAGCAGTGTCAGCCAGGGATGGCCCCGTAACCCCTTCCGGGGCCCGAGATCCGGCGTCGCGTCGGCGACGGTGGTCTGAGACATCATATTCCGAGATTATGGCAGCGTCTGACAATTGACCAGCGGTTCCATGAGGCGGCCGCTGCCAGATTGGTCACAGCTATTCTGAGCAGCCGAAACGCGGGTGAGGAGAGACGTCGATGCGTGCGATCGAGGATGTGGCGGCAGCCGAGGCACCGCCCGGGCTGCGCGAGCGGAAGAAGCGCCGCACCCGGGACACCCTGATCCGCTGCGCCCTCGAACTGTTCGCGGAGAAGGGCTTCGAGGGCACGACCGTCGACGAGATCTCCGAGGCGGCCGACGTCTCCCAGCGCACCTTCTTCCGGTACTTCGCGAACAAGGAGGAGGTCGCCCTGGCCGTGCAGGACTCGGTCGAGTCCTTCTTCTTCAGCCGGCTCCTCCTGCGGCCCGCCTCCGAGGCACCGCTCACCGCGCTGCGCAACGCCGTGCTCGCCTCCTGGGACAGCGTGGGCGAGGCCATCGAGTCGGTCGTGCCGCTGGAACTCCACATGCGCACCTACCGGATGATCGAGTCGACCCCGCAGCTGTTCGCCGCCCATCTGCACCGGCTGGCCGGACTGGAGGAGCAGCTCGCGCAGGAGATCGCCCGCCGCGAGGGGCTCGACGTGCGGACCGACCCCAGACCCCAGGTGCTGGTGGCCGCGTTCGGCGGTGTGATGCGGGTGACCGGCAAGCTCTGGGGCGAGAGCGGCAACGCCGGGCTGGACGAACTCCGGAGGATCACCACGGAGTATCTCGACCGGCTCGGACCGGCGTTGGCGGAAAACTGGCGCAACTGATCGTCAAGCGCAAACGAGTGCACAATCACCCCCACTTCAAACGTGAGATGACTCACTGACTTCACGGTCACCGCCGGCTTTCTCCTAGGGTGTTCGGCGGTGACTTCTTTCCCGGAGCTCGGCTCCCCCTCCGCCCCGTGGACGACCACGACCGCTGTGTGGCGCGCGCTGCTCGCACTGGCCGTGGTCTTCATCATGCTCGCGACCACCGGCTGGACGGCCGTCAGAAGCCACAGAGCGGGCGGCGACGTGCGGGCGGCGACGCTGAGCGCGTGGCTGCACGGGTCGATAGCCGGGCACCGCCTCCCGGACCCCGGCACGGCACCCGACGCCCTGGCCCGCTTCTTCGGCTCCCTCACCGGCGCCCAGCGCCAGGGGCTCGCCGACCGCTACCCCCTCGTCGTCGGCAACCTCGACGGCGCCCCGCTCACCCTGCGCTACCACGCCAACCGGGTCGCCCTCGACCAGGCGCGCAAGGTCGAGAAACACCGCATGCGCGAGAGCGACCTGACCCCCGCCGGCCGCCAGGACGCGGAGCGGCGCATGCACCGCTACGAATCGCTCATGGGCGAAGACCGGCAGATCCTCGCCTTCGACCCCACCGGCGCCGGACGGGTCGCCGAGGTCACCGGCGACCTCGACCACGCCCAGCGCGTCTCCGTGGTGGTGCCGGGCGTCGACACCAACGTCCTCACCTTCGAGAAGACCCAGCGCGCGTACACCGCGCCCGAGGGCATGGCCCGCTCCCTCTACGCCGCCGAGCGGAAGACCAGCCCCGGCACCCGCACCGCCGTCATCGCCTGGGCCGACTACACCTCGCCCGCCGGGGTCGGCATGGACGCCGCCACCGGCAGGCTCGCCACCGAGGGCGCGCTGCGCCTGCGCTCGCTCGTGCGCGGGCTGCCGGGCACCTCGCCCGTCTCCCTCGTCTGCCACAGCTACGGATCCGTGGTGTGCGGCGTCGCCGTCCGCGACATGTCCCCCCGGGTCACGGACGTGGCCGTGGCGGGCAGCCCCGGCATGCGCGCCGACCGCGTCTCCGAGCTGCACACCAGCGCCCGGATATGGGCGATGCGCGACCCCGACGACTGGATCCAGGGCGTCCCCCACCTGGAGGTCGGCGGCCTCGGGCACGGCGCGGACCCGGTCTCCGCGGGCTTCGGCGCGCGCCTGCTGTCCTCGCGCGGCGCACAGGGTCACGCGGGCTATTTCGAACCCGGCACGACCAGCCTGGCCAACTTCGCCGGCATCGGCGTCGGCCTCCCCTCGGCGGTCAGCTGCGCCAAGGCGTCCAGCGGCTGCGCGGACGATCTGGCGTAGGCCGTCCTCCTCGACGGCGGCCGCGCGGACGGCGGGGCCACGTCAAGGGGGACGAGGGCGAAACCCCGGGAAATATTGCCCACCGGACGGGAGCACGTCACTTTGACGCGCGTAGCGACGAGCGGCCGACCGCCGCATACGATGAGCCGCATGGGTGATGTGCTGGCCGGTTTCCACGCCGCCTGGGAGTTCGACACCGACTCCGTGCTCATCCGCTTCGAACGGGGGATCCGCACACCGAAGCTGTTCCAGGCTCTCGGCGAGCGCCGCGTCCCCTACGAAGCGCTCGCGGCCGTCGAGCTGGCCCCGGGGAAGCGCGGGACGGTGGTGCTGCGTGCTGTGCCCAGACCGGGCGCCGACCCGCTGATGGACGCCGCCGCCGGGCAGCTCAAGGAGGGCTGCGACCCCTACCGTCTGGTGCTGCCCGAGGAGCGCGACGCCCTCGCGGGGTACTACGCCGACGAGATACGGTCCGCGCTCGGCCCGTTCGCCGCCGAACCCGCCGAGCGCCACCTGGTGACCGCCCCCGTCCCGCCCCTGTCCTTCAAGGCGTACGACGGCAAGGCGTCCTTCGACGGCACCGCCGTCGCCTTCCGCTGGTTCTGGACGGGCGCCTCCTCCGCCAAGTGGAAGGCGGGCGACCAGCGCTTCCCCGTCGACGAGCTGTCCGGCGTCGAGTGGCGCTCCCCCGACGCGGCGGGCGGCTGCCTGCGGCTGGTGCGCCGCGGCCAGGCGCCGGACGAGTACCCCGGCGAGGCCGACCAGGACACGGCGGCGGTCGTCTTCGGCATGGGCTACGGGCTCGTCCACGAATCCCTCCCCTTCGCGGCCGCGGTCCTCGAGGCCGTACGGTCCACCACACCGGTGGCCGCGCTGCGCGTCCCCGCGGCCCGCCCCGACCCGGGCGGCATCGCGGACCGCATCCGCCATCTGGGCGCACTGCACGACGCGGGGCTGCTGACCGACGACGAATTCACCTCCAAGAAGGCGCAGTTGCTGGCGGAATTGTGAGGCGGACGGCGTCGGGTGATACCGAGGTATGACCACACGGCCCACACCCCGGTGTGACGTCCCGGCGGGCCCTCGGCGCCTACGCTGAGCTCGTCATGATCCAGTCACCTCCCTTCCGCTTCCTGCGCGAGCTCTTCACGCCCGTCGGCCCGCCGGTGCCCCTCCTCGGCCAGGCCAGGCGGCGGTGGGTGCGCCGCCTGCCGTACGCCGTCGCCGCGGTCTTCGTCGCGATCCTGCTGCCCGTCACCGGCACCATGCTGACCCGGGAGTACGGGCTGCACCCCGGCCTCGCCGTCGTCCTCGCCTTCTTCCAGGCCGGGCCGCTGTTCGTCGCCGTGCGGCGGCCGCTGCTCGCGTGGGCGGTCGTCCTCGTCGCCGACGTCGTGGGAGCGGCCGCGCTGCTCGGTGTCCCGGCGCGCGAGGGGAACCCCTGGCCGTGGCCGCCCATGGAGATCATCGGCATGCTGCTGCTGATGCTCGCCCTCGGGCTGCGCGAACGGCCCCGCACGCTGGTGGCCGCGTGGACGCTGACCTGCGCGGCGAGCGTGGCCCTGCAGAGCATCGCGCCCGAGCGCGGCTCCGGGGTGTGGGTGGCGCTCGTGGTGATCGGCGGTGTGCTCATGCTGCTCGGCGGCGCGCTGCGCGGCCGGGGTGACGCCCGGCGGGCGCTCGCCGAGCAGGAGACCATCAGCGAGGCCGAGCGCGCCCGCCGCACCTTGCTGGAGGAGCGCACCCGGATCGCCCGCGAGCTCCACGACGTGGTCGCCCACCACATGTCGGTGATCACCGTGCAGGCCGACAGCGCCCCGTACCGCATCGCGGGGCTGCCGCCCGAGGCGGGCGAGGAGTTCACCTCGATCGCGGCGACCGCCCGGGAGTCGCTGACCGAGATGCGGCGGCTGCTGGGCGTCCTGCGCAGCGAGGACAACGGCGAGGAGCCCGGCGGCGAGCGCGCGCCGCAGCCGGGGGTGTCCCGCATCCCGCAGCTCGTCGAGGCGACCGTGCGGTCCGGGCAGCCCGTGGAGCTCACGACCGGCCCGGAGGTGGCGGCGGCCGCCGCCGCCCTGCCGCAGGCCGTGGACCTCTCGGCGTACCGCATCGTGCAGGAGGCCCTGGCCAATGTCGTGCGGCACGCGCCCGGCGCGCCGACCCGGGTGTCGGTGTCGGTCTCCGCGGAAAGCCTGATGGTGCTCGTCGTCAACGACGCGGCGGCGGGGCCGGACGCCCCGCTGGAGTCCTCCGGCACCGGCCACGGCCTCGTCGGGATGCGGGAGCGGGTCCGCCTCGTCGGCGGCTCGCTGGACACCGGCCCCCTGCCGGAGGGCGGCTACCGCGTGGCCGCCCGGCTGCCGTTCGCCGGGGCCGACTGACGCGGCCCCGCCCCCGCCCCCTCCTCCGCAGCGCTCCGAAAGGGAACCACCCACCGCATGACCATCAAGGTGATCATCGTCGACGACCAGGCCATGGTGCGGGCGGGCTTCGCCGCGCTCCTCGCCGCGCAGTCCGACATCGACGTCGTCGGTGACGCGCCCGACGGCCGGCAGGGCGTGGAACTCAGCCGCCGCGCGCACCCGGACGTGGTGCTGATGGACGTCCGGATGCCGGAGATGGACGGGCTGGAGGCGGCCCGGCGGCTCCTCGATCCCCCGCCCGGGGTGACGCACCGGCCGAAGGTGCTGATGCTGACGACCTTCGACGTCGACGACTACGTCTACGAGGCGCTGCGCGCGGGCGCGTCCGGCTTCCTGCTCAAGGACGCGCCCCCGGCCGATCTGATCTCGGCGGTGCGGGTCGTCGCGGCGGGCGAGGCGCTCCTCGCCCCTTCCGTGACCCGCCGGCTCATCGCGGACTTCGCGCGCCAGCGGCCCGCGCGGCGCCGGGATCCGTCGTTGCGGCTGCACGGCCTGACGCCGCGTGAGACCGAGGTGCTCGAACTCATCGCGCGCGGGCTCTCCAACCAGGAGATCGCCGCGTCCCTGGTGGTGGCGGAGCAGACGGTCAAGACGCACATCGGCCGGGTGCTGGCCAAGCTCGGCCTGCGCGACCGGGCGCAGGCCGTGATCTTCGCGTACGAATCGGGGCTGGTCGCCCCGGGCGACGGCCGGTAACGGGCGCCCGGGGCAAGGCGGTTACTCCCGGCCGGCCGACGTGAAGGTCATGTCGGGGTAACGGTCGCCCGCCACCTGCGAGGCGATCGGCTCCAGAGCCGTCAGCTCCTCGCCGGTCAGGACGATGTGCGTGGCGGCAGTGTTCTCCTCCAGGCGGGAGCGCTTGCGCGTGCCCGGGATCGGAACGACCGTCAGGCCGTGGACGGCGGCCCGCTGCTGGACCCAGGCCAGGGCCACCTGGGCCGGCGTGATCCCGCGCGCCTCGGCGATCGCGCGCACCGGCGCCAGCAGGGCGGCGTTGACCGCCGCGTTGTCGCCCGTGAAGCGCGGCTGCTTGCGCCGCCAGTCGTCGTCCGTCAGCTCCTTGTCCGCGTGGACGAAGGAGCCGGTCAGGAAGCCGCGGCCGAGCGGCGAGTACGGCACCAGGGCCACGCCCAGCTCGCGCGCCGCGGGCACCACGCCCGCCTCGATGTCCCGGCTGAACAGCGACCACTCCGACTGCACCGCGGCGATGGGGTGCACGGCCTGGGCGGCGCGCAGTTCGGAGCCCGTCACCTCGCTCAGGCCCAGGTGGCCGACCTTGCCCTCGGCGACCAGCTCAGCCATGGCGCCGACGCTCTCCTCCATGGGCACGTCGACGTTGCGGCGGTGCATGTAGTAGAGGTCGATGTGGTCGACGCCGAGGCGGCGCAGGCTGCCCTCGACGGACTCGCGGATGTAGGCGCGGTCGTTGCGGATGGCCTGGTACGACGGGTCGTCCTCGCGCCGCACGATGGCGAACTTGGTGGCCAGCGTGATCCGGTCGCGGTTGGCCCGGACGAAGGGCGCGATGAACTCCTCGTTGCGGCCGAAGGCGTAGATGTCGGCCGTGTCGAAGAGGGTGACGCCCAGTTCGAGCGCCCGCTCCAGCGTCGCCCGCGCCTCGGCCTCGTCGGTCGGCCCGTAGGCGAAGCTCATGCCCATGCAGCCGAGCCCCTGCACGCCGACCTCGGGACCGCCGGTGCCGAGCTTCGCGGTGGTGATCGTGTCGTTGGTGCTCATCAGCGTTCAGACCCCTTCGGACGCCCGGCGTCGGGCGTCGGCGTAAATTTCGATCTTGTAGTCGAGCACATCGAGGGTGCTCCGCAGCTCCGCGACACGGCGCCGCACGTCGTCGCGGTGCGCGCTCAGCAGCCGCTCGCGCTCGGCGAAGGTGTGCTCGCCCTCGCGGACCAGCTGGGCGTAGCGCACCATGTCCGCCACCGGCATCCCGGTCAGCCGCAGCCGGCCGACGAGGTCCAGCCAGTCCAGGTCGCGGTCGGTGTAGCGGCGCTGGCCGGCGTGCGAGCGGTCCACGTGGGGCATCAGCCCGATCCGCTCGTACCAGCGCAGGGTGTGCGCGGACAGCCCGGTGTACTCGGCGACCTCACTGATCGTGTGGCGCTCGCCTTGCGGGCGTCCGGGCCGCGGCCCCGGCGCGCAGGGCTTGCCGTCGGCGAGCACTTCCGCCGGCGCGTGGTCCAGAACGGTCATACGGATCCCCCTCGCGTCGCGGGCCGTTCGCGGTCGAAAAGCCCTGGCGACATGGACAACGCTAGAGAGTTGGAGTGCACTCCAAGCAAGCGAGATCTTGGGGAATCCTTGGCCGGGTTAGGCTCGCCCCCATGGAGAGCCTGCGGAAGATCGACAACTGGCCGGTGGAGAACGCTGCGGCGGCGGTGGTGAGGGCCGACGGCTCTCTCGCGGGGGCCCACGGCCCGACCGCGCACCGTTTCGCCCTGGCCTCCGTGACCAAACCGCTCGCCGCGTACGCCGCGCTGCTCGCCGTCGAGGAGGGCGCGATCGAGCTGGACGAGCCGGCCGGTCCGGCCGGGTCCACGGTCCGCCACCTGCTCGCCCACACGTCCGGGCTGGCCTTCGACGAGCACCGGGCGATGGCCGAGCCGGGGACGCGGCGGCTGTACTCCAACGCGGGCTTCGAGGTGCTCGGCGACCACATCGCCAAGGCCACCGACATCCCGTTCCCCGAGTATCTGCGGCAGGCCGTGCTGGAGCCGCTCGGCATGACGGCGACAGACGTCACGGGCTCCCCCGCCAAGGACGGCGTCTCCACCGTCGACGACCTGGCCCGCTTCGCCGCGGAGCTCCAGGCTCCGCGGCTGCTGTCGCGGCAGACGCTCGACGAGGCGACGGCCGTCGCCTTCCCCGGGCTGACCGGCGTCCTCCCCGGCTACGGGCACCAGCGCCCGAACGACTGGGGCCTCGGCTTCGAGCTCCGCGACGGCAAGTCGCCGCACTGGACGGGGGCGTCGTCCTCCCCGCGCACGTTCGGCCACTTCGGGCAGGCGGGCACGTTCCTGTGGGTGGACCCGGTGGCGGGGGCGGCGTGCGTCGCTCTGACTGACCGGGCGTTCGGGCCTTGGGCGGTCGAGGTGTGGCCCGCGCTGACGGATGCGGTGCTGGCGGAGCTGGCCTGAGGGTCCGCCTGCGGCGGGCTGCTTTTTCTTCCCCAGCCCCGCCCCTTCCCGCAGCGTCTGATGCGCGGCTCCGCCGCGGCCGGGGCTCCGCCCCGGACCCGTGCCCGGGTGCCGGTCGGGGGCGCCTGCGGCGCCTTGTTCCCCTACCCCGCCCCTTCCCGCTGCATCTGATGTGCGGCTCCGCCGCGTGGGGGGCGCTGCCCCAGACCCCCGACTGCGGGACGGTGGGCGCCTGCGGCGGGCTTTTTCCCCTACCCGCCCCTTCCCGAACTGGGGCGCGTGCCCCAGACCCCCCGGCTGCGGGTCCGTTGCCTCCCCCAGCTGCCTCCCCCAAACTCCGTCCGGGGGTGCCCCCAGAGGTGCCCCCAGCGGCGGAGAGCGCCCTGCGGGCGCGTCCTCAAACGCCGGACGGGCTGATATTCAGCCCGTTGGGGGCACCTCCCAGCGGTAGCTGGGGGAGTTTGAGGACCAACGCGGCGAAGCCGTGTTGCGGGGGTCTGGGGGCTTGCCCCCCAGTTTCGGGAAGGGGCGGGGTAGGGAAAAGCCCGCCGCAGGCGCAACCCGCCTCAGCCGAAGTGCGGCTCCGCATGCATCGCCCAGATGAGCAGCTCCGCAGAGCCCGCCGCCTCCGCCGTCACCCCCACCGCCTCGAAGAGCCGGACCGCGTCGCCCTCCCCGACAGAGGAGTCGTCCACCCGCACAACCCCCCGCACGACATGCACGTACACCCACTGCCCGTCCGGCAGGACAACCCGCTCACCGGCCCCCAGCCGCCGCACATGCAGCACCGCCTCCGCACCGGCCAGGGGATACGCCCCGTCGGGGATCTGAGGCAGCAGCTCGTAGGAGGGTTCCCCGTCGGCCTCCGACGGGGTGAGCCACATCTGTACGAAGCGCAGCGGGGCCGGGCCCTCGTTGCGTTCGGAGTGGCGGGCGCCGGAGCCCGCGCTGAAGCGCTGGAGGTCGCCGGGGCGGACGACCGTGCGGTGGCCGGTGGAGTCCTCGTGGGTGAGTTCGCCCTCGACGACCCAGGTCACGATCTCGACATCGCGGTGCGGGTGCTCGGCGAAGCCCGCGCCGGGCGCGAGGCGCTCCTCGTTGCAGGCGGCCAGGGGCCCGAACCGGACATTGTCGGGGTCGTAGAAGCCGGAGAAGGAGAACGCGTGCCAGGTCTCGATCCCGGCCTCCGGATCGCCGCCGCGGAAGCGTTCACCTGCGCGTTGTACGGCGCGTCGCACGTGCGTCATCGGGCTACCGTAGCCCGGCGACCCCGCTCGGCACCCGAATGAGGCAGGCTTGTCCCCGTGCCTGAACCCGCCGCTAACACCCCGCACCCCCACAGCGCCACCCTCCGCCGTCTGGAGAAGTCTTCCGGCACCCTGGCCGCCGCCGCCATCGCGCGGATGGACGCCCAGCTGCCGTGGTACCGGGCGATGCCCCCGGAGAACCGCTCCTGGATCGGCCTGGTCGCGCAGGCCGGTATCGCGGCCTTCACCGAGTGGTTCCGGCATCCGGAGACGCCGCAGGCCATCAGCACGGACGTCTTCGGCACGGCCCCGCGCGAGCTGACGCGGGCGATCACTTTGCGCCAGACGGTGGAGATGGTCCGCACGACCATCGAGGTCATGGAGTCGGCGATCGACGAGGTGGCCGCGCCGGGCGACGAGTCGGTGCTGCGCGAGGCCCTGCTCGTCTACGCGCGGGAGATCGCCTTCGCCACCGCTCAGGTGTACGCACAGGCGGCGGAGGCGCGCGGCGCGTGGGACGCCCGGCTGGAGTCGCTGGTCGTCAACGCGGTGCTGTCGGGCGAGGCCGACGAGGGCGCCCTGTCCCGGGCCGCCGCCCTCGGCTGGAATTCGCCCTCGCACGTGGCGGTGGTGCTGGGGACGGCGCCCGACGGGGACAGCGAGCTGACGGTCGAGGCGATCCGGCGGGCGTCGCGGCACGCGAAGCTCCAGGTGCTGACCGGGGTGCTCGGGGACCGGCTGGTGGTGATCGCGGGCGGCTCGGACAATCCGCTGCAGGCGGCGAAGGCCCTGATCGGGCCGTTCGCGGCGGGCCCGGTCGTGGCCGGTCCCGTGGTGTCGGACCTGCTGGCGGCCACCCGCTCCGCGCAGGCCGCCGCGGCGGGCCTGAAGGCGTGTGCCGCCTGGCCGGACGCCCCCCGGCCCGTCCTGGCCGACGACCTCCTCCCGGAGCGCGCGATGGCCGGTGACGCTACCGCGCGTGAGCAACTGGTGGAGGAGATCTACAGACCGCTGGAGGAAGCGGGCTCGGCCCTGCTGGAGACCCTCAGCGTCTATCTGGAGCAGGCAAGTAGCCTTGAGGGCGCGGCACGGATGCTGTTCGTCCACCCGAACACCGTGAGATACCGCCTCCGACGTGTGACGGACGTCACCGGATGGTCACCCTCCGATGTGCGTTCGGCCTTCACACTGCGAGTCGCGCTGATCCTGGGGCGCCTGGCAGACGCGGAGTCCCAGCTCTAGGCTTTTGTTGGACATCAACAATTCCCCTGACGGTTCTTGGTCCCTGTCCCCACCGGTGGCCGGGGCCGTCCACGAGAGAGAGTGTGAGGGTGCTCGTACTCGTCGCCCCCGGCCAGGGCGCTCAGACGCCCGGCTTCCTGACCCCCTGGCTCGACCTCCCCGGTGTCGAAGACCGACTCCGTGAGTGGTCGGCCGCCATCGACCTGGACCTGGTCCACTACGGCACGGACGCCGACGCGGACGAGATCCGCGACACCGCCGTGGCCCAGCCGCTGCTGGTCGCCTCCGCGCTGGTGTCGGCCCGGCAGCTGTTCCCGACGGCCGATGACTTCGCCCGCCTGGTGGGTGCCACCGCGGGTCACAGCGTCGGTGAGCTCGCCGCCGCCGCCCTGACCGGGGTCCTCCCCGAGCGGGCCGCGCTGGAGCTCGTACGCAAGCGCGGTCTCGCGATGGCCGAGGCCGCCGCCGTGACGGAGACCGGCATGTCCGCCCTGCTGGGCGGGGACGCCGACGTCGTCCTGCCGCACCTGGAGAAGCTCGGGCTGACGCCCGCCAATGTCAACGGCGCGGGCCAGATCGTCGCCGCCGGCACCGCGGAGCAGCTCGCGGCGCTCGCCGAGGACAAGCCGGAGGGCACGCGCAAGGTCGTCGCACTGAAGGTCGCCGGCGCCTTCCACACGCACCACATGGCCCCGGCCGTCTCGGCCCTGGAGTCCGCGGTGGCGGAGCTCGCCCCGGCGGACCCGCACACGCGGTACGTCTCCAACAAGGACGGTCACGTCGTCACCTCGGGCTCCGAGGTCGTGCGGCGGCTGGTCGGCCAGGTGGCCAACCCGGTCCGCTGGGACCTGTGCATGGAGACCTTCAAGGAGCTCGGCGTCACCGCGATCGTCGAGCTCGCGCCCGGCGGCACGCTGGTGGGCCTGGCGAAGCGGGCCCTGCCCGGCGTCCGGACCCTCGCGCTCAAGACGCCGGACAACCTGGACGCGGCGCGTGAGCTGATCGCCGAGTACGCCGACGCCGCGACCACGGCCGGATAAGGAGCCCCGAGAGCATGACCGCGAAGATCAGGCCCAGCAAGGGCGCCCCCTACGCGCGCATCCTCGGCGTGGGCGGTTACCGCCCGACGCGTGTGGTTCCGAACGAGGAGATCCTCAAGCACATCGACTCCTCGGACGAGTGGATCCGCTCCCGTTCGGGCATCGCCACCCGGCACTGGGCGGGCCCCGAGGAGACGGTGTCCGCGATGTCCGTCGAGGCGGCCGGCAAGGCCATCGCCGCCGCGGGCATCAGCCCCGAGCAGATCGGTGGCGTGATCGTCTCCACCGTCTCGCACTTCAAGCAGACCCCGGCGATCGCCACGGAGATCGCGCACAAGGTCGGCGCGGGCAGGCCGGCCGCCTTCGACATCTCCGCGGGCTGCGCCGGCTTCGGCTACGGACTCACGCTGGCCAAGGGCCTCATCGTCGAGGGTTCGGCCGAATACGTCCTGGTCATCGGCGTGGAGCGGCTGTCGGACCTCACGGATCTGGAGGACCGCGCGACGGCCTTCCTGTTCGGTGACGGTGCCGGTGCCGTGGTCGTGGGCCCCTCGCAGGAGCCGGCGATCGGCCCCACGGTCTGGGGTTCGGAGGGCGACAAGTCCCACACGATCAAGCAGACCGTCGGCTGGGACGAGTACCGCACCACGCCCGTCCCCGGCGGCGACCGCGACGAGGTCCGCCAGGCCATCGAGGAGATCCGTTTCCCCGCCATCACGCAGGAGGGCCAGGCGGTCTTCCGCTGGGCCGTCTTCGAGATGGCGAAGGTCGCCCAGCAGGCGCTGGACGACGCCGGGGTCAGCCCGGAGGACCTGGACGTCTTCATCCCGCACCAGGCCAACATGCGGATCATCGACTCGATGGTGAAGACCCTCAAACTGCCGGAGAGCGTCACGGTCGCCCGCGACGTGGAGACCACGGGCAACACCTCCGCGGCCTCCATCCCGCTGGCCATGGAGCGGCTTCTGGCCACCGGGCAGGCGAAGAGCGGGGACACCGCGCTCGTCATCGGCTTCGGGGCGGGTCTCGTCTACGCCGCCACGGTCGTTACCCTCCCCTAGGCGAGAATCCGCGCGGCCCCGCCGTACGGCCCCTCCCGCATCAGCAGATTTCCATAACGCAGCAGTTTCACCGCACATAGAAGGAGCGCCGCAATGGCTCACACCCAGGAGCAGATCCTCGAGGGTCTCGCCGAGATCGTCAACGAGATCGCCGGCATCCCCGTCGAGGACGTCAAGCTGGAGAAGTCCTTCACCGACGACCTGGACGTCGACTCGCTGTCCATGGTCGAGGTCGTCGTGGCCGCCGAGGAGCGCTTCGAGGTCAAGATCCCGGACGAGGACGTCAAGAACCTCAAGACCGTCGGTGACGCTGCCGACTACATCCTGAAGCACCAGGCCTGATCCAAGCGTTCGTCGCCACCCCAGTGGTGGCGGTTGCCGCACCTCTACACGTGGAGACAGAATCCCTGTGAACCCGACCAATCGCACCGTGGTCGTCACCGGTATCGGCGCAACCACACCGCTGGGTGGCGACAGCGCGTCGACCTGGGAGGGCCTGCTCGCCGGGCGCTCCGGGGTCAAGCCCCTGGAAGGCGAGCGCTTCGCCGACCTTCCCGTCCGGATCGCGGCCCGTGCGGCCGTCGACCCCGAGGACGTCCTGCCCCGCCCGCTCACCCGCAAGACGGACCGGTCCGCGCAGTTCGCGCTGATCGCCGCCCGTGAGGCGTGGGCCGACGCGGGCTTCACCGCCAAGGCGGGCGAGGACGCGTCGATCGCTCCCGAGCGGCTCGGCACGGTCATCGCCTCCGGCATCGGCGGCGTGACCACGCTCCTCGACCAGTACGACGTGCTCAAGGAGAAGGGCGTCCGCCGCGTCTCCCCGCACACCGTGCCCATGCTGATGCCCAACGGCCCCTCCGCCAACGTCGGCCTGGAGGTGAACGCCCAGGCGGGCGTGCACACCCCGGTCAGCGCCTGCGCGTCCGGTGCCGAGGCGATCGGCTACGCCGTGGAGATGATCCGCACCGGCCGTGCCGACGTCGTCGTCGCCGGTGGCACCGAGGCGGCCATCCACCCGCTGCCCATCGTGGCCTTCGCCAACATGATGGCGATGTCGAAGAACAACGACGAGCCCGAGAAGGCGTCCCGCCCGTACGACAAGGGCCGTGACGGCTTCGTCCTCGGCGAGGGCGCGGGCGTCGTCGTCCTGGAGTCGGCCGAGCACGCCGCCGCGCGTGGTGCCCGGGTCTACTGCGAGGTGCTGGGCCAGGGCCTGTCCGCGGACAGCCACCACATCGCGCAGCCCGAGCCGACCGGCCGCGGCATCGCCGCCGCGCTCCAGAACCTGCTCGACAACAGCGACCTCAAGCCTTCGGAGATCGTGCACCTCAACGCGCACGCCACCTCCACCCCGCAGGGCGACGCCGCCGAGATCAAGGCCCTGCGCAAGGTCCTCGGCGACGACCTCGACCACGTCGCGGTGTCCGCCACCAAGTCGATGACCGGCCACCTGCTGGGCGGCGCCGGCGGCATCGAGACGGTCGCGACCGTCCTGGCCCTGCACCACCGGATGGCCCCGCCGACGATCAACGTCGACGACCCGGACGAGGACATCGACGCGGACATCGTCCGTGACCAGCCGCGTCCGCTGCCGGAGGGCCCGATCGCGGCGATCAACAACTCGTTCGGTTTCGGCGGCCACAACGTGGTCCTCGCCCTCCGCTCGGTCTGATCCCGCGCGCTCGACGCGCGAGCGGCCCGCCCCGGTTCGTCCGGGTGCGGGCCGCTCGCTTTTTCCCCGGCGGGGAGGTCAGCGGTCGAAGCTGGCGAAGTACGAGGCCGCCATGTCCTCGTCGCCGTGGCCCTGTTCGGTGGCCCGGCGGAAGCGCTCGGCGCCCGCGGCCGCCACGTCCAGCCGCACCCCGGCCCGCTCCCCCGCGGCCACGATCAGCCGGGCGTCCTTCTCGGCCGTGGTGGTCGCGAAGCTGGGCGGGGTGAGCCCGCCCCCGAGGATGAGCGCCGCCTTGGCCCGCAGATAGCCCATGTCCAGCGGGCCGCCCTCGACGGCACCGAGGAAGCCGGCCGGGTCCACGCCGAGCCCTTCGGCCAAGGCGAGCGCCTCCGCGGTGCCGTGGGTGACGGCGAGCACCCAGCTGTTGATGACGAGCTTGAGCCGGGTGGCCGCGTCGGCCGGAGCGTCGTCGCCCGCCCAGACCGTACGGCTGCCGATGGCGTCGAAGACGGGCGCGAGGACCGTACGGGCCTGCGCGGGCCCGGCGGCCAGGACCGTCAGCGTCCCGGCCTCGGCGGGCTGCCTGGTGCCCAGGACGGGGGCGTCGACGAAGACCAGGCCGGCTTCCGCCGCGAAGCCGGTGAGGGCCTCGAAGCCGTCGAGCCCCGCGGTGGTGGACTGGGCCCACACGGTGCCCGGCGCCAGGCCGGGTGCCGCGGCCCGCATCACCTCCAGCGCGGCGGGCCCGTCGTAGAGCATGGTCAGGACGACGTCGGCACCCCGCACGGCGTCGGCGGGGCTGTCCGCGACGCGCACTCCGTCGGCGGCGAGCGGTTCGGCCTTCTCCCTGCTGCGGTTCCAGGCGCGTACGTCGAGACCGGCACGGGCGAGGTTGCGGGCCATGGCCGCGCCCATGATTCCCGTGCCGAGAAGGGTGACTGAGGTCGTTTCGGACATGGCGTGACGCTAGCCCTTGGAGCCCGCTCCACCGCAAGAGCGCGCCGCCGGTGGCCGAGCCCCGGTCAGACCACTTTCAGACCACTTTCAGACCACTTGGTGCAGCCATCTGACCGGCGCGCCCTCGCCGGCGTAGCGGAACGGCTCCAGTTCGTCGTCCCACGGCTTGCCCAGGAGCTTGGCGACCTCGGCCGCGAGGTTGCTCTCGTCCCGGGCGGCGCGCGCGAGTGCCGCCCGCAGCCGGTCCTCGGGGATGAGGATGTCGCCGTGGATGCCGGTGACGGCGTGGAAGATGCCCAGTTCGGGGGTGGAGCTGTAGCGCTCGCCCTCGGCGGTCGCGCACGGCTCGGCGGTCACCTCGAAGCGCAGCAGGTGCCAGCCGCGCAGCGCGGAGGCGAGCTTGGAGGCGGTGCCGACCTGCCCCTGCCAGGAGAATTCCGCACGCCAGGTGCCGGGTGAGGCGGGTTGTCGGATCCAGTCGAGCGTGACGCGGACACCGAGCACGCCCGCGACGGCCCATTCGACGTGCGGGCACAGCGCGCGCGGCGCGGAGTGCACGTAGAGAACTCCACGTGTCGTCACCGGGACCTCCAGTGCGGTTCGAGGTTCGCCTTCCCCAGCGGCCTCGCACCCGTACCGGTCCCGCCTGGGACAGCAGTAGACATTCTGCCCCAAGGGCCACTCCCGCACCAGCTCACGAGGTTACCAACAGTAAACACCATCGGGAGCAATTCTCCTGAAAAGGGACAGGATGTGACGTGTTGTCCTATCGGCGATGCCTGAGCGCGAACCCTGCCGGGCCTTGCCCGACCTCCCCCGGGGAAAAGCTACCGTGCGGTGGCACCCCTCCGGTGACGTACCGTCGGACCCGTACCGATATCACCCGGCCGGAGGGGACGAAGCCATGCGCGAGCGCGCGGGACGGAAGGTGCGCGGGGCCGTGCGGGCCGCCACTGCCGTGGTCACGGCGGCCCTGCTCGTCACCGGCTGTGACGACGGCAAGGGCGGCTCCGCCACCGCGGAGCCGAAGGCGAAGCCGAGCGCGAGCGCCGGTCCGGCATGGCGGACCCGGCCCGGCTCGATCGCCTCCCTCGGCGACTCCATCACGCGCGGCTTCAACGCCTGTTCCCCCCTCCGCGACTGCCCCGAGGTCTCCTGGGCCACCGGCACGAAGGTCGACAGCCTCGCCCACCGCCTGCTGGCCTCGCCGCAGACAAGCAGCTGGAACCTCGCGCGGACCGGAGCCCGGATGTCCGACCTCCCCGCCCAGATGCGGGCTGCCGTGGCGAACAAGCCGCAGCTGGTGACGGTGCTGCTCGGCGCCAACGACGCGTGCCGCGCCGACGTCGGCGAGATGACGCCGGTGGACGCCTTCCGCACGGACTTCGAGCAGTCGGTCAAGGAGCTGCGCACCGCGCTGCCCGCCTCCCAGCTGTACGTCGCCGCGATCCCCGACCTGAAGCGGCTGTGGTCCCAGGGGCGGGGCAACAGCTTCGCGAAGTCGGTGTGGAACTGGGGCATCTGCCCCTCGATGCTGCACGACGCGGGCAATGTGGACGCGGCCTCGACCGACCGCCGCGAGCAGGTCGTCAAGCGGGTCGGGGAGTACAACGCGGTCCTCGCGGACGTCTGCCGCCGCGACAAGCTCTGCCGCTACGACGGCGCCGTGCACGAATACGGCTTCACGGACGGGGCGCTGAGCCCGTGGGACTGGTTCCATCCGAGCAAGGACGGCCAGCGGCAGCTGGCGGACCTGGCCTACCGCACGATCACCGCGGCCCGGCCCCCGGCGTGATGCGTCAGGCGTCACCGATCCGCACGGGCGCGGTCAGTCTGCGGTCGGCGATGCTGCGGCCGGCTTCGGCGATGTAGGTGCCGGGGAGGCGCCGCCAGGCGGCCGCGGCCTCGTCCCACACGTGGAAGGCGCGGGGGTCCAGGGCGATGGCCGCCTCCGCCGTCTGCCCCGGCTCCGCCTCCAGCGAGGCGAAACCGGCCAGCCGACGGGCCGGGCGCTCCACCTCACCGCCCCGGGGAGCGGCGAGATAGACCTGGACCACTTCCCGGCCGAACCGCGTGCCGGTGTTGCGCACGCGGACCGTGGCCACCGGGGCATCCGTACCCTCGCTCCGGATGTCCAGCGCCTCGTACGACCAGTCGGTGTAGCCCAAGCCATGGCCAAAGGCGTAAGCCGGGACCGCCCGCGCCTTCTCCCAGGCACGGTATCCGATGAACACACCTTCCTCATAAGCAAGTTCACCCTCGCGTGGGTCAACTTCCGTCACCGGGGCGTCCGCGAGGCGGGCCGGCCAGGTGGTGGGGAGCCTGCCGCCCGGCTCGTCGGCGCCCAGGAGCACGTCCGCGAGCGCCGCGCCCGCCTCCTGGCCGGGGAACCAGCCGAGCAGGACGGCGGCGACATCGTCCCGCCAGGGCAATTCGACGGGGGCGCCGGAATTCACCACGACGACGGTACGGGGGTTGACGGCGGCGACCCTGGCGACGAGCTCGTCCTGGCGGCCGGGCAGGGCGAGGGTGGTGCGGTCGAAGCCCTCGCTCTCGACGCGCTCGGTCGTCGCGACGACCACGACGGCGGCGTCGGCTCCGGCCGCGACGGCCACGGCCTCGTCCAGCAACGCGTCCGGATCGCGCCGGGGTTCACGGTGCAGGAGGGAGAACGCCACGGCCTCTATGGGGGCGTTCGCGGGTTTTGTCACGGTGTAGGCGAGGCTGATGTCGACCGGCTTCCCCTCTTCCAGGGGCAGTTCGCCCCTGGTGACGGGCGCGCCCAGGAACGCCTCGAAGGGGTCGGCGTCGGGGCCGGTGGCCTGGGTGCCGTCGAAGAGGACGCGCCCGTCCACGGTGAGCCGGAAGCCGCCCGTCCCCCGGGTGCCGAAGGAGTGCGGGCCGCTCGCGCGCGGGGTGAAGGTGCCGGTGGCCTCGACGGTGTGCAGGGCCGCGTACGGGACACCGTCCGGCAGGTCGCCGGTCCACTGCACGGCGCCGTCCGCCATCTCCTCGCGCCCCAGGACCCGGCCGTCGGCGTCCCGGCAGACGGCGACCAGGCGGAACCCCTCCCCCGCGACCGTCGGTCCGGTATCGGGATCGGCGCCCACGGCGTAGGCGAGGACGCCGTCGGGGAGTGCGGCCCGCAGCCCGTCGAGGGGCGACACGACATGGGCGGGGAAGACCTGCGCCGAACCGCCGCCCAGGATCCGGGCGTCCCTGGCGGCGCCGCCGAGGAGGGCGAGGCGGCGGATGCGGGCGGGGTCGATGGGGAGGGCGCGCTCTCCCTCGCGTACGGCCTCGTTGCGCACGAGCACGAAGGAGCGGCGGGCGGTCTCCCGGGCGAGGGCCGCGCCGTCGAGGGGCGCGGGCGGCCGGGTGACGGCGGGCGGCGCCCCGTCGAGCACACCGGCGCGCGCCGCGAGCAGCAGCACCCGGCGCACGGCGGCGTCCACGAGCGCCTCCGGCACCTCGCCCGCCCGCACGGCCGCCGCCAGCGCGGGGCCGTAGACCGTGCGCGGGCCGGGCATGGCGATGTCCAGGCCGCCGCGGATCGCCCGCACGGTGTCGCGGGCGGCGAGCCAGTCGGAGACCGTACAGCCGTCGAAACCCCATTCCCCGCGCAGCACTTCGTGCTGGAGGTGGTGGTTCTCGGTCATGGTGACGCCGTTGACCTGGTTGTAGGCGGCCATGACGGCCCAGGGCCGGGCGTTTGCGACGATGGCCTCGAAGGGGGCGAGATAGAGCTCGCGCAGGGCGCGTCCGGGGACACGGTTGTCGACGGTGAAGCGCTCGGTCTCGGCGTCGTTGGCGACGAAGTGCTTCAGCGTCGCGCCGACGCCGCCGTCCTGCACGCCCCGTACGTAGCCGGTGCCGATCTCCGCCGTGAGGTGCGGGTCCTCGCTGTACGCCTCGAAGTGCCGCCCGCCGAGCGGTGACCGGTGCAGGTTGACGGTGGGCGCGAGCAGCAGGTGGACGCCCTTGCGCCGCGCTTCCTGCGCGAGCACGCGTCCCGCGCGGCGGGCGAGCCCGGGATCCCAGGTGGCGGCGAGCGCGGTGGGGCTGGGCAGCGCGAGCGAGGGGGCCCCGGCACTCCACCGCACGCCGCGCACCCCGACCGGCCCGTCCGACATGACGAGCGCGCGCAGGCCGATGCCCGGCAGCGCGGGGAGCGTCCACATGCCGTCCCCGGCGAGCAGCCGGGCCTTGTCGTCGAGGCCGAGCGCGCGGAGTGCGGCGTCCACGGCGGGTATGCGGTCACGGTCGTCGGACATGGGTCCTCCGTAAGGTGTCGGGCGGCCCGGGAGGGGCGACGCTCCACTGCGGTCCTTCCCCGGGCCGCGCTTGAACCTCACGTCGCGTGAGGATGCATCGTTGATCCATGACCACTTGGAAAGTGGGTCCGCTCGCCGAGGCCGCCGGGCTGACCGTACGCACGTTGCACCACTGGGACACCATCGGCCTGCTCAGCCCCTCACGACGCACGGTGGGCGGGCACCGGGAGTACACCGAGGACGATCTCGCGCGGCTGTACCAGGTGCTGGCGCTGCGCGGGCTGGGACTCGGCCTGGAGAGCATCGCGGTGTGCCTCGACACCGGCGTGGACCCGGAGCGGCTGGTCCGCGACCACTTGGCGGAGGTGGAAGCGTCCATCGCCGCGCTCGACACGCTGCGGCAGCGGCTCGTACGGCTCGGCGACGCACTCGCCACGGACCGGCCGGCGGCGGGCGGGGAGCTCCTGCTCGACGCGCTGCGGGCGACGGGCGGCACAGGCCCCGAGGGCCGGCGGGCCCTGCGCGAGCACCTGGACGACGACCAGGTGCGGGAGTTGGACGCCCACGCCACCGCCGTGGGGCCCGCCCGGCACTATCTGCTGGAGGTCGAGTGGCCCGAGCTCTACCGCAGGGCCGAACGGCTCCGCACGTCCGGGGTCCCGCCCACCGACAAGAAGGTGCGGCGGGTCGTGGACCGCATGGACGAGCTGAGCGCGCTGTTCACGGGCGGCGACGCGGGGATCTCCGCCGGGGTACGGGGCGCGTGGCGCGACGACCCGGCGGCGATGTCGGGAGGACCCGCCCCCGCGGACGGCTGGCACGACCTGACCACCTACCTCGACGCGGCCCGCCGCGCCCACTCCTGAAGGAACCCCGACATGACTCCCAACTCCCGCACGGCCCTGGCGTCGACGCTTCCCGTGCTGCTGACGACCCCTTTCCTGTGCGCCCTGGCCGCGGCCGGACTGATCCCGTGGGACACACTGGTCGCGATACCGATCGCGCTGGCGGTGCTGGCCGTGCTGACTTCCTGGCGCTTGCGGCGGGGCTCGGCCGGCTGACGCTCGGCTACGCGATGGCCGCGGCGAAGCCGTGTTGCGGGGTCTGGGGCGAAGCCCCCCACGCGGCGGAGCCGAACATCAGACGCAGCCGGGAAGGGGCGGGGCTGGGGAACAAAGCCCCGCCGCAGGCGCAGCGAACCCGCACCCTCAGAAACTCACCCCCCACACCGCCCCGTGGCCCGCACCCCGAAGTGCACATACCGGCTCCCGTCCCCCAACGCATAGAAGACCACCGGAATCCACCCGTCCATCACACCGCGCCGCCCCGCGAACACCGTCTTCGACGGCGAGTCCGAGACCGGCGTCAGATTCCAGACCAGAGGGTCGAACGTGCCCGCCAGACCGTCCGCCCCCTCGTACGTCAGCTGGAGGACGCCGTCGTCGGAGGGGCGGTCGGTGATGGTCATGAGGAAGCCCTCGCGCTTGTACGTGCCGGTGAACGGGGCCGTGTTCACCACCGGCGGCCGCGCGGGCGGGCCGAAGGCCGGCATGGTGACACCGGCGAACTCGGCGGTCAGTTCGCGGCAGAGCGTCTCGAAGACCTTGGGCGCGGCGGCGCCGCCGTTGGTCAGGAGGGCGATGGCGAGGCCCTTCTCCGGGATGGCCCGCAGATAGGCGAGCTGCCCGAACGTAATGCCGTCGTGGCCGAAGCCGCGCGCGCCGTCCCACTCGAACAGGCCCCATCCCAGGCCCCAGTGGGCACCGAGGAACCACTGGTCGGGCACCTCCACCTCGCGGTCGAGCATGGCCGCCACGGCGGCGGGGGAGAGCACCCGCGTGCCGTCCGCCGCCGTGCCGCCGTCGATGAACATCCGGGCGAACCGCACCACGTCGGCGGCGGTGGCGCTGATCCCGCCGTAGGGCCCGGCGGAGCGGGGCAGCATGTTCCACCGCGGGGTGGGGACGGGGTCCTCGCCGGGGTCGCCCATGTGCCCCATCGCGGCCCGGAAGCGCAGCACTTCCTCGGGCAGCGTCATCGTGCGGTCGAGTCCGAGCGGGGCGAGGAGCAGCTCCTTGAGCGCTTCGTCCCAGGTCCTGCCGGTGACGACCTCGATGATCCGGCCGAGGATGTTGTAGGCGGTGCCGGAGTACGACATGGTGGCGCCGGGCGGGTTGGTCATGCCGACGGTCCGCGCGGCCTCGACGTAGCGGGCCAGGCAGTCGTCGGCGCGGCCGGTGTCGTTGACGTAGTCGCCCTCGATGCCGCTGGTGTGGTTGAGCAGCTGGCGCGGCGTGATCGTACGGGACGCCTCCGCGTCGGCGACGGCGAAGCCGGGCAGGACGTCCACGACGGGCGCGTCCAGGTCGAGCTTCCCGGCGTCGGCGAGCAGCACCGCGAGCGCGGCGGTGTAGCCCTTGCTGATCGAGCCGATCTGGAACACCGAGTCCGTGGTCGCCTCGACGCCGGTCCCGGTGTGCAGGACGCCGCTCGCCAGCTCGTGGATCTCCCCGTCGGCGAGCACGGCGAGGACGGCGCCCGGGACGCGGTGGGTGGCGAGCAGTTCGTCGAGCCGGGCCTGCCAGTGGTGGGTGTCGAAGCGCTCGGGCGCGGTCACGCCCAGGGCGCGGTTCACGACCCGGTCCACCTCGCGGTTGGTCCGGTCCATGAGCTTCGCCACCTCCTCGTCGACGAGCCTCGACACCTCCCGGTACACGTTCTTCACCTCCTCGTCCACGACCCTCGACACTTCCTGGTACACGTTCTCGGGCATGACGTCTCCCGTAGTGAGGTGTGAGCGATGAAACGCGGCGATCAGGCCGTACGCCGCGGGCGGGGCGTGCTCTCGCCCCGGAAGCCGAGGACGCGAGGGGCCAGGGTGCGGACAAGGAGGCCGAGGACGAAGCCGTAGGCCGTCACCATGCCGTGCCCGTTCTCCTGGGCGAACCACATGGCCAGGCCGAGCACGGGCGCGGCGATCGCGAGCAGGACGTCCTTGCGGTCGCGGCCGCGCAGCAGGAGGCCGGCGGCCAGGGTCGCGGCGAGGAAGTACGTCGCGCCCGAACTCCCGGCGAAATTGCGGGGGTCGGTGCTGCCGCCGGTCTGGCCGAAGAGCGCGTCGATGTGTTCCGGCAGGAGGATGCCCGCGGCGAACAGGAGCACCATCAGGGGCGCGCCCCAGAACCACTCCGCCAGCGCGGCGACGACGGCGAGGGTGGCGATGTTCCAGGCCCCGCCGAGGAGGCCGCCGTTCTGCATGAAGACCGAGGTGACCACGCGCCACCAGCCCGACTTGTCCGGGTCGCTGTCGAAGGTGTCCATGGCCCCCGACCAGCACAGCTGGGTGACGACCCCGGCGAGCGCGACCCCGGTCAGCGCGACCGCGGCCCAGGGGGTCCGACGCCGGCGCAGGGTGTCCTCGCCGATGAGGGCCAGACCCCCCTTGAACATCAGAACCATCAGTGCCGCCGTGGTCACGTTGAACAGCAGTGCGCCCATCGCCACCAGCCCCCCTCGAACTCCGTGTGGATTGTGCTGGACACGACAGTAGCCGGGCCCACGGGAAGATTCAAACACTGTTTGAAAATTGCCGCTAGGGTGGAGTCCATGAAGCTGACCGCAGACCGGATCATCGACGCGGGCATGGCCGTCTTCGCCGAGTCCGGCTACCACGGGTTGTCCATGCGCCAAGTGGCGGAGCGCCTCGGCGCACACGCCGGAAGCCTCTACTACCACGTGCCCAGCAAGAGCGCGCTGCTCCGGCTGATGGCGGACCGGGTGGCCCGGCAGGCGTACGACGCCGGCACCGCCGCACTCGCCGCCCTGCCCGAAGAGGCCGACTGGAAGGACCGGGTCGAGGCCCAGGCGGTGACCCTGCGGCAGGGCCTCCGCCGGCACACGGGCGGCGCGATCATGTTCGCCGACAGCCCGAAGGTGCTCAGCGCCGGAGCGCTCTCCCTGATGGAACGGCTGCTGCGCACGCTGGCCGACGCGGGCGTCCCCGACGAACACCTCATCGTCGCGGCCGACACCCTGCTCAGCCACATCACCGGCTATGTCCTCCAGGAGCAGAGCGAGTCCCCCACCGCCGCCGTCAGCGCGGAGGACGCGGCCGCGCTCCAGGAGCGCTTCCCCCTGACCGTCGCCGCGGCGGCCGCCTACGGCCAGGACGAGAAGTTCATCCGCAGCGTGCGGATGTTGTGCGCGGGCATCGAGGTGTTGTCCTCAAACGCCGGACGGGCTGGATAACCAACCCGTCCGGCGTTTGAGGACGCGGCCGCAGGGGGCACCTCTGGGGGCACCCCCGGACGGGGTCTGGGGGAGGTAGCTGGGGGAGGCAACGGACCCGCAGCCGGGGGTCTGGGGCACGCGCCCCCACGCGGCGGAGCCGCGCAACAGACGCAGCCGGGAAGGGGCGGGGCTGGGGAAAAGAACCGCTACCCCCGCCGCACCCCCGCCGCCCGAAACCGCCCCGCGACCCCCGCCGCCAGCAGCGCGCAGACCGTCATGAACACCCACCCATGCCGGAACGCCGGCATCGTCGGATGCCCCGAGCCGCCCAGCAGAGCCGTGAGCAGGGCGACGCCCAGCGCCGAGCCGACCTGGCGGGACATCATCAGCGTGCCCGAGCCCACCGAGAGCTGCTCGGCCGGCAGGGCGCTCGCCGCTCCGAAGAGGGCAGGCTGGATGAGGGCGTTGCCCGCGCCGACGAGGATCGCCCCGGGGAGGTAGGCCGCCGCGTAGTGCGGCGTCGGGCCGGCCGCGGCCAGCCACCACACGCAGCCCACGGCGAACACCACACCGCCGGCCACCGCCGAGGTCCGGGCGCCGACGCGGCGGATGATCTTTCCCGAGAGGGCGGAGAGGATCATCACGGTGACCGGGGTGGGCGCGATGCTCAGGCCGGCCCGCAGGACCGAGTAGTGCCACTGGCCGGTCAGGAAGAGGGCGGCCTCGAAGAGCATCGAGGCGAACGCCAGGTAGTAGACGAAGATTCCGGCGGTGCCGACCCGGAACAGCCGGCTCGCGAAGAGCGTGGGGCTGATGATCGGGTCGGGGGTGTGGCGGATGTGGCGCAGGCAGACGAGCAGCAGCACCACGGCGACCACGAAGCAGCCCAGGGTGCCGGGCGCGGTCCAGCCCCAGTCGGGTGCCTCGACGAAGGCCATCGTCAGCGCGCCGGACGAGAGGAGGATGAGCGCCGACCCGAGCAGGTCCAGGCCCTGGGCCGGCTTGCGGGCCACCTGGGGCAGCAGGCGCGCGCCGGCCGCCACGGCCACGGCGCAGACGGGGACGTTGATGACGAAGATCCACCGCCAGTCGATCTCCACCAGCAGGCCGCCCAGCACCGGTCCGCTGCCCGCGGCGACGGCCGCGACCGCCGTCCAGATGCCGATGGCCGTGGAGCGCTCGTGCTCGGGGAAGGCCGGCAGGGCCAGGCCCAGGGAGGTCGGCACGAGGACGGCCGCGGCGATCGCCTGCACCACGCGGGCGATGATCAGCACGGTCAGGCTGGGTGCGACGGCGCAGCCGACCGAGGACAGGCCGAAGAGGACCATGCCGATGAGGAAGCTGGCCTTGCGGCTCGTCTCGTCCGCGAGCCGCCCGGCGGGGATGAGCAGCGCGGCGAGGACGATCGTGTAGCCGTTCAGCACCCAGGACATGGAGGCGAGCGAGGCCTGCGGGAACGACTTCTCCAGGGCGGGGAACGCCACGGTGACGGCGAACAGGTCGAGGATCGCGAGGAACTGGGCGGCCGACGCGACGGTCAGCACCAGCCAGCGCCGGGGATCCGCGGGCGCGACGGCGGCGGGGGCGGCCGCTTCCGCCTTTGACGTGGGGGGAGTTGAGGTCATGGACGTGTCCGTGGTCTCTCCGTGGGTGGGAATCGGGGTGCTTCCCACTGCCGGCGTCCATGACCGCCACTTCGAGTGGCAGATCTGCCATCAGCCGTTAGATTACTGCCATGACTCAGCAGCCCGGCGCGGCCGGTTCCGTGACCGTGGCAGTGACCGACGGCATGCCGGTCCTCGAACTCGCCGTGCCCTGCCATGTGTTCGGAACCCCGCGTCCGGACCTCCACACTCCCTGGTACGACTTCCGGCTCTGCAACCCCACGGAGACCGACAGCACCCCGGCACGGCAGTGGTTCACCACCCACACCCCGTACGGCTACCGCGAACTCGTCGAGGCGGACACCGTCGTCGTCCCCGCCAGCGCCGACGTCCGCGCAGACCCGCCCGCACGGCTGCTGGAGGCCGTCCGGGAGGCGCACGATCGCGGCGCGCGGATCGTCTCCCTGTGCTCGGGCGCCTTCGTGCTGGCGGCGGCCGGGCTGCTGGACGGGCGGCGTGCCGCCACGCACTGGGACCACGCGCCGCTGCTGGCCGCGCGTTACCCCCGTGTCGAGGTCGACCCCAGCGTCCTCTACATCGACGACGGGGACATCCTCACCAGCGCCGGCAGCACCGCGGGCATCGACCTCTGCCTGCACCTGCTGCGCAAGGACCTGGGCTCCCGGGTGGCCGCCTCCGTCGCCCGGCACCTGGTCGTCCCCGCCCACCGGCCCGGCGGTCAGGCGCAGTACATCGAGACGCCGGTGCCGCCGGCCGAGACCGGCAGCGGGCTCGCCCCGCTGCTGCACTGGGCCGCCGAGCGCCTGCACGAGCCCCTCACCACGCCCGAACTGGCCCGGCAGGCCGGCACGAGCGTACGGACGCTGGTGCGCCGCTTCCACCGGTCCACCGGCACCACACCGCTCCGGTGGCTCCAGGCCCAGCGCATCGCCCGCGCCAAGGAGTTGCTGGAGACCACGGACCAGCCGATGGACAGGATCGCCGAACAGTGCGGCCTGGGCGGCGCGGGAAATCTCCGTCTCCACTTCGCCCGCAGCGTCGGCATTCCCCCCACCGAGTACCGCCGCGCGCACCGCTCCGCCGACCGGTCCCCCACCGGCTCTTGCACCAAAGTCGGATACCCCTCACCCCTGCTCCACGGGTAGAAACGTGGGTGACTGCCCACAGGACAAGGGGATCCGTATGCCTGCCACGTCTGCCGAGACACCCGATCCGTACGCGACGGGCAGCCGCATCCGCAGGGAAGTGCTCGGCGACGAGCACGTCGGCTCCCCACTGAGCAACTGGGCTCCGGCGAAGCCCCTCTTCGACCTGATCACCGCGCACAACTGGGGATCGGTCTGGGCGCGCGAGGGTCTGGACCGGCGGACGCGCACGCTCCTCAACCTCGCGCTGCTCACCGCCCTGAACCGGCCCGAGGAGCTGCGGCTCTACGTCCGCGGGGCGCTGCGCAACGGGTGTTCCGTCGAGGACATGGCCGAGGTCGCCGTCCATTGCGCCGCCTACGCCGGCGGCCCGGCGGGCATCTCGCTGATGCGGGCGGTCCACGAGGTCCACGGGGCCCTGCCGGACGACGAGTGAACGGTGAGGGGGCGGGCCCGGGAGACTTCCCCGGCCCGCCCCCTCCCTCCGTCCGTAAGGTCAGCGCGCGGGCGCCGTCAGCTCCGCGTCCCGCCCTGCCGGGGCCGCCGCGCGGCGGATCGTGCCCTGCTTGAGGCAGGACCGGGCGATGGAGTCGCCCTGGAGCAGGGTGCGGGAGTTGACGTGCGGACGGGCACCGATCGCGGTGACCCACTGCACCGACTCCACCGGCGGGCCGTAGGAGAAGCGGGCCGGGTGGGGGGTGCCCTGGCGGTCGATGACCTGGAAGGTCACGTCGGTGACGTCCAGCCCGCCCGTCTCGTATCCGGGCCCCGTCGCGTCGGGGATGAGATGGGCCCGGCACCCTCCCGAGGAGAGCAGCGACGCCAGCAGCGGGTCGGTGGCCCGGCGCACGTCGGTCACGGGCAGATGGGCCTCCACGAGCGCGGTCACGCTCACCGCCGCGCCCGGCACCTGGGGCGAGTCGACGACGAAGGCGCCCGACGCCTCGTCCGCCGTCACCCGCATGTCCGGGCCCAGCAGCCGGACGACCCCCGCCTCGACCAGGGCGCGCAGCTGCCGGACCCGCGTGGCGGGCGGGCCGCTGGCGGCGTAGTTGTTCAGCCCGCTGAACCAGCGGTCGATGTGGTCCCGGTAGGAGGCGCCGCTCAGGCCCCGGTGGGAGATCACCTGCCGCACCTCGTCGCGCAGGTCGCGCATGACCGCGGCGGCCGCCTTGACGGCGCTGGTGGCGGGCCCCAGGTCGGAGTGCCGCAGGTCCTCGTCGAGGACGCCGAGTATCCACTCGCGGAAGTCGGCCGGGCCCTCGAACTCCCGCCGGTCCGCGGGGCGGTCGAGCACGTCCCAGTCCCAGCGCAGCTCCGGATCGGGCACCAGCTCGCTCAGGAGCGCCTCCATCTCCGGGGATCCCCACGCATGGCACGGGTACTCGGCGAGCAGCCGGGCGTGCCCGGCCGGGTCGGCGGACCGGAGCAGCGCCTGGTAGTAGTTCCAGGCGACCTCCTTCGACACGAGGGGGAAGAGGTCGCGCATGAAGTCGGTGCGGCCGGTGCCCGCCCCGCCCCTGAGCCGGGCGATCTCCTCGGCCGACAGGAACCTCGCCTGGTAGCGGGGCACGATCTCCTGGCGGACCTCCGCCCGGGCGCGGTAGGGCACGCCGCGCCCCGATCCGGCGTGGACGACCGGCTCGTCGCCGCTGGGCACGTACGTCAGCCCGCCGTCCGCGCGGGGGACGAAGCGGCCGCCCCGGCCCTCGGTGAGCAGGGCCATGTAGTCGTAGAAGTTCAGCCCGAGTCCGCGCAGGACCACGGGCCGGCCGGCGCCGATCGGTGCCAGGTCGGCCTCGGCCGGGCTGCTCGGCGGCACGTAGTGCAGGCCGTGCCGGGAGGCGAACTCGGCGAACTCGGCCTGCTTGTCGGTCGGTGCGACGTCGTAGTGGCCCTGCGCGAGGATCACGGCGTCGGCCTCCAGCGGGAGGCCGCGGCCTTCCAGGGACACCCGCTGGGTGCCGTCCGGGGCGTCGGTGACCGAGGTCGCCCGAGTCCGGTGCACCTGGACGCGGACGCCGGCGGGCGCGTCGCGCGCGATGCGGGCGAAGGCCCAGCCGAGGTACTCCCCCTGGAACGCCCGGGAGGCGTACGACCACGGTGCCATGTCCGCGGCCTCGGCCTTCGTCTCCTCGCTCACGTCGGTCACCTGTCCCTCGGCGACCATGCGGGCCCACTGGTACTGCGTGGGGCCGGACGTCAGCGGGCCCTCGCAGGTGACGGTCCTGTCGGTGAAGACGGTCACGTCCCCGGAGACGGTGTTCATCAGCAGCCGGCGTGACTGGCCGGCCTGCCACACCCGGCCGCCGCCGGGTGGATGGGGATCGACGACGTGCACCTCGACCGGTGTGGTGCCCACGAGTCCGGGGGCGTTGGCGCAGATCCGCTCCAGGGCCACGGTCCCCCTCGGCCCGGCACCGACGATGCAGATGCGCAGGGGTCCTGCTTCCGTTGACATACGAGCTCTCCTAGCTGAAGCACGAGGTGAAGGCCGGCGGGGTGCGGCCGGTGTCGGTCCGGGTGGCGTCGCCGTGGAGGACGAGGGCGGGAGCGGTCACCCGGATTCCTCGCCCTTCGCTTCCCGGAAGAGGGCGGGGAAGTAGTTGATGTCGTCGGTGAGCCCGGTGAGCAGGGAGCCGATGACGGGGTCCGTGCTGTCGGCGCCCTTCAGCAGGTCGCTGTTGTGCCGCCGGGTGCGGTCGCCGAACGGGAGGGAGCCCGTGGACAGATAGCGGATGGCGCCCTCGGCGTCGCGCTTGGGGATGATCTCGGACTTGGCGTAGCGGCTGGCGCTGAAGGGGATGTCGAGGCGTCCGGCCGCGAAGGCGTCGATCACCGCGGTCGTCGTGTCGGGGGCGGCGAGCACGGGCTCGACGATGTCGGCGACCTCGGCGAGTATCCAGGCGAGCTCGTCGGCGACGCGTTCCTCGTCGACGGTGATGAAGCCCAGGAGCGGCGAGTTGGCGCGGTCGGCCAGCCGCAGGCCCTCGACGTTCGCGCGGGTGTCGGGGATGCCGAACGCTTCCTGGTAGGTCTTGGTGATGAGCTTGGACGCGCCGCCGAGCCTGGCGACGAGCGCGCCGTAGAAGATCAGGTCCTCCGCGTTGCCGCGCCGCTTGGGGAAGACGCCCATGAATTCGTGGAGTACGGCGTGCACCTCCACCCCCGGGGGCAGATAGGTGCGGGCGAGGGCGGGGACGGCCCGCAGGGCGGCGACGTCCTGGACGAGGTGGCCGCTCTGGGGGTACGAGACGGAGATGCAGCGCACGCCCGCGCGGGCGGCGAGGACCGCTTCGAGGACGCTGATCGCGAGGCTGATCGAGGGCGGGACGAGGACGGCGGTCAGCGTGCCGAAGAGTTCGCGGTCGACGACCAGGCCGAGATCGCCGAGTTCGCCGCAGACCTCGTCGACGGCCTGCCACGCGGCGAGGGACTCCGCCAGCGGGACGGCCTTGGAGTACGGCAGGTTGTAGGAGATGCCGCCGCCCTCGAAGGAGGTGATGCCGGAGGCGACGGCCACGTCGAAGAGGATGCGGGCGTCGGGCGAGCCGTGGCGGATCTCCAGCGGGGCGGCGACGGACTCGTTCATGTCCCTGCCGCGCTGATAGCCGTGGCTGACCAGGGGATAGCCGTTGAGGTCGGCGGGCGCCCGGTTGAGGGAGCGCAGGGCCTGCTCGAAGCGTTTGAGGCGGGTGTGCGAGTCGATGGTGAGGGTGAGGATGTCGGGGGCCGCCTGGTCCTCCAGTTCGCGCAGGAGGGCCTTCATCTCCTCGTGGCCGCCGACGCCGCAGCGCGGCTGGATGGCGACCCGGCCCGCTTCCCGGGCGTCCCCGAGGACGCGGGCGGCGGTGGGCTTACCGAGGGAGGTGATGTAGTCGACGGACTCCGCGAGAGGCGGTAAGGCCTCCGTGCCGGCGCCGCCCGGGCGCCCCGGCAGATAGCTGACCTTGGTCATGAGGCCACGAGCAGGCGCTGCCGCTCCGCCGTCCGGCTCGCACGCAACTCGTCGAGCGCGGGCAGCAGTTGCTCCGGGTCGCGGAGGATGCGGTCCACGCCCAGGGCGTGCAGGCGCTCCAGGTCCCTGGGGTCCTTCCTGCTGCCGACGGAGAGGTTGCCCCCGACGATGACGGGGCAGGTGATGCGGCCCGCCGCGCGCGCGGCGGGGAGGTCGCGGAGATCCTCGTGGGCGTGGCCGTTGAGGCTGCCGATGATGACCGCCTCGGCCTCGGGGTGCCGCTCGCACGCCTCGGCGAACTCCTCGACGGGCGTGCAGGTCCCGAGGTTCTCGACCTCGAAGCCGAGCCCGCGCAGGGCGTGGGCGATGAGGTGGTTGGCGACGGCGTGGCTGTCGCTGGCCGCGACTCCGAGGATGACGAGGCGGCGTTCGCTGTGCGACATGGGGGTGCTGCTCCTTCGGGTGCGTGACGGCTTTCGTGCGAGACGGTTCCGTGCGGGTGGGGGCGGCGGGCCGGGCGCGGGTCAGTCGTCGAAGGCGGCGAAGAGCTCGCGCTTGCTGACCGAGCGCAGCCGGGTGACGTCGTACTCCTCGGCATCGGCGGCCGCGAGGGAGTCGAAGACGTAGCTGACCGCCGGGATCAGACCCCATACCTCGTGGTAGGCGGGCCAGCCGGGGTGGCCCGCGTCGGCGTCCCGCTGCCGGGCGAAGAGGTAGTCCGCCCAGTCGCGGCTGGACGGTGCGCGGTGGTGGTAGTCGTGGACGACGGTGTCCCCGGTGAGGACCAGATAGCGCGCGGGCGCGTGGACGAACGCCATGCGCAGGGCCCAGCGGGCCCAGGCCACGGCGCGCCGTCCTGCGGGCAGGGCCGGGCCGGGGGCGGGTTCGCCGATGAAGATGGCGTTGGTCAGCGAGGCGAAGTACGACCGGCCGCGCCTCACTTCGGTGCCGACCGGCGGGAAGGTGTGCTTCACGCACAGGCGCAGGGTGTTGCTGACCTGGAACAGCGGGATCAGCGGGACGAACCAGACGACGAGCAGGGCGTCCCACGTCCCGGTGGCGATCGTGGCGGCGGCCACGATGCCGTACAGCGCCACCGAGGTGACCTTCTCGCTGGTGGCGGACTTGTTCCAGAAGGAGCGGGTCCGGGAGTACGCGAAGGCGAGGTGGAAGCGCGGGGAGACGAGCTTGGCCAGCACACGGCGCCACATCTGACGGCGCGTCATCCCCGGGTGCAGGTCCAGGCTGACGAGGAACGCCTGCACCGTGGGGTCACGCAGGGTCATGTGGTGGGCGGCGTGGTGGTCGCTGACGTGCTCGCGGCTGTACCGCTCGAAGTTCTGGATGACCAGCAGGCTGGAGGTGGCCCGGCCGATGACGGCGTCGAGCCTGCGCTTGCGGTACATGTTCCTGTGCGAGCACTGGTGGTAGACCATCATGCGCAGGTTGCGCATGCCGTGCAGGGTGACGGCCCAGCCGGGCAGCAGCAGGAAGAGGTACCAGGACCCCAGCGCCCACCCGGTCGCGCCGACGGCCGCGCCGGCGAGCATCGCGGCGACCGCGGCGGCGAGGTGGAAGGTCGGCGACCAGCCGAACGGGCGTTGCCCGGCGAGGGGCTTGCCGGTGAGGACGGTGAGCGGCGGCTGGAGGAACCCCGGCAGGCCCCGCATGGTCTCCCTGGGGTCGGGGGCCGCGACGGCGGCCGGGCCCGCCTGTCGCGGATGGGCATCGGTAACGGACACAGGTTCTCCTGGATCGATCCGGGCCTGTCGTTCCTCGGCTTCCTGGAACGGCTCCCCGGCGCCTTCCGGAGAGCGGACAGGGGCGGCGACCGCGGGAATCGACGTCGCTGAGCATGGCTGACACCCCGCCCCCCGCCCTTGCGGCGGGAGCCGGGGCGGAACGTCCGGCCGCCGCCCACAAGATTTCTATCGGACGGCCTCAACCGGCGGCTATTGGTCTTTCGTTGAAGAGCTGATGCGCGTACGAGACCAGACCGGCCTGCAGCCGGGACTCGACGCGGAGCTTGCAGAGAATCTGCGCGACGTGCGCCTTGACCGTACCTTCGGTAACCCTGAGCAGCCCGGAAATACCGCGGTTCGAATAACCCGCTCCCAGCAGCAGGAACACCTGGGCCTCCCGGTCGGTCAGCAGGCCGACGCGCCGACGCTGTTCGGACCACGACTTACGGTCGACCGTTTCGGCGTCACGTATGCCCTCCACTGGAACACACCCCCCAGTTCAGTGCGGCGACAGAACACACGCCGACGGTAGATCAATCTTGTACTCGGATCGGCATTTGCCCCTGTCAAGGGTTCGCAAAAAGTGTGCACCATGCATGGAAATTTCCTTCGATCACCGGACAGAGCGTCACATAACGCACCCCAAATGGCCCTGGAACGGCGGGAGTTGGGGTTAAATTTGCGCTTGAGTCCATCTTTGCATTCGCCTCGCCGACCATTCCGAGACCGCTTCGGCCGACACCATCACCGGCACGGATCGCCGACCACCGGGCGCATGACTCCGACCAATTCAGGGGGCTGCCCGATCGGCAACTACCGCGAGGCGGACAGACACCTCCGAGCGGACGATTTCGCAGTACAGCGACCCTCCTCACCACCCTTCGCATTCCGGCGAATTCCACTGAGAGACCTCTCTCCGAAGGCGCGCATGACAAAATTGCGGAAGGCTCCTCCCCTTCAGGTAAAGCAAAGCAAAAGGCATCAGGGAATGACCCTTCCAGCGATTTCCGACGGCCGGACGGATATCTGCACCGGCCCGGTGCGGATATCCGCGGCGCACAGGCAGGGCGCCACCCCCTGAGGACCTCACGAGGGGCGTATTCCAGCCGAATTCCACGACACCCCTCCGGAGGGGCCCGCCGACGCCGCTCAGGACCGCCTTCCAGCACGTCGGCCCGGGAGCCGGACGCGCGATGGCGGAACCCCGCGGCGCGGCCACGAAAACCCTCGAACCCCTGGTCAGGCAGCCGGACCCCCGCAGCCCCGGCACGCACGACCGGCGCCCGGACTGACCGGACATCAACGGTGCGAAGCGGCCCTGTGACGCAGAGTTGACCTCTGATATAAGTTTTTCCCCTGGTCCGCCCCGCGGGGGTCCCCCGCACGTCACCGCGCCCTATGGTGTGCCCGCGGCCCCGCCCCGCACCGGCCACGCGTCCGTGGGGGCGCCCAGGGCGGACGCCGCCCTCGTGAACGGAGAATGACGATGGAGAACGTCTCCTGCGGACTCGTGCGTCCCCCGGGCCGTCGGGAGCGCAACAAGCAGAAGGTCCGCCGGCGGCTGTACTCCTCGGCCCTCACCCTGTTCGCGGAACAGGGCTACGAGCACACGTCCATCGACGAGATAGCCGAGCTCGCCGACGTGGCCCGGGGGACGTTCTTCAACTACTTCCACCGCAAGGAAGACCTGATCGGCGAGTGGGGCCGCGAGCGGCGCGCCCTGCTCCGGGAGCGCCTGGACGCCTCGGCGCCGACCGGCGGGCACGAGGGCACCGAGGCGCGGCTGCGGCGGTGCATGACCGCGCTCGCCGACATCAACGAGGAGGAGCGCGCGACGACCATCGCCATGCTCATGGCCTGGGTCAAGGCCGGGCGGCCGCTCCTCGAAGAGCCGTACGCGTGCGAGGTGTTCACCGAGATCATCGAGGCCGGTGTCGCGCACGGCGAGCTCGGCCCCGGTATCTCGCCACCGCAGGTGGGCAACTTCGTGCGCGACGCCTATCAGGGGGTGCTCTACCGCTGGGCGCACGCCGGGGGCACGGGGGTGAGCCTGCACGCGGAGCTAGAGTCCGTCCTGCAGATCCTGCTGCACGGGATCGTGGGGCCCGGTCGGCCTGCCGGGGCGTACGCGTACGACGCGTACAGGGTCCAGGTCCCGCACGGCCTCGCCTGAGGCGGCCGCCCCACCTGCCGTCGGCTCACGGGCAGTCGGTGATTCCCTCGCGCAGGACCAGGTCCAGCAGCCCGGGGAAGAAGACGTCGAACTCCGCCTTGCGCAGCCTGTTCAGGCGGCGCGAGCCCACGTCCCGCTGCTCGATCACGCCCGCCTGGCGCAGCACCGCGAAGTGATGGCTGCGCGTCCCCTTGGTGACGGGCAGGTCGAACGTGCCGCAGGCCCGTGCCCAGTCGGTCTCGCCGGCCAGCTCGCGCACGATCGCGCGCCGCACCGGATCGGACAGGGCCATGAGCGCCTCGCCGAGGGTCACGTCGGCGGGATGGACATGCGAGAGATTCCGGGCACGGCGCGACAGGGCGCGCCCCTCACCCGGTGGCTGGTCCCCATCCGTCGTACCGGGCAAGGGGGTTGACGAAGTGTTTGACTCGGGTCTTACATTCACAGTGATCGACCTCCCTCAAACACTGTAGACGTCCCAGGAAGCTCGGTGGTGTGTCATGCCCGGCCCTTCGCTGTCCCGCCAGGACACGGTCACCGGCCCCGCGCCACCGGACACCGCGGCCCCGCCTGTCGGCGCGCTCGCCCTCTTCGCCGTCTGCCTGGGCTTCTTCATGGTCCTGATGGACAGCAGCGCCCTCAATGTCGCGCTGCCCGCCATCCGGGAGGATCTCGCCGGCAGCCTGGCCGGCCTGGAGTGGATCCTCAACGGCTACACCATCACCCTGGCCGCCTTCCTGCTCAGCGGCGGTGCGATCAGCGACCGCTGGGGCGCCCGCCGGGTGTTCGAGGTCTCCCTGCTGGGCTTCGTGGTGACCTCCGCCGCGTGCGCGGCCAGCACCGGCCTCGGCTTCCTGATCGTCGCCCGAGTGCTCCAGGGCGTCACCGCCGGCGGCCTCCTGCCCGCCTCACTCGCCGTGATCGCCCGGATGTACCCGGACCCCGCCCGGCGGGCCAAAGCCCTCACCATCTGGGGCGGAGTCAGCTCCCTGGCGCTCGTGTTCGGCCCCGTGCTCGGCGGCGTGCTGACCACCGCAGTCGGCTGGCGCTCGGTCTTCCTGATCAATGTGCCCGTCGGACTGCTGGCCTGGTGGCTGACCAGGCTGCGGGTGCCGGTCTCCGCCACCCGGGAGGCGGCGCTGGACCCGGTCGGACAGACGCTGGTCGTCGCGGTCGTCGGCTGCGGCATCGGCGCGCTCATCGAGGGCGGCGCCCGGGGCTGGAACGACGCCGTGACCTGGGTGCTGCTCGCGGTCACCGGCTGCGCCGCGGTGGCGTTCGTCGCCGTCGAGCGCCGCGTGAAGGCACCCGTACTGCCCCTGGACCTGCTCGTCCGGCCGCGGTTCGCCTGCGGTCTGGCCATCGGCGCGCTGTTCCAGTTCGGCGCCTACGGCGCGCAGTTCGCGCTCTCGCTGCGGCTGCAGAACGCCTGGGGGCTCGACGCCCTCGGCGCGGGGCTGTCCTTCGTGCCCTTCGCCACCCTGTGGGCCTTCGCCTCGTTCGTCCTGGCCCGCGCGGTCACCCGCACCGGCCCGCGCCCGCTGCTGATCTGCGGCGCGCTGGCCGCCGCGGCCGGCGCCTGCGCGCTGCTGCCGCTCGGCGGACACCTCAACTGGTGGGTCTTCTTCTGCGGCAGCGCCCTGCTCGGGCTCGGCGCGGGACTCATGGGACCGAGCCTGCCCGCCGTGGTCCTCGGCGCACTGCCCGCCGACCGGTCGGGCCTGGCCTCCGGCGCGCTCAACGCCCTGCGCCAGGTCGGCGGCGCGGTGGCGATCGCCCTCTTCGGCGTCCTCCTCGAAGGCTCCCCCGGGCCGACGGGACTGCGGATCTGCCTCGGCGTCGTCGCCCTCGGCTTCCTGCTCACCGTCGCGGCCGTACCCGCCGCCCTGAAGTCCCCCAAGGCCGAACGCCCCTGACCACCCCCGCTCCCCGCACCACCCGGGAAGGAACCATGCGCGCGATCGTCGTCACCCAGCACGGAGGCCCCGAGGTCCTCACCCTCGCCGAACTGCCCGACCCCGCACCCGGGCCCGGCGAGGTGGTGGCCCGCCCCTCGGCCGTCGGCGTCAACTTCAAGGACATATACGAGCGCGAAGGCCGCGCGAAGCCCGCCCCGCCCTTCATTCCCGGCTCCGAGGGCGCGGGCACGGTGACGGCCGTGGGCGAGGGCGTGACCTCCCTCGCGCCGGGCGACCGCATCGCCTGGTGCGCGGCCCCCGGCAGCTACGCCGAGCAGGTCGTGGTGCCCGCGCGGGCCGCCGTCCCGCTGCCCGCGGACATCACGGACGAGGACGCGGCGGCGCTGCTGCTCCAGGGCCTGACCGCGCACTACCTCACCACCTCCACCCACCCCGCGCGCGAAGGCGACACCGCCCTGGTGCACGCGGCCGCCGGAGGCGTCGGCCGGCTGCTGACCCAGGTGCTCACCCGGCACGGCGTACGGGTCGTCGCCACCGCCTCGACTCCGGACAAGGCCGCGGACGCACGGCGACTGGGCGCCTGGCAGACCCTGGTCACCACGGGCGGCACCGACATCGCCGCGCGCGTACGGGAGATGACCGGCGGCCGCGGTGTCGACGTCGTCTACGACGGCGTGGGCCGCGACACGTTCGAGGCGGGCCTGAAGTCCCTCCGGCCCCGGGGCACCTTCGTCCTCTTCGGCGAGTCCTCGGGTCCCGTCGACGGCTTCGCCCCCCGCCTGCTCGCCGCCCACGGCTCGCTCTTCCTCACCCGCCCCACTCTCAACGACCACGCGACCGACCCGGCCGAACTCCTGGAGCGCGCCTCGGAGTTGTTCGCGTGGTTGCGCTCCGGTGCGATCGGCGTCCGCGTCGGCGGACGGTACGCGCTGGAGGAGGCGGCGCGGGCGCACGGCGATCTCCAGGAACGGCGCTCCACGGGCAAGCTCCTGCTCACCCCGTGAACGGCGCTGACCAGCGCTGACCAGCGGATACGCTCTGCGCCATGCGAGACCTTGCAACAGGCATGAGCTATCTGGTCCAGGGCCAGCGGTGGGTGGGGCGCGAGCGGCGGCAGTGGGGGTTCGGGCTGCTGCCCGGGCTGATCACGCTCGTCGGCTACGCGGCGGCGATCACCGCCCTCGTGCTGTACGCCGACGACGCCGTCGCCTGGGCCACCCCCTTCGCCGACGGCTGGGACTCGCCCTGGCGGGCGGTCTTCCGGGGCGCCCTGACCGCCCTCCTCTTCGGCGGCGGTCTGCTGCTGGCGCTGATCTCCTTCACCGCGGTCACCCTGCTGGTGGGCCAGCCCTTCTACGAGTCGCTGTCCGAGAAGGTCGACGAGGCGGAGAGCGGCGGCCCGGCCCCTTCCTCCGGGCTGCCGCTCCGGCGCGAATTGTGGATCTCCGCCCGGGAGAGCGTCGCCGTGCTGGTCCGGGCGTCCCTCTGGGGCTTGCTGCTCTTCGCCCTGGGCTTCGTCCCGGTCATCGGCCAGACCGTGATCCCGGCCGTCGGCTTCTGCGTCACGGGCTTCTTCCTCACGGAAGAACTCACCGCGATCGCCCTCCAACGCCGCGGCGTCCCCCTACGGCACCGCCTCCACCTCCTCCGCTCCCGCAAACTCCTCACTCTGGGCTTCGGCGTACCGCTGGCTGTGCTGTTCGTGGTGCCGGTCGTGGCGGTGTTCGTGATGCCGGGGGCTGTGGCGGGGGCGACCCTGCTCGCACGGGACCTGCTGGGTGAGACGGCGGGGGCGGGTTCGGAGGACGGGGCGGTGGCGGTGGCTTGAGGCAGGTTCTCCATTACACGTAGGTGTCGAGTGCGCGCACTGCTTGAGCCATCAGATCCGGGTCATCAAGCATGAAGCGGCCGATGTGTGCTCGCTCGTGTCCGTACATGGTGTCTTTCAGCTCTACCGTCCCGTGCCGTTGCAGCGTCCATGCGACATCGAGGAACTCCCGGCAGCCCCGTTTGGGGATCAGACTGCTGCTCCAGCCCGCGCAGATCAGCCAGCACGCGTGAGCATGTTCGGGTGGCTGGCCGTAGACGCGGGTGGGCTGATGCCGAGCTGCAACGTCCATCAGGGACGGCTCGCTGTCCTTCCTGCCCGGGATCGCCACGGTACCGACGACCGCCGACAAGCCCCCGTCGGAGGTCGCATACCCGATCAGGCAGTACGTTGCCGGGTCCCAGGTGTGGAGTAGCGGTGCGATGGTCACTCTGCCGGTTCCGGTAACGGTTAGAGCCATGTGTGTCTCTCGGGTCAGTGCAGCCGGGCCCGCCATCACGATCCCATAGCCAGGGGCGCAACCATTGCTGGCCAGCTCCTACTTGACGATGTTGTCACCGCGCCCCTGGTTGGGGGTCCTACGTGGTGCCGGCACAGGGACCGCCCCTGTTCCGTCGTGCGGTGGTGCACCCGCCCGGCCTGTTCAGCCACGATGACGACCGGGCGGGCGTGGTTCCCGCTCCCCGCCGGGGAAGGCCGTCCGGCAGGGAGCGGAGTCAGTGGCCGCCCGGCGCCGCCATGGCGTGGCGCTTGATGCGGTGGTCCGTCAGGACGTTGTCCACCTTCCGCGCTCCGGCGCCGTCGCCGCACTCAAGGCAGGCGTTCCGCGCCTTGACCAGGTGGACGCAGGTGTCACAGTCCACGTAGTGGACGGAACCGACTGCCGACGTGTGCGGCATGGACACGACGGGCGAGGAGCCATACGCGGGGCTGAGTGGCCGGGGCATCAGCACGGCAGCTCCCGCTTCTCCTGCACGACGTAGGGGCCGACGCGGAAGACACGGCGCCCCGGCTTCCGCTCGCCCTCGACTCCGGCCGCGCGCTGCTCGTCGGGGGTGGCGGGGCGCACCTGGTGCGGCGTGGCGGGCCACTCCCTGCCCCCGCTGGGGGCCCGCAGGTACAGGATGCCGTGCAAGCTGTCGTCCATCATCTGCCCCACTCGCTTGTGCCGCGTGTCCATCAGCCACGCGCCACGGGGGTAGGAAATCGTTGTCGTCATTTCGTTCGAACCTCCGCGTGTTCCGCTCACCTGGAGCGGGCAACTCCCTTGAGGAGTAATAGAGTTGCGCGCCCACCCCGAGCCTGCTAGCCGCTGATGTCCCGGCTGGCGCATCGGGAGAACAAAGGGCCCTAACAGGCACAATCCAGGATGGAGTTGCGCGCATGCCGCCAAGGCCACGCGAACTGACCCCCGACCGGTCAGCCCGGCATCTCTTCGGCGCGAGGCTTCAGCGCCATCGGGAACAGGCCGATCTCTCGCTCGAGAAACTGGCATCTATCGTCAACAGCAGCAAAAGCGCCCTAAGTCGGGTAGAGCATGCGGAAGTTATGCCACCGCCGGAACTTGCAGGCAGCTTGGATGCCGCCTTTGGCACGGACGGAATCTTTGAGGAGCTCTACCGCCTGGCGGTCAAAGAGATTCACCCCGATCAGTTCCAGCGACGCATGGCGTTGGAGGCGCGCGCCCGGCGGGTACGGGAGTACAGCGGGCAGATCCTGCCGGGCCTGTTGCAGACCGAGGAGTACGCCCGCACGCAGTTCAGGATTCATGACATGAGAGCGACGCCGGAGCGCATTGAAGAGCTGGTCATCGGCCGCATGCATCGGCAAGCCATACTGCGCGAGAAGCCAATGGTCGACATGGGCTGGGTACTGGACGAGTCGGTTCTGCGTCGGCCGATCGGCGACCAAGCAGTGATGCGCGCCCAGCTGGCCCGTCTCATCAGCCTGACGTGCACGGCTACCACGACTGTCCAGGTAATGCCTTTCTCTGCCGGGTATCACGGTTTGGTGGGTGGCACGCTCACGCTGCTGACTCTGGAAGACGGCACGCAGGTGGCATACGAAGAGGCCACCAGCACCGGCACACTCATCGAGGACCAAGAGTCGTGCGACCGGTACCACCAGTCATACGATCTGCTGAGCGCTTGCGCGCTATCGCCGTCTGACTCGGCTGATTTCATCAGGTCTGCAATGGAGGCACTACCCAATGAGCACGACCGTTGACCTGTCTCAAGTGGAGTGGGCCAAAAGCAGCTACAGCGGCAATGGGGGCGGCAGCTGCGTCGAATGGGCCCCAAAAGTCGCAGCGGCCTCCGGCGTCGTCCCCGTCCGGGACAGCAAGAACCCTGAAGAGCCGGCGCTCGTCGTCCCGTCCTGCGCCTGGTCCTCGTTCGTGTCGATGGTCAAGAACGAAGCACAGCAAGCCATGTAGGCTCGCCCCGGAAGCCCCGGCCTGCCCATCAGACAGGCCGGGGCCTTCTCGCAGCCGGGGCTAGTAGGAGAAAGCCAATGGCCCGTCAGTCACGGCCCCGCACGAACGCCCGCAGCAGGCCCGGGAAGCGGTACACCCCCAACCCCGGCGCGTCCAGCACCCCCGCGTCCACCAGTGACTCCAGCAGCTCCTCCGCCTCCCACACCTCCATCCCCAGACACACCGCCGCCGAGGCCGGCGTGACATCGGCCGCGTCCGCCCCCGCGAGCAGCCGCAGTGCCCGCGACTGATCCGCGTCGAGCCGGTCGCAGTCCGTCGCGAACACCGACCGAAGTGCCGTGCCGCCGCACCTGAGTTCCGCGAAGAGGCGGCGCTCGTCGGCCAGTCGGTCCGCCAGGTGCGCCACCGTCCACACGGGCCGTTCCGCCAGCCGGGCCGCCGCGCTGCGCAGCGCCAGCGGAAGCCGGCCGCACAGCTCCGCGAGCCGCGCCCAGTCGGTGTCGGGCGCAGTGTGCCGCTCCCGGCCCGAGGCCAGGACGAGCAGGTCACGGGCGTCGGCGGGGGACAGCACGTCGATCGGTACGTGGTCGGTGATCAGCGGCATCGGCAACGGCCGCCGGGCCGTGGCGATCACACCGGCCGTAGGCGTCCCCGGCAGCAGGGGCGACAGCTCGGCGGACGAGACCACCCCTTCCAGGACCACCAGCATCCGGCGGCCGGCCAGCAGCGAACGGAAGGCGGCGGCACGCGCCCCCAGCCCGTCCGGGATGTCCTCGGCACGCATCCCGCACGAGAGCAGGAACTGCCCGAGCACCGCGGCCGGTTCGGTCAGCGGACCCTCCAGGCGCGCGTGCAGCTGGCCGTCGGGGAAGTGCTCCGCCACCCGGTGGGCCACCTCCAGGGCCAGTGCCGTCTTGCCCACCCCCGCCGTCCCGGACACCAGGCACACCGGCACGCTGCGCCGGTCGGGCGCGGTGAGCGCGGCGGCCATGGCGGCGGCGGGCGCGTCCCGGCCGGTGAGGTGCCGCAGGGCGGGCGGCAGTTGGGCCGGTCGCGTCCTGCCCTCGGGGGCATACGAGGGGGCATACGAGGGGGCGTACGAGGGGGCGTACGAGGGGGCGGGGCGCGCGTCGTCGTCGCGCTCGCCGTCGAGGATGCGCCGGTGCAGCTCCCGCAGCTCCGCACAGGGCTCGATGCCCAGCTCCGAGACGAGCGCGCTGCGGGCCTCGGCGAACGCCCGGAGCGCGTCGGCCTGCCGGCCCGAGCGGTGGAGCGCCCGCATCAGCAGGCCGTGGAGACTCTCGCGCAGCGGGAACCGCGCGGCGGCGGCCGCGAGTTCGGAGGTCAGCGCGGCATGGCGGCCCAGCTCCAGCTCCAGGGCCCAGCGCTCCTCCATGACGCCGATGCGCTGCTCCTCAAGGGCCGTGCGGTTCTCCTGCGCCCAGGGACCCGCGATGCCGCTGAGCGGTTCGCCCCGCCACAGCGACAGGGCCCGCTCGAAGAGGGCGGAGGCACCGTGGAGATCCCCCGTGCCGCGCCGCTCCCGGGCCTGCTCGACGGCGGAGGCGAAGGCGTGGACGTCGACGCCGCCCTTGTCGATGTGGAGTTCGTAGCCGCCCCGCCCGGAGGTGAGGACGCGGGCGTGCGAGCGGGGGGTGCGCTCGGGCTCGAAGACCTTGCGGAGCCTGCTGGCATAGGTGGACACCAGGCCGGGCGCGCACCCCGGTGGACGTTCGCCGTACACGCCGTCGATGAGCCGGTCCCTCGGCACCGGCCCGCCCTGGGCGGCGAGCAGCGCGAGGACGGTGCGCTGCTGCGGAGTCCCCAGGTCGATCTCCGCCTGCCCGCGCCAGGCGCGGACCGGCCCGAGGAGGCTGATGCGCAGATCGGCGCGACCGCGTCCGTCGTCGAAGGAAACCGCGTGCGTGGGGGTCACTCGGACATTCACCATGGACCGGTCATATCCATGGGCGATCAACGGTCGATGAATGGACAGGTGTCCTATACATACGACTGTTCACTCACGCGGGGCCGTCGCGAGACACACGAACACGTGGGCGACACACTTCGCCCCTCTCACCCGCATTGGCGATTTCCCTCTGTATGGGGCGAGTTGGGAGTCAAAGGCGATAATGTCCTCGGCGGCGCCCCCGCGTGGGCGCCCCCCTTCAAGGAGGAGCCGACGAGGTTGTCGGGTTCGCGGAGGACCCGGACACAGGGTTCCTCCGGAGCGGTCACCGGCCTATGACCGCGCACCGAAAGGGGGGCGCCTGATGACGGACCGCCACCGGAAGAAGCCTCTGCATGAGCGAATTGCTGCGGTGATCCGTGAATTCGTGAGGTGGATGCTACGGAAGTGACCGACCGCCCCTAGAAGACTTAGGGACGCCCGGTCGAGAACTTCTACTTCCGGGGCCCTCGTCACGGAAGGCCATCCGTGGCGGGGGCGTAATCGTACGCGCGCCGGCAAAACATCAACCGGACTGGAGCCCGCACACCCCGCCGGTCTCCCGGCCGGGCGGGCATCAGTTTAGCGGCGATGCCCCCGGCGTGCACGGCCCATCGGGGTACATCTCTAGGCGGGATCTTCGCCCAGCATCCGCTGGAGGAGGTCGCGCAGCACCGTGCGTTCCTGTGTCGACAGCCCGGCCAGCGGCTCGCGCGCGAAGTTCAGTGACTCGCGGAGCCGCGCCGCCGTGGCCGTGCCCTCGGGGGTGGCGGCGGCGAGCTTGACGCGCCGGTCGTCCGGGTCCGGGCGGCGCTCGGCCAGCCCACGGGACTCCAGGCGGTCCACGATCCCGGTGATGTTGGAGGGCTCGCACCGCAGCTGCTGGGCGATCCGCCGCATGGGCTGTGGCTCACCGGCGAGCAGGGCCAGCACCTTCGCCTGGGCTCCGGTGAGGGAGTGCCGGGCGGCGGCTTCCTCGTACTCCTCGTGGTAGCGCGCCACGACGGTCGCGATGAGGTCGACCACTTCGCGGGTCAGTGCGTCAGATCGGGGGACCATGCGCTCCAGGTTACTCCGTTGCTTGACAACATGAAATATCGAGGAGCATGGTTGTTTCAGTTACTGAAACATTAGGAGGCAGCGTCCCATGTCCGCAACCCCCGCCACCGGTCGTGAATGGCATCTCGTCGCCCGCCCGCACGGCTGGCCGAAGCCCGAGGACTTCGCGCTGCGCGAGACCGAGATCACCGAGCCCGGCGAGGGCCAGATCCTGGTGCGCAACATCCACCTCTCCGTCGACCCGTACATGCGCGGCCGGATGAACGACGTGAAGTCCTACGTCCCGCCGTTCGAGCTCGACCGCCCCATGGACGGCGGCGCCGTCGGTGAGGTCGTCGCCTCCCGCTCCGACGCCTTCGCGGTCGGCGACCACGTCCTGCACGGCCTCGGCTGGCGCGAGTACGCCGTGCTGGACGCCAAGCACGCGGTGAAGGTCGACCCCGCCGTCGCCCCGCTCTCCACCTACCTCGGCGTGCTCGGCATGACGGGCCTGACCGCCTACGCGGGACTGCTGGAGGTCGCCTCCTTCAAGGAGGGCGACGCGGTCTTCGTCTCCGGCGCGGCCGGCGCGGTCGGCAGCGAGGTCGGCCAGATCGCCAAGCTCAAGGGCGCCTCGCGCGTCATCGGCAGCGCCGGCTCGGACGAGAAGGTCCGGCTGCTGACCGAGGAGTACGGCTTCGACGCCGCCTTCAACTACAAGAAGGGCCCGGTCGCCGAGCAGCTCAAGGCCGCCGCCCCCGACGGCATCGACGTCTACTTCGACAACGTCGGCGGCGAGCACCTCGAGGCGGCCATCGGCTCCCTCAACCTGCACGGCCGGATCACCGTCTGCGGCATGATCGCGCAGTACAACGCCACCGAGCCGACCCCCGCCCCGCGCAACCTCGCGCTGGTCATCGGCAAGCGGCTGCGCATGCAGGGCATGCTCGTCAACGACCACCGCCACCTCCAGCAGCAGTTCGTCCAGGAGGTCGGTGCCTGGGTGCGCTCCGGCGAGCTCAAGTACCGCGAGACGGTCGTCAAGGGCATCGAGCACAACCTCGACGCGTTCCTCGGCATGCTGCGCGGCGAGAACACCGGCAAGATGATCGTCACCCTCGACGCCTGAGCCTCCCGGGCCCCGCGAGCCACGGCGGCTCGCGGGGCACCGCTCACCAGACCCCCGGGATCAGCCTGCGGGTACGGGCGGCGTACGCGCGGTAGTCCTCGCCCAGGGCGTCGAGCAGCATGCGCTCCTCCACCCGGATCCGGTACGCCATGGCCGCCAGGGCACACACGGCGAACACGAGCCAGGACAGCGCGTTGCCGACCAGGACGGCGAAGCCCAGCAGGCCCAGCAGCATGCCGCTGTAGGAGGGGTGCCGCACCCACCGGTAGGGCCCGGAGCTGACCAGCCGGTGCCCCTGCTGGATGTGCACCGTGGCCCGGAAGAAGCGGCCCAGCGCGATGATCGACCACAGGCGCAGCGCGATGCCGGCCCAGACGACGGCCAGCACCACGGCGCGCAGCACCTGGCCGTGGGTGGGATAGGACAGGGCCGTGACCGCGTGGCGCGTGAACATCGCCGCCGCGACCCCGCCGCCGAACAACAGCCAGATGACCAGGAGGCTGCGCCACTCGCTCCGCTCGGTGCGTCCGCTGCGCAGCCGCTGCCGGGCCTGCAGCGCCAGCTCCGCGGCCGCCCAGGCCCAGGCCGTGCTGATCAGGGCCGTGCTCATGGGCTGGTGCATCACATCGCCTCCGGGCCTCCGGGCCCCCGCACCACAAGGGTCTCACCGCCCCGCCCGGCCGCCGCCCGCCGCCGCGGGCGACGGCGGGCACATGCGTCTCACTCCGCGCTGTCCGGGTGCGAGCGCAGCCCGACCCCCAGGACGCCTTCCCAGTGGGTGAGTTCCTCGACCAGGGGCAGCGCGGAGCCCTTGCCCTCCAGGCTCAGGACGACGTCGGCCTCCTTGATCCTGCCGCGCTCGCGGTGGTCGCCCCGGTCCTCGGCCTCCGCCTCGACGTGGACGTCGGTGACGCGGAAGCCGCGCTTGGTGCACAGCTCCAGCACCCGGCCCAGCAGCCCGCGGCGGGTGCGGTAGGACAGGCGCAGCTCGACCGGGCCGACGTCGGGGGCGACCGACATCCGCTTCGTCACCATCGGATAGCCCCGCACGACGAGGAAGTGCACGACGGTCGCGGCGACGCCGAGCAGCGGCAGCCCGCCGCCGCAGGCCATGCCGATGGCGCAGGCCAGCCAGATCGTGGCCGCCGTGGTCAGGCCGCGCACGCCGTCGCGGCGGACGAAGATCAGCCCGCCGCCGATGAAGCCGATCCCGGAGACGATCTGCGCGGCGACGCGGGACGGGTCGAGGCCGACGCCGGGGATCCCGGCCACGGCGTTGAAGCCGTGGATCGAGACCTCCATGAACAGCGCGCTGCCCACCCCGACGAGCGTGTGGGTGCGCAGCCCGGCGCTCTTCTGCTGTAACTCGCGTTCCAGTCCCACGAGCGAGGAGAGGAGCAGCGCGATGCCCAACTCCACGAACTGACGGATCCCTTGGCCGCTCGCTGTATCGAACAGCGGTGGCGCGGCGACGTACTCGGCTATTCGCATCCGTCAATTGTGGCCTGAAATCGCCGTTGCGTGAGCGGAGTTGCCAACCCTTCTACCGCCCATGCCCGCGCAGTGGTTGTCTGCTGGCCCATGAGACGCAATGGGAAAGCATGGATGTCGCTGAGCGCCGCGCTTCTGGTGTGCGCGGCCGCCCCGTACCCGGCCCTCGCGGCCCCCTCCGCCGCCCCTTCGGCCACGGTCGAGGAGCGGCGGCTCGCCGGTCCCGTGCCGGGGGAGATCCTGCGCGAGAGCGGGTTCGCCGACGTGGCCCCCGGTTTCGGCCGTGATCTGGCCACCGCCCGTACGCCCGCGCAGGCCGAGCGGGTGGTGGTACGTGACGGGCGGCGGCTGTGGCGGCGGGCCGTGGACCGGGTGCAGGGGCGGGGCCCGGCCGGTGGTGCGCTGAGCCGGGACGACGACCGGCCGCTGTACTGGGCGCGGCTGGGCATGACGCGGACGCTCCGCGAATGGAAGCCGGCCTTCCAGTTGTCCGGAAAGCAGCGCACGGACCTCATCGCCGCGGTCGAGCGGACCTCGCGCGGACAGGACACCGTCGACCTGCCGCCGGGGCGCGGCGTGAAGCGCGTACTGATCACCGGCTTCGACCCGTTCGAGCTGGACGACGACGCGCGGCGCTCCAACCCCTCCGGCGCGGCGGCCCTCGCCCTCGACGGCACGACCATCCGGACTCCCGGCGGGCCCGCGCGCGTGGAGGCGGTCGTCTTCCCCGTGCGCTGGGCGGACTTCGCGGACGGCACGGTCGAGCGGACGCTCCTGCCGCACTTCCGGCCGGGGCCGCGGCGCGTCGACCTCTTCACCACCATCAGCCAGGGCCGGCCCGGCCGCTTCGACGTCGAGCGCACCAACGGTGCCTGGCGCGGCGGCTATCCGGACAACGCGGACGTCTCCCGCACGGAGACCGTGCCCGTCCCGCCGGGGATCCCCACCGTCCACCCGCAGCCGCAGTGGACGTCGACGACCCTGCCGTACGCGGCGCTCACGACGGCCCGGACCGGCCCGTACCCCGTCCACGACCACACCGCCGTCACCGAGATCCCGGCGGGCGGCACGGCCCCCGTCGTCCGCCCGGACGGCCCGACCCCCGGCTCCACGGCCCGCGAGGGCGGCGGGGGCGACTACCTCTCGAACGAGATCGCCTACCGCGCGACGCTCCTGCGTGACGCGCTGCGGTTGCGGGTGCCGGGTGGGCATCTGCACACGCCGGTCCTTGCGGTTCCGGTGGCGGGGCGGGTGAGCGATCCGGACTTCGTGCGGGATCGGGTGGCGATTGTGGGGCAGGTGCGGGAGCTTTTGGGGGTGGCGGTGGGTGGTACGGCGGCTGTGGCGAGGGCTCGGACGCACTGACCGCGCGGCGGTTTATGTTCCCCAGCCCCGCCCCTTCCCGAAACCGGGGAGACCCTGGCCCCCCGCAACACGCTTCGCGCGTTGTCCTCAAGCGCCGGACGGGCTGGTTTCAGCCCGTCCGGCGCTTGAGGACGCGGCCGCAGGCCGCCCCCGCCGCTGGGGGCGCCTCTGGGGGCACCCCCGGACGGAGTCTGGGGGAGGTAGCTGGGGGAGGCAACGGACCCGCAGCCGGGGACCTGGGGCACGCGCCCCAGCTTCGGGAAGGGGCGGGGCTGGGGAAAAAGCCCCCTCACCCCTCCCCGTGCCGCACCGGGCAGGTGAGCGGCGCGGACTCCCCCGTCGACGGCGAAGGCCGCACGTCGCGTGAGTGCACGTGGACCATGACGTCGCGCAGCGGGCGCAGGGAGATGACCGGGGAGCCGTACTGGAGGGAGTCGCCGGGGACGCGGCTGATCCGGAAGCGCTGGTTGATCATCGCGACGATGGTGCGCAGTTCGAGCAGGGCCATGAAGTTGCCGACGCACTGCCGCGGGCCCGCCCCGAAGGGGAAGTAGGCCATGCGCGGGCGCTCCTTGACGGCCTCGGGGGTGAAGCGCTGGGGGTCGAAGGCCATCGGGTTGTCCCAGTAGCGGGGGTTGTGGTGCGACACCAGCGGCGAGAGCAGGATCGAGGAGCCCGCCTCGATGCCGTAGCCGTCGAGGGTGTCCGGGCCGACGGCGGCGCGCGGGAAGATCCAGATGGGCGGGTGCATCCGCAGGCTCTCGTCCACCACCATCCTGGTGTACGTCAGTTCCTCGGCGCTCCGGGCGTCCGGCAGGGTGCCGCCGAGCACGCGGCCGATCTCGCCGTCGACCTCCTCCTGGATGTGGGGGTGCTCGGCGATGGCGATCAGGGTCCAGAAGAGCGAGACGGCGGTGGTCTCGTGACCCGCGAGGTAGACGGTGAGGAGCTCGTCGCGGATCTGCTGATCGGTCCAGGGACGGCCGGTGGCGGGGTCCTCGGCCTGCTCCATCAGGGAGATCAGCGGGCCCTCGCCGGTGCGCGCGTAGCCCGCGCGGACGTCGGCGACGATCCGGTCGAAGACGCGGTGGATGCGGGCGATCTTCCGCTGCCGGTCGGTGGGCACCCAGGAGGGCAGCATCTCGGAGGCCGTGCCGCGGCGGAACATGACCTCGACGACGTCGTCGACGATGAGCTTCAGCACGCGGGAGGACGGCTTGATGTCGTAGGCGAACAGCGAGCGGCTGAGGGTGACGAGGGTGAGCCGGAGCATCTCCGTCATCAGGTCCACGGGCTCGCCGCGGGCGGCCTTGCCCTCCCACTCGTCGAGCATCTCGGTGGTGGCGCGGGCGATGTTGGGGATGATGTCGGCGACGGCGTTCTTGAGGAACACCGGCTGGACCGCGCGGCGGTGCCCGCGCCAGAACTCGCCGTCGGTGGTGAGCAGTCCCTTGCCCATGACGACGCCGAACTGCTCGTAGAGCGGGCCGCGTACGTAGTTGCCGTTGTTCTCCACCAGCACGCGGCGCACGGCTTCGGGGCTGGTGACCTGATGGACCGTCATGGGCCCGAGGCGCATGCGCACGACCTCGCCGTGGTCGCGCTGGAGGCCCAGCAGGAATTCGGCGGTGTTGCGGCGCCAGGAACCGAGGCTGCCCAGGACGGGCACGCCCTTGGGGCCGGGGGCGGTGGCGGTGGGGCGGACGGTGGTGGCGGTCATCGTGCGTCCTTACGGGTGGTGGCGGTCCGTACGGGCCGGGGCGGGATCGGCCGGGTGCTCTTCCTCGGCACGGGGAAGGCGCGCCGCACGAAGAGGTTGTCGAAGACGGCGTCCGGTGCCAGCCGCCGCAGCGCGAGGGTGCTGTGGGCGAGGAAGCCGACGGGGTAGCGGGCGCGCGGGTGGCCGCTGCGGACGGCGCGTTCGATCGTGCGGGCCACGTCGTCGGCCTGGATGGTGAAGGTGCCGGCCAGCGTGCGGCGGCTGCCGGTGTAGATGGCGTCGAAGTATTCGGCGGTGCGGCGGCGGAAGTCCGCGTAGACCTCGCTGACGGGGCGGAAGTTCGCCACGTACGTCGTGCCGAAGTCGGTGGTGCGGACCGGGCCCGGCTCGATCAGCACCACGCGGACGCCGAAGTCGGCGACCTCCAGCCGCAGGGCGTCGCTGAGCGCCTCGACGGCGTGCTTGGACGCCTGGTAGAGGCCGCCACCGGGGACGGCGTAACGGCCGAAGATGGACGAGACGTTGACGATGGTGCCGGTGCCCGCGGCGCGCATGCCGGGGAGGACCAGCTGGCTGAGGCGGGCCAGCCCGAAGACGTTGGTCTCGAACTGCCGGCGCATGTCCTCGATGCCGACCTCCTCGACGACCCCGGAGACGGCGAAGCCCGCGCTGTTGATCAGGGCGCCGACCGCGCCGTACTCCGCCTCGACGGCCGCGACGGCCGCGCGCATGCTGTCCTCGTCGGTGACGTCCAGCGCCAGCGTCCGGATGCCCTCGGCGGTGAGCTCGGCCAGGGTCTCGGGCCGGCGGGCGGTGGCGTACACGACCATGCCGGCCCGGTGCAGCCGCCGCGCCGTGGCCCGGCCGATACCCGATGAACAGCCGGTGATCAGCACCGGAATCGGAGACGTCATCAAACTCTCCCGCCTTTTCTCGCACCCCACTGCGAGGTGTGTTCCCGCAAGGGTTCTCGTGGTATCAATGAGGGCACCGCAGGGCGGCATTCAGGGTTTCCGAAAAAATATTCCGAAGGACCCGGGGAAGGATCCGCATGTATCACCGAATCGTTGCCGCGAAACTACGCAAAGCCTTTGCTCAGATCGATTCCGGGGACTGGCAGTCCATGGTGGACACACTGGCCCCTGAATTCACTTATGTCTTCTACGGGGAGCACGCGCTGTCCGGCGAGCGGCACACCCGCGAGGCGATGAGCCTGTGGTGGCAGCGGGTCTTCCGGCTCATCCCGGAGGCCCGTTTCGAGCCGCTGGAGATCATCATTTCCGGCGGTCCCTGGCTGACCAAGGTGGCCACCCGGGTGAAGATCGGCGGCCCGCTCCCGGACGGCACCCGCTACGACAACGTCATGACGCAGTTCCTCTATCTGAAGTGGGGCCGGATCACCGAGATCCACACCCTGGAGGACACCGTCGTCCTCCAGCGCGCCCTGGACGCCATCGCCGCCTCCGGGAACGCCGAGGCGCACGCCGCGCCCATCACGGACGCGGACGCGCGCGCCGCCTCGCGGGGCTGACGCGCGGGTCCCGCGGCCCCGGCACCACGCGGTCGTGGTGCCGGGGCCGGGCGCGGTCAGCCCAGGGCGCCGAGCTGCTTGGCCAGCTCCAGGCCGTCCAGCGAGAACCAGCTCTCCACGATGATCCCGTCGCGGAACTCGTCGATGACGATCCCGCTCACGGAGAACTCCCGGCCGATGGCCGGCACGCCCTCATAGGGCTCACCGGTGTGGGTGCCGCTGGCGGTGAACCGGCTGACGACCTTGTCGCCCTCCAGGATCCAGTCGTCCACCACGACCTTGAGGTCGGGGAAGGACGCGCGCTGGAGCCGCACCCACTCCTTGAGGTGCTCCACGCCCTCCTTGCCGTTGGGCGCGGTGCCGTGGCTGATGTGGTCGTCACCGGCGCCCTCGTAGATGACGTCGAGATTTCCCTTGTTGAGGCACTCCTCGTAGTAGCGCTCCAACACCGCCTTGTTCTGCTGCAACGTCGACATACGAACCGCTCCAATTTCTCTCGATAAAATCCGACGGTTATTCCATGGGCATACGGCGACGACTCCGCAATGCCATGACGGTGGCATTGCCCGCTGGTTATGTCAACCGTTTCCGAGCGGCCCGGGAAAACCGGAGACCGTGAGCACGGGAAGCCCCGACTCCACGCTTTTCGCGCGCCATACCCCGAGGGCCGGATCGCCCTCGACGACGGAATTCCCCTGCTCCTCGGAATGCAGGGTGACGCGGCCGACGACCAAGGGGTCGACGGCGACGGAGAGCCCCGCCCGCGCCTTCGCGCACAGCCGCACGACGTTCTCCAGGACGGAGACGGCCAGCGCCGTACGCGGCACGCTGGGCGTCGCCCAGAGGTCGTTGGAGGCGCACGGCCGCGTCTCCGCCGACCAGCGGCCGTCGGGCAGTTGCGTCCAGGCGGCGGCCGGGACCACCGAGGAGCGCCAGCGCAGCATCGGCGGCCCGGAACTCCACGTGGTCGTCCGCGCGACGTCCGGCCGCGGTGGGGCGGGCGAGCGCGTGTCCCCCGGTTCGTAGACGACCCGCAGGCTCGCCCGCGGCCCGTCGGGGCCGTCGTCCGGCCGCCGGAAGGACACGTCGACAACCCAGGTGCGCCCCTCGCGGGTGCCGGTGATCTCCCGCTCCCAGACGGTGGTGGGGCCGTCCAGGCGCAGCAGCTCCAGGGGGACGACGATCTCTTCGAGGCAGTCGACGCGCAGCGCGGGGAAGTCCTCCGGGACGATCCACTCGGCGCCCCGGACCGCGCTCTCCAGCAGCAGGCTCACCGGCACCGCCTCGACGCCGTCCATGAGGAAGTCCATCAGGACGGGCGCCCGTTCGCGGTCGAAGGTCACGCGCGAGACCATCCGGCTGTGCGGCCGGTAGGTGACGACCTCCCCCAGGTGGTAGATCTTCGGGAAGGTGTCGGTGAAGCCGGGCAGGTCGGGCACGATGGGGTAGCCGATGGCCTGGCCCGGGTCGATCGCCGCGCCCAGCGGGCCCACGAAGGTGACCTCGCCGTCGGAGCCGGCGGCCAGCTCCGCCTGCCACTTGGCGAGGCCGTCGGTGACGTCGATGGCGGCCATGTAGCGCAGCGTCGCCGAGAAGTTGGCGATCAGGCCGATGCGGTCCCAGGTCGGCCAGGCGAGCGTCATCACGGGGAAGCCGGCCCGGCTGCTCGCCCAGCGGCCCAGCCGCGCCAGCCCCTCGTTGGCCGCGGCGTATTCGAGCTGGCCGACCATGCCGCCCAGCCGCCCGGTGAGGGAGCCCACGTTGCAGAAGAACTTCAGCGGGTGGCCGCGGAGTTCGCCGAAGAGGTTGGCGAAGCCCTCGATCTTCGTGCGGACGGTCGCGAGGACCTCGTCGTCCGTCTTCTTGGGCAGCCGTGCCGCGGTGTCCACCCCGGCGTTGTGCACGACTCCGGTCAGCGTGGCGCCCTCGCGGGCGACGAGCTCGCGGACCTGGTCGCGGTCGGTGAAGTCGCACCGGGCGTAGTCCACGCGCAGCCCGCGCGCGCGGGCGCCGTTGACGTTGACCGCGAGCTCCCACAGGCGGCGGATCCGGGCGATGTCCCGCCGGGTGCCGGCCGGCGGGCGGCCGCGGTTGTCGGCCCACACCTGCTTCTCGTAGACCTTCAGTTCGGCCTCGTCCATGCCCGACCACGGCTCGTCGCCGGTGGGGAAGGGCTCCCGGCCGGTCACCACGACCCGCAGGCCGTGCCGCTCGGCGAGGGTGCGGGCCAGCTCCCAGCCGATGCCCCGGCCGCCGCCGGAGATCAGCACGCTGTCGTCGGGGCCCAGTTCGACGACGGGCTCACCGGCCGGACGGGCGGAGGGGGTGAGGGTCAGGCGCTGGCCGTCGCGGTAGCCGACCTCCAGCTCGCCCGGCCTGCCCAGCTCGGCGGCGACGATGCCGGGCAGTTCGTCCACCGCGGACAGGGCGATGTCGACGACGCGGGCGTTGCAGTTGGGGAACTCCCGGTGCAGCGTCTTCGCCAGGCCCGCCCAGATGCCGCCCAGCGGCTGCGCGAGATCGTCCTGCGGGTGGTGGCCCATGCCGCCGCCGAGATAGGTGACGGCGAGGTAGAACAGACGGCTCGCCGAGGTCTCCTGGGCCCAGTCGTCGTAAGTCTCGCGCAGGGCGCCGACGGTGCTCAGCAGCGGTTCCCGCCAGACCTCCGCCGAGCCTGCGTCGCCGGGGACGCGGCCGACGGTGAGGTCGACGATCGCGTCCACGGGCCCGCCCGGCGCCTGTCGGCGTACGAGGGCGCCGCGCTCGGCCAGGGCCCGCTCGACGGCGGTGGCGGTGCCGGCCTGCTCCTCCTCGTCCGCGAGGAGCAGCACGCGCATCCCCGTGAGCCGGGCGGGCTCGCCGGGCCGCTGCGGCAGGTTGGTGAGCTGCCACACCATGCGGGTCATCGGCTGGACCGCTGTGTCAGTCGCGGCGGGCCCGGCCGTCATCTGTGGGGACTCCATGGTCATGTCCCTTTCCGGTCGGGCGCGTCGAGGGCCACGGCCTCGCCCGTGCGGGCGTCGACGTAGCCGATCAAGGTCGCCTGGAGGTCCTTCATCTGGAGGAGCATGCGGCCGTCGGGCCGGGTCGCGACGAAGCGGTTGTCGACGCGGTCGGCGGCCAGGTCGAAGCCGGGCGGTGTGGCGTAGAGGTCGATCCGGTCCTCGCCGGTGGACAGCACCTGGTCGTTGGCCTCCTCGTAGAGGTCGATGCGGCGGATGGCCAGCGGTGCCGCGACGGGCACGAGGTGGCCGTCGACGAGGTCCAGCACCCCGACCCGCGCCAGGCCGTCCAGCAGGACGCACGGGACGGTGAACCGCGCCCACGCGGGGTCGTCCTCCGGGAGCGCCAGGGCGTAGCGCCCGCGCTTGCCCTGCGGGTGGATGCGGGTGTCGGCGGTGGAGACGAAGGGACCGGTCAGCTTCACCGGCGAGCCGGGCTGGTGGTACGGGTCGGGCACCGGGGTGTCGTCGGCGGTGTCCCAGTGCTCCCAGCGGGGCGCGGCCGGGAAGGCGTCGGCGAGCAGGACGCGGGCCGCGAAGTGCACCCGGTCCGCGATCAGGACGGCCCCGCTCGGCGCGACCACGTCCTCGGTCACCAGGACCTGCACGACGGTGGCGTCGCCCTGCTCCCCGGTGATCTCGGCCTTGATGCGCTTGGGCCGGGCCGGCAGGTCGCGGTAGACGCGCAGGAAGTGCTCGAACCGCAGGTCCTCGAAGGCGATGACGTGCTTGCCGGGCACCAGGTGCCGGGCGGCCTCCGCCGCGAGCTCGGTGACGAAGGTGCCGGGCAGCGTCGGTTCGCCGCGTACGGTGTGGTGCTCCAGATAGCCGTCGGTCTCCAGGTCGAAGCGGCACTCGAACACCGCGGACTTGGCGTCGGACTCGACCACGCGGCGCAGGAAGAAGCCGGGGTCGCGGCCCGTGAGGTAGCCGGGGTAGAAGGTCTCCACCGTGGCCTGCTCGGCCTCGCCCAGGTGCACGACCGAGGGCCGCCGCACGGGGGCGTGGAGCTCCCGCACGAAGTGGTGGACGCCTTCGGGGACCGGCATGTTGCTGTACGAGCCGGCCCGCTCGTAGTACGCCTTCGTCAGCTCGTTGGCGCCCATGCCGACGCTGGCCCACAGGGTCCAGCCGATGGTGACCTCGGCGTGGTCCGTGGTGGCCGCGGCGTAGGTGGAGGCGCTGCCCAGGAAGTCGTTGGCCGAGGCGTAGTCGGCCTCCCCGAGCTGCCCGAAGTAGCCGAGCAGGGAACCGAAGTTGCACCACAGGCGGGGCGGCGCGGAGCGCAGCGCGTGCTTGAGGTTGAGGTAGGACTCGACCTTGAGGTCGCGGATGGAGGTGAACTCCGCGAAGTCCTTGTCCCTGATCAGCGCGGAGCGCTGGAGACCCGCGGCGTTGACGAGCAGGTCGACGCGGCCCTGCTCGGCGAGGATGCGGCCGATCGCCTTCTCGACCTCGGCGCTGTCGCGCATGTCGCAGGTCAGATAGGTGACCCGGTCCGCGCCGCTGTGGGCGGCCATCGCGTCGAGGTTCTGCCGGGCGGTGCGGGCGTTGACCATCCGGTCGAATTCCTTGTTGATGCCCGCGACCGTCCGGCCCCCGCGCCCCGCGAGCTCGGAGGAGATGAACGCCTTGCGGCCCGCCGCGAACTCCTCGTCGCTCCCGGCGTAGACCGAGGGCGGGTAGGTGTCGAGAGAGTTGCTGCCGAACACGTAGATCCGCGGGGCGAATTGCTCCGCGAGTGCCTTGAGCACCTCGGCGGTGATGCCCCGGGCGCCGCCGGCGACGACGACCACGGAGTCGCGGCCGAGGGCGAGCGGGGTGTCCGCGCCCAGGTCGTTGGGCTCGTCCTTGAGGCGGTACACCTGGCGGACGCCGTCGGCGTCGACGACGACGGGGAAGTCCCGCAGCGCCCGGCTCTCCGCCTCCACCCGCTCCACGGCCTCGCCGACGTCGGTGGCCGAGGTCAGCAGGGCGAAGCCGGTGGCGTCCGGGAGCTCCAGGCCCGCGGTCTTCAGCAGGCCGGTGAACAGGCCGGAGAAGGGGTGCGGGGTGCCGTCGGACACCGCGCCCTGGAGGAGGACGACGAGGGAGGAGCCGGGTCCCGACAGGTCCTCGTAGGCGTGCTGCACGGCCAGATAGGCGGCGCTGTGCAGGGCGAGGAGCGCCGGGGAGCCCTCGGTGAGCGCCTGTCCGGGGGCCACCGCGCGGCTCAGGTCGCTGAACACCCGCAGCTGGGTGACCGGCTTCCCGGAGCTCGCCAGCGCCTCGCGTACGGCCTCCGGCGTGACCTCCGGCAGGTGGTGCCAGCCGGGGCGCGGGGTGTCGAGCGGGGTGGTGGACAGGACCGTGAGCCCGGTGGCGTCCGGGCCCGCCGCGCGGGCGAGGAGGCCGGGCGCGTCGGTGACGACGGCCGTGCCGGCCGCGAGGAAAGGGATCGCCTCCCGTACGGTCACGGGCGGCGCCGCCTCCAGGACGGGCACGTGGCGGCGGACGCGCAGCGGTGTGCCGGCTTCCGTGCGCTCCTGCGAGAGGAAGCCCTCGGGGAGCGTGCCGGATATCGCGCCGGTGGTCGCGCCGGTGGTCGCGCCGGTGTCCTGTGCCGGGGCGGAACCGGCCTTGTCGGCGGCCTCGGCGGGCTCGCCGGGGACGGTCAGCCGGAGCCGGGCACCCGCCGCGTTGCCGTCCTCGTCGCAGGAGAGGACGACCGTGCCCGCGGGACCGTGCAGCGCCTTGAGGACGGCCAGTCCCCCGGCCGCGCCCAGGTAACGGGCGTTCTCGGGTGCCGAGGAGCCGCACAGCAGGGTGTCGCGGTGCGTCTCCGTGCCGCCGAGCGCCTCGTCGACGTACGCGAGGACCGGCAGGCCCGCGCGCTCGGCGCGCTCCTCGGTGGTGAGGGCGAAGAGGAAGCCGCCTTCGGCCAGTTCCGTCGCGTGCTCCGGGAGGAGCTCGCCGATCAGGGACCGGTATTCGGGCAGGCTGTTGCCGTTGATGCCGCCCGCCAGCGCGAAGTCCAGCTCACCGGTGCGCAGGTAGCGGCTCGCGGAGGTGATCGACGACAGGGCGGAGGCGAAGCCGGAGTCCATCGTCATGTTCGGGCCGTGGAGGTCGAAGTAGTTCGCCACACGGGCCGAGATGATGTTGGGCATCTGCCCGGGGAAGGAGTCCTCGTTGGACTCCGGGATCATCGAACGCACCTGCTCGCGCAGCCGGTCGAGGATCTGCGGCACGGCGGCCGAGCCGGCCCGCGGCGAGTCGGCGAGCGCCCGCTCGACGTCGTCGAGGTAGCAGCGGTTGGCGTAGAGCATCGCGGCCCGGGTGGGGCCCATGTGGCCGACGAAGACGCCGGTCTTGGCGGCCTGCTCGCTCCAGAAGTCGGGCATCTGGTCGCGGAGCTGGTGCGCGCACTCCAGGATCATCAGCTGGCAGCGGTCGAGGGCGCGGATCGTCTTCGGAGGAAGCCGGACCTTGCTGAAGGGCGGCGGCGGGTAGTCGGCGCCGAAGCTGTCGAGCGGCTTGCGGCCGCCGGAGAGCCAGTCGGCGACCTCGTCGCGCCCGTCGAGGCCGGGCAGGTGGGCCGACCAGCCGACGATGGCGACCCGGCTCTCGGTGTCCGGGGTCTTGGTGACGGGGGTCTCCGCCACCTCGGCGGGCGGCAGCGGCTCGGAGACGATCAGGTGGGCGTTGGTGCCGCCGAAGCCGAAGCCGGAGACGGCCGCGAGGCGGGGCCGCTCGGCGCTCTCCGGCCACTGCCGCGGCTCGGAGGTCACCTCCAGCTCGGTCTCGTCGAGCCGGAAGTCGGCGCGGGGGTTGCTGAAGCGGAACTGCCCGGGGATGGTGCGCTCCTCCAGGCCCTTCAGGTTCTCGATGAGCGAGACCACGCCGGCCGCCCAGCCGGTGTGCCCGATCAGGGACTTGTTGGAGGTGACGACGGTGGGCCGGGAGGTGCCGAAGTGCTCGCGCAGGGTGGTGAACTCCGCGAGGTCGCCCGCGGGCGTGCCGGTCGCGTGCGCGTTGATCCACTGCACGTCGTCGCCCTCGACCTCACCGGCGTCGAGCGCGCGCCGCACGGCGAGGCTCTGGCCGTCGGAGTTCGGGGCGTAGATCGCCTTGCCCTTGCCGTCGGAGGACGAGCCGAAGGCGCGCAGCACACCGAGGACACGGTCGCCGTCGCGCCGCGCCTTGCTCAGCCGCTTGAGGACGACGAGGGCGGCGCCGTCGGCGAAGATGACGCCGTCGGCGCTCTCGTCCAGGGCGTGCACCTTGCCGCTCTTGGAGAGCCCCTGGAGCTTGGAGAAGAGCACCGTGCCGCGCGGCGCGAGGGCGAACGCCCCGCCGCAGACGGCGATGTCCTGCTTGCCCATCAGCAGGCCCTTGGCCGCGATGTCGATGGCGTAGAGGGACGAGGAGCACGCGGTGTCGACCATGTGGAGCTCGGTGGACGGCGGGAGGATGCCCTCCATCGCCAGCTCGCCGACCCGGTGCGGCAGGAAGCGCGCGGGGTCCTGCCCGCCGCGCCGGTAGCGCCGGGCGAGCGCCTCGTCGATGTCGTCGCGCAGGCCCTGCCGCTCCCCCGCCGGCACGTCGAGGTCGTCGACGATGCCGTGGGTGAGCCGGGTCAGGCTCTGCAGGACCCCGGCCTCCTCCAGGTGCTGGCTGCCGTCGGGGGTGTAGCCGATGACGAAGGAGGCGCTGTCGGTGGGGCTGTGGCTGACCCCGTCGAGCGCCTGCACCAGGCTGTGGCGCAGCCACTGCGTGGTGAGCTCCTGCTCGTCGGCGCCGCCGGGCATGCCGTCCAGGGCGCCCTCGGCGGGGGTGAAGCCGGTGATGAAGACGCAGTGGTCGGCGTACGCCTTGTCCTCGGCCGCCAAGTCGGGCGAGTGGAAGCTCTCGTGCTGCCAGCGGTCCTGGGGGACCTTGACGAAGAGCTCGTCCCCCGTCATCCGCAGCTTCCAGAACTCCTCGGGGCTGTTGGCCCCGGCGACGGCCATGCCCATGCCGACGATGGCGATCGCGTCGTCACCGTCCTCGGGCTCGGCCTCGACCTCAGGCACGGGCTCGGGCTCGGGCTCGGGCCGTACGACCTCAGCCGTCTCCCGCTCCGCCAAGTGCTGTGCCACCGGCTGCTGTTCGGCCGTTTCGAGCGCCGGCGGGGAGAGCAGGGACGCGCCGAGGGTGAGGCCGCCGTCGGCCAGGATGACCTGGCCGGTGATCCACCGGGAGTCGTCGGAGGCGAGGAAGGCGACGACGGACGCGAACTCCTCCGGCGTGCCGAGCCGCCCCAGCGGCGTGGCCCGCGCGATGACCTCCTGCATCTCGGCGGCCCGGGGGAACTTGTCCGCCACCGCGCTGCTCAGCATGGCGGCGGAGGCCGTGTTGACCCGGATGTTCAGCGGCGCCAGTTCGACCGCGAGGTAGCGGGAGGCGGCCTCGGCCGCGGCCTTCGCCGGGGCGCAGGCGAGGTAGTTGGCCATCACCATCTGGGAACCGCCCAGCGCGGAGACCGTGACGATGGAGCCGCCGCCCGACCTGCCCATCAGCGGTGCCGCGGCCCGCGCGCAGCGCAGTCCGCCCTTGAGGTTGGTGTCGAGGGCCTTGTCGAGGTGCGCGTCGGTGGTCTCCTCGAGCGGCAGCAGGGCGCCGTCGGCCGCGTTGTTGATCAGGATGTCGAGGCGGCCGTGCAGCCGGTCGATCTCCGCGAACATCCGGTCGACCTGGTCCTGCCGCGCCACCGAGGCGCGGACGAGGTCGACCCGGACGCCGTCGGCGACCAGCTCGTCGCGGGTCTGCTTGGCCTGGTCGTGCGAGTGGAAGTAATTGAGGACGATGTCGGCACCGCGTGCGGCGAGTTCCCGCACGATCGCCTTCCCGATCCCCTTCGACCCGCCGGTGACCAGGGCCACCTTGCCGGTGAGGTCTTTCATGGAGCCATGTCCTTACTCACGTTTAGCGAGGAAACGAGCGGGGCTGTGGGCCGTGCGGTGGTCAGGCCGCGCCGGCGTGCTCGCGGGCGCCGCTCAGCTCGGCGAGCACGAAGTCGGCGATCGTGTCCATCGTGTTGTAGTTGGAGAGGCGGAAGCCGGACTCGCGCGGCGGCAGGCCGTAGCGCTCGGAGACGCGGGAGAGCAGCTCCACCTGCTTGACGGAGTCGACGCCCAGCTCGGCCTCCAGCTGCACGCCGCCCTCGAAGACCTCCTCGGGGTACTCCAGGGCCTCGGCGTAGAGGGCGCGCAGGGCGGCGAAGACCTCGTCGCGGTCCGGCCCGTCGCTCGCGGCGGGCGCGGCGGCCGCCTTGGGCGCGGCAGGGGCGGCGGGCGCGGCCGCGGGCGCGTTCTCCCGCTGGAAGGCGGCGAGTTCGTCGCGCACATAGGCCAGGACGTCGTCGCCGTGCTTCGCCCAGTACGCCTCGAAGACGTCGGCCGGCACCGTCGGGGCCAGCAGCCCGCCGAGGGTGGGGGCCCCGGCGGCGTGCGCGAGGCCCGCCTCCCGCAGGACGTCCAGGGTGGCGCCGAGGGCGAGGCGGCCGCCGCCGTCGAGGGCGAGCGTGGACAAGGCGCGCACGTCGGAGCCCTGGGTGAGCCGGGTGACGAGCTTGGTCAGCGCGGGGCGCCCGCCGGCCTCCACGAAGGTGGTGACACCGGACTCCTGGAGGTGGCGCACCGCGGTGGCGAACCGGACCGGCTTGACGAAGTGCTCCGCCAGCAGGTCGGCCAGGGCGTCGTCGGGCTCGTAGTAGCGCTGGAGGATCGGCGAGTAGACCGGGCGGCGCAGCGGGTGCTGGTCCAGCTTGCGGACGTACGCGGCGAACTCCGGGACGGCCGGGGCCAGGGCGGGGGTGTGGAAGGGGAAGGGCGCGTCGATCTCGATCGCGTTGATGCCCAGCTGCCGGGCGATGGCCGTGACGCGGTCCAGGACCTTGTCCGGGCCGCTCACCACGGTCTGCTCGTCGTGGTTCTCGGTGGCGACGGCCAGCAGCGGCTCGTCCACCAGGTCCAGCAGCAGGCGGACGCGGTCGGCGCCGGCGGTGAGGGCCACCATGCGGCCGTCTATGCCCTGCTGCCGCTGGATGACCGCCACGCGCTGCGCGACGATGCGCACGCCGTCCTCGACCGAGAAGGCGCCCGCGGCCACGAGGGCGGTGATCTCACCGAGGCTGTGGCCCGCGAGGACGTCCGGCTCGACGCCCTGGGCGGCGAGGATCTCGTACGCGGCGAGGCCCGCGGCGTAGATGGCCACCTGTGAGACCCACGGGTCGTCGGCGAGCAGCTCGCCGAGGTCCGCCTTCTCCTGGCCGAACAGGGTGTCGGTGATCCGCCGCGCGAAGAGGTTCTGCGTCTCCGCGTCGATCTGCTCGAATACCCGGCGGATCTGGGGGTAGCTCTCCTTGGCCGCGCGCAGCGCCGCGCTGTCGAAGCCGCCCTGGCCGGGGAAGAGGAGTGCGGTGTTCTGTGCCATGCCGATGTCTCCGTTGCTTGTGTTGGTGCGGGTGGTTCCTTGGTGCACACGGCTGCGCCGCGTGTCCTCAATCGCCGGACGGGCTCGGATCGGCGGACCGTGGTCCGCGGCCTGCGGGCATCACGTGGCTGAGGACAGGGGCCGGGGCGGAACCCGGGAAAAGAAGAGCTAGGCCGCCTGCCGCTGCGGCGCGGCCAGGAGGTAGTCGCCCATGGGGCCGAGGTTTTCGGCTATCAGGCGGTCCGCCAGGCGCGCCGCGGGCGGTACGTGCCGCGGCAGGCCGCGGGCCAGCCACTGGACGAAGCGCAGTTTCCAGCCGGGGCCGGGGCCCGGTTCGAGGTGGTCAAGGAGCGCGTGGATGTTGCGCGCGGAGTAGAAGTGCGCCGGATCGACGACGGTGGCGAACATCCCGACCATGTCCCGCCCGTGTGTGGGGCTGCGGCTCATGGCGCGGATGAAGGCGATCTCCTCCCGCGTGTGGTTCGCGATCACCGCGTGGTCGCAGGTGTAGCGGTAGTGCCCGGTCACCATCTCGTCGCGCCGCCGCTCGTAGCGGGCGAGCGCGTCCGGCAGCGGGGTGCGCCCCGACAGGCCGGAGTCGATCGCCTCGGCGAGGAGTTCGGCACCCCGCAGCCCGTAGGTGATGCCGGAGGCGGTGATCGGGTCGCGGGTGTAGCCGGCGTCGCCGACGAGTGCCCAGCCGGGGCCGTGCGAGCGGCGCAGGAAGTTGGGGACCGCGCCCGTCAGCCACTTGTCGACCCGCTTGGTCTCGCGCAGCAGCTGGGCCCGCTCGGGGTCCACCTCGGCGAACGCGGAGATGACCGTACGGTCGCGCTCCTCCTCGCTGCCGGCCTTGAAGTCGCCGACGGGCAGGGCCACTCCGACGATGGTCAGGCCGTCGTGCGTCGGCCAGGTGAAGGTGTGCTTGCCCGCGTGGCGGTAGGTGCGGACCTTTCCGTCGTGCGGGATGCCCTCCCAATAGGACCAGTGGCTCTTGTTGAGCACGGGCTGGGTCGCGTACTTCTCCGCGCCGACGAGGCGGGCGACGGTGGAGTTGGAGCCGTCGGCACCGACCACGAGGCGGGCGTGCTCGACGGCGGTGACGCGGTCGCCGGACTCGCCGCGCACGCCGGTGACGGTGCCGTCCTCGTCCTTGAGGAGTTCGCGCAGCGAGAAGCCCTCACGGAACTCGGCACCGGCGGCGATCGCCGCTTCCAGCAGGATGCGGTCGAGTTCGGCGCGGTCCGGGGAGTACGCCTCGTCCACGCCGTCGACGGCCGGGAGGCGGGCCATCAGCTGCGCCGGGCCGCTCTTGAGGCCGTACTCGTGGATGGGCGGGCAGCCGGTGGCGGTCAGTTGGCCGAGCAGGCCCCAGTTCTTCAGCCGGAGGATGCCCGGCGGGTGGACCAGGTTGGTGGCCGCGGCCTTCCCGCCGGGGAAGGTGGCGCGGTCGAGGAGTAGGACCTTGTATCCCGCTTTCGCGAGCAGCATCGCCGTGGAGGCGCCGCCGACCCGCGCTCCCACCACAATCACGTCGTACATGTACGTCCCCCAAGTCGTGCGGTTTTCCGGCTGGTTGCCGAAGAACCGGTGGTGCTTTTCCTGCCGCCTCTCTCAGCGCGGGTTCTCCACGAGCTCGCCGTCCCTCGGCAGGCCCGTCTCCTGGGTCCCGCCCTGTGCCGCGACGTGCTTGCCCCGGGAGCGGCGGGGGGCGGTGAGGATGGCGAGACAGCCCAGGGCCGCGAAGCCGGCGCCCACCCAGGAGGCGGGGACGAGGCCGTCGACGAACTGCTGCGGCGTCCCGTATCCGCCCTGCGCGGTGAAGACCGAGGTGAGGACGGCGACTCCGAAGACGCCGCCGAGTTCACGGAAGGTGTTGTTGGCTCCGGAGGCGATGCCCTGGTCGCGCGGGGCGACGATGTTCATCGCCATCTCGGCCACGGGCGCGAAGAACAGCCCGAGGCCGATCCCGCCCAGCACCAGGCCGGGCACCTCGTCGGAGTAGGCGGTGTGCGTGCCGACCACGGAGGCGAGCCAGGCGAGGGCGACGGCCTCGGCCAGCAGGCCGAGCGCGACCACGAGGCGGTTGCCGATCCGCGCGGTGAGCAGGGCGGCGATCGGGGCGATCACGACCGGCATGGCCGTCCAGGGCAGCATCCGCACGCCCGCCCCCAGCGGGGAGAAGCCCTGGATGTTCTGCATGAACTGGGTCAGCAGGAACACGAGCCCGAACATCGCGGCGAACATCATCAGGCTGGCCACGTTGACGGCGCTGAACGAACGGTTGCGGAACAGCCGCAGCGGCAGCATGGGGTGGCGGGTGCGCGCTTCCCAGAACACGAAGGCGATGAGCAGCACCACCCCGCCGATCAGGGAGACCAGCACCTTGCCGCTGGTCCAGCCGTCGTCGGTGGTGCGCACCAGGGCGAAGACCACGCCGAACATGCCGAGGATGACCAGCACGGTGCCGCCGATGTCCAGGGAGCTCTCGGGGTGGGTGCTCTCGGCGAGCTTCCACGCGCCCAGCAGCAGCACCACGATGCCGATCGGCACATTGATCCAGAAGATCCACTGCCAGGAGATCTTCTCGACGACGGTGCCGCCGATCACGGGGCCGAGGGCGACGGCGAGGCCGCTGAGCGCGCCCCAGATCCCGAGAGCCATGCCGCGCTTGCGCTCGGGCACCGCGGCGGTCAGCAGGGTCAGGGTCAGGGGCATCACGATGGCCGCGCCGAAGCCCTGGACGGCGCGGGCGGCGATCAGCTGCCCGGAGGAGTCGGACAGGGCGCAGGCGGCGGACGCCGCGGTGAAGACGACCAGGCCCACCAGGAACATCCGGCGGCGCCCGAAGCGGTCACCGGCCGCGGCACCGGCCATCAGGAACACCGCGAAGGTCAGGGTGTAGGCGTTGACCGTCCATTCGAGGTCCTGGAGGCTCGTGTCGAGGGACTCCCGGATGGCGGGCAGCGCGGTGATCACGACGAGGTTGTCGAGCGCTGCCATGAAGACCGCGAGCCCGGTCACGATGAGGGTCCAGACGGGATTTCCGCGTGGACCTGACCGACTCAGCATGAGGGACCCTTCGTATGAGTGGACGGCGTGGAGGCGCCGGTTAAGGGGGCGGTGGCCGCGGCGGTGGGCCCGGACGGCGCGGACAGGGTGTCCAGCGCCTCGCGCCACAGGGCCGCCAGCCGGTCGGCCCCGGGCAGTCTGCGGTCGTAGAGGAAGCTCACCCGGACCCGGGAGCCGCAGGAGAGCAGCGTCACGGAGAGGGCGTTGCCCGGCAGGAGCACGCCGAGCGGTATCGCGTCGATCACGGGATCGCCCTTGAAGGACAGGAATTTCGGCTGGCGGTAGTTGGAGGCGTAGAGCGGGGAGGAGCGGGGGCTGAGCAGGCGCCTGACGGTCCATCGGGTCAAGGGCGCCGGCAGCAGGGCGACCAGCGCCCTGCTCGCGGGCCGCAGGCCCCGCGAGCGCATCCGGTGGGTGCCATCGACGAGCTCCGCGAACGCCGCGTCGGTGCGCAGCCCCTGGCCGGGGAGCGCGACGACGGCCGTGGTGAGGTGGTTGCCGGGCGCCGCCTCCTCGCCCGTGCGCCGGGTGCTCAGGGGCATCCGGACGGGTACGGGCGACGCGCGGAAGACGGACCGCACCCCGCCCTTCTCCCCCGTGGCGCTCCAGGTGGCGAGCGCGCCCCAGAGTGCCATGAGGAAGGCGTCGTTGAACGTGCCGCCGAACCGCTGCCCCAGCAGGCCGAGTTCGCGCTGGGTCGCGGTCGTGCTGCACACGGCGAGGTGGCCGGGGCGGGGTTCGGGGGCCTTGGGCCAGCGCCGGACGGGCAGCAGTCCGCGCACCAGCCCGGCGCCCACGCTCAGCGTCCCGCGGACCAGTTCGTCGGGGCACGCGCCGAAGAGCGGCCCCTGATCGTCCCGGCCCGTCCGCTCCGGTTCCGTACCGTCGCCGAACAGGGACCCGACGACGTGCACGGCACCCATGCCGTCCTCGGTGCTGTGGTGGACGCGGTAGCACACCGCGTACTCCTTGGGCGCGTAGCCGTGGACCAGGTGGAGGGACCACATCGGTCCGCCGCCGCGCGGCAGTGGCAGTCGTGCGAGGGCGGTCAGCACCTCGTCCAGCGTGGTACCCGCGGGGAACTCCTCCTCCCTGAGGTGGTCGCGTATGTCGAAGCAGGCACTGGGCACTTGGTACGCCCGGCCCGATGTGGTGGTCGTCCGGTAGGTCAGCCGTGGCAGGCCGGGCAGCCTGGCCACGAGGTGGTCGCGGAGCTCCGCCAGTGGGGGCGGGCTGCCGCGGAACCTCAGGAACTGGCCGTGGGTCAGGCCGGGTTCCCGGCCCATGGAGAGGAAGACCTCGTCGATCGGGTTGAGTGGGCGTTTCAATTCCGCTCCCAGTCGAGCACTTCGGGGGACAGGGCGCCGGTGCCGTGCGGGTGCGCGAAGGGCATGGAGCCGCGGAAGTCTGTGGCGGCAGCCGGAGTCCTGGAAAGCCGATACTCCGCGGAAGGTTTTTCCGGGCCGGTATTCGAGCACTCTCCCCCGTGCTCTCCGAGCCGCCGTGCAAATGACTCTAGCGAGCGGCGATCATCCGGGGGACTGTACCTTGGTACAGGAACCGGTAGGTGTGGGCCACCAGACCGGCCTGCAATCTGGATTCCACGCGCAATTTACTGAGCACCCGGGCCACATGAAACTTGACCGTGCGCTCCGTCACATCCAGCCGTTGCGCGATGCCGCGATTCGAGAACCCCTCGCCGAGGAGCTCGAAGACCTCGAGCTCACGCTCGGACAGCAGGTCGACACGCTCCGACTCCCGCTGCCAGGGCGTCACTTCGACGTGGTCAACGGCCGTGCGGGCGGCGCGGGACGCGCCGTGCGCGGCCGAGGCGTGCGGACACGTGGCAACGGTGCAGGACACGGGAATTCCCCCTTTTCGACGGAGCTCGGGTGTGCGGACACCGGCTTTCGTGGACCCAGTATCAAAGGCTCGCGGCACGGCCTGTCAAGGAATCCCGGGGCTCTCCCGCGGGGCGAGAAACGGGGCCGCGCTTTCCGCTTTCCCGCCTCGCGAGAAACGGCATTTCAGGAGCGCGGTGCCGCGTTTCCCGCGCCGATTTCGCAACGAAAAGTTAACCTTGGGGAAACTCAGTAGGAGCTGGCGGTCTCCGCCGACCAGGCGCCGTGGCTGCCGGCCCGGCTGAAGCCGTCGGCCGCCCGCTTGGTGGCGCGGGCCAGGCCCGGCCAGCACGGCAGGCAGTCCTTGGGCTTGAGCACCGCGACGGCCCCCATGATGAGCCCGTCCCAGCGCACCGGGGCCGCGCAGCCGAGCCACCCGGCCGCGCACTCCTCCACGTCGAGGGCGACGCCCTGGCCCCGTACGTCCTCCAGGGACAGCAGGAGTTCGGCGTTGTCGCGGTAGGCCCCCGGGCCCGCGCCCGCCGGGGCCGGCTCCTCCAGGACGGCCTCCTGGATGATCCCGGGGAGGTGGGCGAGCATGGCGCGGCCCGCGGCGCCCGTGCGCAGCGACTGGGAGACCTCCAGGAAGGTCCGGTGGCCGATGCCCAGTTCGGAGAGGTCGGAGTCGCCGACGGCCATGTCCAGGCACTGCTTCCTGGCCCCGCCGAAGGGCGCCAGCGCGAAGAGGAAGACCAGCCCCTCGTCGGTCTCCGCGCGCAGCTCCTCCAGGAGGGCGTGCGAGACGCGGGTGTTGGGGGCGTGGGACAGCGCCTTCAGGCCGAGCCGCGCGGCGCCGGAGCCGAGCCGGTAGAGGCCGCGGCCCTCGCGGGCGAACGTGCCGTCGTAGACACCGGACTGGAGAATGCGGTGGACGGTGGAGTCGTCCAGTCCGGTTATCTCGGCCAGTTCACCCGGGCCGTGCACCTGTCCCTCGATCTCGGTGAACGCCCGTTGGACCCGGAACACCCGGTCAGCATGGGTACTTCCTCCTATAGCGCCGCTCCTGCCCATGAAGTCCACTACCCCCCTGGTTGTCCTCACATGGTGATCAACCACGGTCAACAGGCTAACCACTTCCGGCCGCGAACCAGGAGTTCGTCCGGGCGCGACGGACAAGCGGAACGTGAAACGGAATCTTTGCCCTGGGCTGCGGCGGGGCAGTGGTCAGTGCCTCACCAGCCGGTCCGCCGACCTCGCCGCGAAATACAGCAGCCCGGCGCTCAACAGCAGGGCGACCAGGGCCACATCCCCCACCGCCCCCGCGCCGGGAACGCCCTTCGGGGCCGTCCGCAGCGCGAGGGTGAGGCCGCCGGCCGAGACCAGCGGCCCCGCCGCGTACCAGCCGAGGAAGAGGAGCATCCCCGGGTCGCCCACCGGCGTGCTCACCCCGGTGAACATCAGGCTCGTACGGGCCGGCCCGCGGCACGCCGCGAAGACCGCCGCGGCCGCGAACGGCACCGCGCACACCGGCATCAGCAGCAGGGCCCACGGCGCGCCCGCCACGGCGAACGGCACGGCGGCCAGGGCCGCGAGCAGCGCGCCGACGAGGGCCGGGACGACCGCGTGCTGGAGCATCAGCACACGGAAGCGGAACGGTGACCACGCGGCGCGTCGGACATCGTCGGTTTCCAGCCTGGCCGGTTCGGCGAGCGCGCCCACGGCGACATAGCCGAGCAGCAGGGCCACGACGAGGCACAGCGTGGCGTGCCCGCCGCCGAGCCGCGTGCCGAGGGCGGCCGCCGCGGTGGCGAAGGCCGTCCACATCAGCGCCTTGGCGAGCCGGGCGGGCGCGCGCAGCAGGGCCTGGAGGTCCCGCCAGGGCACCACGAGGTACTTCGAGCGCGGCAGCGGCAACCGGATCCGGTGGGTCCGGCCACCGGCCGTGGCGTCCAGCAGGGCGAGCTTGGCGGCCCTGAGCTCCACGGTCCACATCACGGACGACACCGTCTGGGCCGTCGCGGCCCGGCGGCGCAGCTGCGCGGTCGGCACGCGCGCGGCGTCCCGGTGCCCCTGGAAGAGGCCGGCGGCGGTGAGGAGGACGAGCGGAACGAGCGCGTACGGCCAGGCCGGTGCCCCGCCGCCGGTCGCGGCGACCACCGGCTGCGCCGCCCACCCCCACGGCCCCGACCACAGCTCGGCCCGCTCCAGCACGCCGAGCCGGTGCCCGTACCCCGCCAGCGCCACCTGGGCAGCGAGCAGCATGAGCACCACGACGGCGAGGGGTGTGCAGCGGCGTACGGACCGGGCGAGCGCCGCCCGGCGCTCCACCGCCATGCCCGCCGACACGGCCAGCAGCGGCAGGCAGACGGCCGCGGGGAGGAGCGCGAGCAGCGCCGTACCGAGCGACGCCAGGCTCATCACCCGCAGCACCACGGCCCCGGCGAGGGCGAGCAGCAGGCCGGGCACGACCGCGAGTCCGGCGGACAGCCAGAACCACGGCCGCAGCACCCTCGCCCGGCGTACGGGCTGCGCGAGCAGCCAGCCCACGGATGGGCCGGGCACCACGACCGGCCCGCGCCACAGGGCGTCCCGGGCGGCGGCCAGGGCGAGCGCGGCGGTCAGCAGGGTGAACAGGGCGGGCAGGGTGCGCTGCACGTCCGCGCCGAGGCCGCTGTAGTCGGCGCCCAGCCGGATCTGCCGCAGGAAGTGGTAGGCGTAGCCGCTGCCGTAGCCGAGGAGCGCGAGGACGACCGTGTAGATGACGACGGCGAGGTCGCGGCCCTTCCGCCGGCGGTGCGCGCGCCGCTTCTCCCGCAGCCAGGCCAGGGTCTCGGCGGTGCGGTCGTCCTCCTCCTCGGTCCAGGTGGGCTCGGCCTCGTCGTCGGTCCAGGTGGGCTCGGCCTCGTCGTCGGCCCGGCCGGTCTCCCGCACGTTCATCCCCGCAGCCCCAGCTGTGCCAGCACCTCCGCCGGCGGGCCCTCGGCGATCACCCTGCCGTCCTCCAGCGCGACCATCCGGTCCGCGACCGCCTCGGCCAGCTCCGCCTGGTGCGTGGCCAGCAGCACGGCGACGCCGTCCGCCTTCTCGCCGGTCAGCAGCTCCGCGAGCCGGACGCGGGCGTCGGGGTCCAGCCGCTGCTCGGGCTCGTCCAGGACGAGGAGGTCCCGCGGGCGCACGAGCGCGGCCGCGAGCAGCAGCGACTGGAGCTGGCCGGAGGAGAGGGAGGCGGGGAGCGCCCGCGCGTGGTCGGAGAGCCTGCGGTCGGCGAGCACGTGGTCGATCCACGCCTGCGCGTCGTCCACGGCGTGGGCGACGGCGACGAGTTCGAGGTGCTCACGCACCGTCAGGTCCGGATAGGTGGCCACGGTGTCACCGACGACCGCGACCCTGGCCCGCACCTCGGGGTCGTCCTCGCTGACCGGGCGCCCCGCGAAGAGGGCGGTGCCGCGGGTGGGGGTGTCGCGGCCGCTCGCGATGCGCAGCAGCGTCGACTTGCCGGAGCCGTTGTGCCCGAAGAGCGCCGTGCAGCTGCCCGCCTCCAGGTCGAGGTCGAGCGGATGGAGCGCCTGGCGTTCCCCGTAGGTGCGGCCGACCCCGCGCAGCCGCAGCAGCGGGGGGCGGTCGGGGTGCTCGGGCATCGGACCTCCGGTACGTGGTGGGACTCCCGCACGACCTTAACCAAGCGGGCCGAACGCCCTTCGCCCGGCGGCGGGTGCGCCACGATGGACCCCATGAGTGATGCGCCTGACTTCGGTCCGCCGGACTTCCAGCTGGTTCTGCTGCGGAGGATGGCCGACCACCAGCCCGGCCTGGTCGAGGACGCCCTGCGCGAGCTGGGCACCGACCGGTCGGCGATGCGGGAGGCCAATCGGCGCTGGCAGGCGATGCTGCGCTCCCCACGCCGACGCGGCGCGGCCGCGCGCTACCGCTCCGTACTCGGCCCGCCGGAGACGGTGGGCGAGCGGCACGTCGGCGACCTGTCCTTCGAGGCGCTGACGTGGCCGGTGCCGCTCTGGCCCGACCTGCGCTTCGAGGTCCTCACCGCGCCGGGCGGGGCCGTCTGGAACGAGTGGCTGATCCGCGCCCCGGGTGCGGTCGGGCCGTCGCTGCGCACGGCCCGGGATCTTCGCCCTTGGTCCTGCACGGTGGACGAGGTCGCTCGTGCTTTCGCTCCGGCGCGGCCTATGGAGGGGACGGCGCCTACGCGATGGCAGTTGGCGTTCTCGACGCCGGAGGGGGAACGGGTCGCGGAGTTCACATGGGGGTTGTTCCAGCGGCTGATCGGGTAGCGACTGGGGCTGCGGGCCGGTGGGCGCCTGCGGAGCCCCCCACGCGGCGGAGCCGCAAATCAGACGCAGCCGGGAAGGGGCGGGGTAGGGGAACAAAGCCCGCCGCAGGCGCCCACCGGCCGGAACCAAACCCCGGCCTCATCCTTACGGCGGAGCCCACCCTGACCGTTCAACCGAAGCCGCACCCCCCGCCCCGTACATAACGTGACCCCATGCCCCACATCCGCCCCCGCCCCCACCTCATCGCCCTGACAGCCCTCACCACCCTCGCCACCACCAGCTGCTCCCTCCTCGCCGGCAGCGACCGCGCCGAAGAGATCACCGGCACACCCGCCGCCGCGGAGGAACCGTCCCGGATATCCATCCCGGACATCGGCGTGCGGAGCCGGCTGCTGCGGCTCGGGCTGAACAAGGACGACAGCGTGCAGGCGCCGCCGCAGGAGAAGGGGATGACGGCCGGCTGGTACACGGGCAGTGCCAAGCCCGGCACGCCCGGGGCCGCCGTGATCATCGGGCACAGCGGCACCCGGGACGGCAAGGCGGTCTTCCACGACCTGGGCAAGGTCAACAAGGGCACCGCCATCGACATCGAGCGCGGCGACGGCAAGGTGCTGCGTTTCTCGGTGACCGGCACGGAGACGGTCGACAGGAACGCGTTCCCGAAGCGGAAGGTCTACGGCAGCACCTCGGACCGCGTGCTGCGGCTGGTGACGTGCGCGGGCGACCCGGACTCCGAGGGGCACCCGGCGCGGAACCTGATCGTCTACGCGACGCTCCAGGCATGAGGCCAGGGGCCGGAGGCGCACCGCCTCCGGCCCCCCGGCTCAGGCGAGCTCGGCGGTCAGGGTGATCGTCGTCCCGGCGAGCGCCTGGCTGACCGGGCAGTTCTTCTTGGCGTCCTCGGCGGCCGCGGCGAAGGCGTCGGCGTCCAGGCCCGGCACCTCGGCGCGGACGGTGAGGTGGATGCCGGTGATGCCCTCGCCCGGCTGGAAGGTGACGTCCGCCTTGGTCTCCAGGCGGGTGGGCGGCGTACCGGCGCCGGTCAGGCCGTGCGAGAGGGCCATCGAGTAGCAGCTGGAGTGGGCGCCCGCGATCAGCTCCTCGGGGCTGGTCTTGCCGTTGGCCTGCTCGGCGCGGGACGGCCAGGACACCGGCTGGCTGGCGATGCCGGACGAGTCGAAGGTGACGGTGCCGCTGCCCTTGAGCAGTTCGCCTTCCCAGACGGTGTGCGCGGTGCGGGTCGTAGCCACGATGTCGTTCCTCCACGGAAGCAAATGGGTCATATGAAGATCGGGGGCGGTCCCCCGACCGCCACCGATCATGGGCCGGTCGGCGCTCCCGGCCCGGTTCCGACACGCTCCTCGCGCGGCCCCCGGCCGAGGTCCGCGGGCGAGGGCAGGTTCCAGGCGACGAGGGCGGGACGTCCGTGCTCGGTGCCGATGCGGCTGACAGTAGCGGTGTCCAGCCGGAAGAGGGCACCCGCGGTGGGCGGCAGGCCGAGCCTGCGGGCGGTCAGCACGCGCAGGAAGTGCCCGTGCGCGACCAGCGCCACGTCACCGCCGTCCGCGTCGGACAGCAGCGGGGCGACGCGGGCCAGCACCCGGTCCGCGCGGGCCCCGACCTGCGCGGCCGTCTCCCCCGGGTGCCCGGCGGCACCCGGGGGCACGCCGTCGTCCCAGAGATACCACCCGGGACGGCTGCGGTGGATCTCGTCGGTGCTGATGCCCTCGTACCCGCCGTAGTCCCATTCGTGCAGGTCGGGGTCGATCTCGGGGTCCAGGCCCGCGAGCTCGGCGGTCCGGACCGCCCGCTTGAGCGGGCTGGCCAGCACCGCCGCGATGTGCCGCCCGGCCAGCAGCGGACGCAGCGCCTCCGCCTGGCGCTCACCGTGCTCGGTGAGCGGGATGTCCGTGAGCCCGGTGTGCCGCCCGGAGCGGCTCCACTCGGTCTCGCCGTGCCGGACCAGCAGGAGCTCACTCACCGGGCTGCTGCTCCCCGCCCTGCTCGGCGGCCTGCGCCTGGGCGACGGAGGCCCGTACCTCGTCCATGTCCAGGGCGCGGGCCTGCTTGATGACGTCCTCCAGCGCGGGCTCGGGCAGCGCGCCGGGCTGGGCGAAGACGGCGATGTTGTCGCGCACGATCATCAGGGTCGGGATCGACCGGATCTCGAACGCGGCGGCCAGCTCGGGCTGGGCCTCGGTGTCGACCTTCGCGAAGACCAGGTCGTCGTGGCGCTCGGCGGCCCCTTCGTAGACGGGGGCGAAGTTCCGGCACGGGCCGCACCACTCCGCCCAGAAGTCGATGAGCACGAATCCGTTGCCGGAGACGATCTCGTCGAAGTTGTCCTTGGTGAGCTCCACCGTGCTGCTGCTCATGCGTGAACTACCTGCTTCCGGTTATCGCGGTCAAGTACCCCAGCACCGCCAACCAGGCAGCACCGGGCGCTATTCCTCCCGTACCCGTGAGGTGGGTCTTAACCCTGGTGGACGGGTGGGACGCAGCCCACAAGAACGCCGAACGCGTCACGGCCCGGCGCGGTTCCGGACAGTACCGTTCCGGGCCCGTCAAGGACGCGCATTGTTCACCCACGAGCGAGCACTTGTTCACCCAGAGTTCTCCGTGTCCCGCGTTTCCCGATCTCCCCGGGAGACACGGGGAGACCCGGCCACCACTCACAGAGAGCAGTGAAGCGATGGACTCCTACCGGCACCTCGCGGCACACCTGGGGCTCGACCTCGTCGCCGTCTGCCTGCTCACCTTCGCGGTCTACTATCCGCGCCACCGGCGCCGCGACCTGGTGCCGGCCTATCTCGCCCTGAACGTCGCCCTGTTCACGGTCGTCGCCGCCCTCGCCGAAGTGGGCGGCACCGGCGGCACGGCGCTCGGCTTCGGCCTGTTCGGCGTGCTGTCGATCATCAGGCTCCGCTCCGACTCGGTGCAGCACGAGGAGGTCGCCTACTACTTCACGACGCTCGTCCTCGGGCTGATCTGCGGCCTGCCGCACCTGGCCTTCGGCCTGACCGCCGGGCTCAGCGCGGTGCTGCTCCTGGTCATCTACGCGGCCGACCACCCCCGGCTGCTCGCCCGCACCCGCCGCACGATCGTCACCCTCGACGCCGTCCACGGCGACCCGGCCGCCCTCCGCGCCGACCTCGCCCGGCGGCTCGGCGAACCGCTCAACTGGACGGTCACGGAAGTGGACTTCGTACGCGACCTGACCGTCGTCGACGTCCGCTACCGCGAGCCCGAGCACCACGCGGGCGTCCGCCGGGCCGCGCCCGCAGAGCCGGCCCGCGACGCGGCGCCCGCCTGGGAGTCGGTGTGAGCACCACGGCCGTACGGGCCATCACCGAAGCCGCCCACGCCACGGCACCCGTCTCGCTCGCGGAGGTCAACGAGCGGTCCGCGCTGCTCGCGCGCTTCGACCGCAGCTATCTCGTGCCCGCTCCGGTCTTCCTGCGGATGGCCGGGCGGCTGACCGACCCCCGGCGGCCCGGCGGCCCGTTCCGGGCCCTGACCATCGACGGCGGGCGCGCCTTCCGCTACCACTCCGTCTACTACGACACCCCCGGCCTGCGGTCCTTCCACGACCACCGCCAGGGCCGGCGGCTGCGCTTCAAGGTGCGCGAGCGGGTGTACGAGGACACCGGGGAGCGGCAGTTCGAGATCAAGCTCAAGGGCCGCCGCGGCGACACCGTCAAACACCGCCGCCCGCTCACCGGCACCGACACCCCGCTCGACGCCCATTGCCGGGACTTCCTCGCCAAGACGCTGCGCTCCGCTTACGGCATCGAGCCGCCCGCCGAGCTGGGCCCGTCCCTCAGCACGGACTACCTGCGCGCCACGCTGGTCGCCGACGGCGAGCGCATCACCTGCGACGCGGGGCTGACCTGCGGCGACCTGCGCGCGGGCCGAACGGTGCGATGCGGGGCGGGACTTGTCCTGGTGGAGACCAAGACGACGGGCCATCTGACCGAGGCGGACCGGCTGTTGCACGCGTACGGCATACGTCCGGCCGTCTTCACCAAATACTGCAGCTCGTTCGCGTGGCTGCGCCCGGCCCTGCCGGCCAACCGCTGGCGGCGCGGCGCCCGGCACGCGTTCGGAACGCCCGCCTGACGAATCGCGGGCCGCACCCGAGCGCCGGACGGGCAGACGAACCAGCCCGTCCGGCGCTTGAGGACACGGCCCGAAGGGGCGTGCCCCACAAGCGGACCTCAGCCCCGACGCCGCCGGAAGATCCGCTTCGCGGCGTAGATGATGCCCACGATCAGCAGTACCAGGAAGAGGATGATCAGGATCCCCACGATCAGCAGGAACTTGCCGAGCTTCGCGAAGAAGCCCTTCTTCTTCTTTTTCTTCTTCTCGGACTTCGAGGCCAGCTCGACGGTCGCCGGGGCGGCGGCGGTCGTCCGGGACGCACCGTCCTGAGGGGCCGCCGACACGTCGGCGGGCGCGGTGGCCGCTGCCGGGCGGATCGCGGTGGCCGCGGCGGCCGGGTTCGTCGCCGTGGCCGCCAGGCCCATGACGGCCATCGCGACGACCAAGGCGCCGACTATCGAGCGGGCGATCCGGTGCATCATCTTCGTTTCTGTCCTTACGGTCCGTAGACGGTCTCGGCCTGCGCGTTTCCATGACCACGACATCCGCCGCGCCACAGGCCGGAGGAGAGTACCCACGCCCCGGCCGAGGATCAAGGCGAGCCGGCCCGATCCTCGCGCCCGCAAGACACTTTAGAGGTTGCGCAACTGGGGAAGTTTCATGGAGTCCGTCACGTCGAGGCGATCGGGGGACCTCCATGGACAGTCTGGACCATCTGAGGGCGGAGGACACCGCCGCCTTCGACCACGTCGTCGAACAGGGCCTGCACTTCCCCGAGATCAGGGAAGCCGTCCGCGGCGGCGCGCCGGTCAGCGTGGAGCACCTGCGCGCGATGGCGCTCCGGGCCCGCGCGGAGATCGCCGCCACGGCCGCCGACGAATACCTCGCCTACCTGCGGACACGCACCGGCGCCACACCGCAGGAGCCGCCGGTGTCCCCGCCGGACGAGCCGTCGCCGCGGGGATTCGGCGGCGGGCTGGCCGGGGCACTGGGCGTGCTCGTGCCGACGCTGGGGGCGGTGGCCGCCGTGGCCTTCCTGCTGATCGGCTACGGCCTGCGGCTGGCCGGAACCCAGGAGCACCTGGCCGACGGGCTGGTGACCGCGGGCTGGACGACCGCCGTCGTCGCGGCGGCGGCCGCGGCCGCCGCGGTCACGGCGTTGCTCGTCACGGCGGCGCGGCAGCGGCCCGCCCCGGAGGACGAGGCCGCCCCCGAGGCGGAGACGGAGGTCACGCGCTCCCGGGAAGCCTGGCAGCAGGCCCTGCTGGAACGCGGCGTGCTCCCCTTCCTCCACTCGGCGCTCCGGGAGAACCGTCATTCGCCGTGACCACGCACCGATCCGGCTGCCACGGGCGGCCCGTCGCTCACCGGAGGGCGACGCCCTTCGCGCCCTCGCCCGGCAGCGCCTCGCCCGGGCAACCGCTCAGCACCTTCCGCATCGCGTCCCGCTCCTCGGAGGTCACCCACAGCGCGTACGCCTTCTTCACCGCCACCTGCCGCGCCACGTACGCGCACTGGAACTTCTTGTTGGCGGGCAGCCAGGCGGACGCGTCCTTGTCGCCCTTGCCCATGTTCGCCGGGCCGTCGGCGGACACCAGGTTGAGCGGGTCGTTCGCGAGCGCCTCACGCCGCGCCTGCGGGAGCTTCTGCGCCCCCGTCTGCCAGGCGTTCGACAGGGCGACGATGTGGTCGATCTGCACCGCCGACGACGTCTTCCGGCCGCGCTCGAAGCGGATCTTCCCGCCGGTGTACGGGTCGGCCAGCGTGCCCGCGTCTATGACGCACTTCGAGCCGTCCTTGAACTTCTTGTCCGTCAGATCGCGGGCCAGTATGTCGTTGCGGGTGTCACAGGAGTTCCCCGCGCCGGGCGCGGAGGTCTTGTCCGACCAGGCCGGTCCGAACTTGGCCTCCCGGTCGTACCCGGACTTGGACGCCGCCTTCTTCACCGGCAGCTCCGCGAGCGCCGCCTGCGCGGTGCCCGGCCCGCCCCCGCTCCCCTTGCCGTCCTGGGCCTTGTCCGCCGACGAGGAGCAGCCGGCCAGGGCGGCGGACAGCAGGAGGGCGGCGAGCGCTGTACGGGTGGTGCGGGGGTTCACGGGGACGGCCTCGTTCCGTATCGAAGTGCACATATACGCGGGCCGGGACGGGAGAGCACCCGTCGCGGCCCCGTAAATGATCACCCAGGGGCCGTCATATCCCTATATCCGCCCAGGTCCACGTGGACCGACACCTGAAGACGGCCCCGGTCGCGCCGGGCGAGGGCGCCCACGTCGTCGTACTCGCCGGGAACCGAAAACCCCGACCCTCACCCGTGACCCACCTCACAGGCCTGAGCGCGGATTCCCGGGGCAAACAACACGAGGCCCCGCCCGGGGAAATCCGGGCGGGGCCTCGTAAGACCAGGTCGCAACGTTTCTGCACCTGAGCCGCAAAGTGGGGCGGGTGGGACTCGAACCCACGGCCGACGGATTATGAGTCCTTTTAGGACCTTCCCGCCCCGTCCCACCCAGGCTCAGATTTTCCCGTTTTCGCAGGTCAGAGCGGGTGTGGCATTCCATCCCGTTCCCAGGGCGTCCCACCTGTTACCCGGCCTTCCGTCCCCGCAGCGTCCCCGCAGGACCCGCCGACACCCCGCCAGCAGGACACCGCTGCGCTGACCGGCCCGCTGACCAGGGCCAACCAGGCCCGCAAGGGGCGCGGGCAACGGATTCGCTTTCCCCTGCCACTCGCCACGGGTCCACGAAACTGCACCCAGACGAGGCGTGTGCAAGATCATTACCCCAAGGCTCGCCGACGCGAAGCTCGGAGGCGGCGCTTTGCCGTCGATCACTTTCGGTCATTATTCACCTCTGACCGAGGGAGACTTTGGATCGATTCGCCAGCTTGGGTAGCCAATGGCGGCCATTGCCTCACTGAGTCCGTTTAGAGATGGACTGTCGTCCAGGAGGATGGCCGAGCCTCCAGCCCGCCATCCGCGTGGGCCTCACGACCGCACGGCGGCCCGACATCGCTGGCTTCGGCGGCGGCCCCGCACCTCCCTGCGTTCCCTGTTGGGCAAGTACATATTTCGAGGGGAAACCTCCTCGCGTGTTCGAGGCCGGGAAGCCGACAATTGCCCATCTGACGGACGCGGGTCAACCGCCCCATCCGCCCCTCAATGCGTGACGTACGCCACTCGCTATCGGCCCTTGAGGCACTGACCTGCCATTTCTATGCGGCGCCTCTCTCGCGGACATCTATTGAGTCAGGATCCACAGGGCATCGATATACATTTACCTATTACGGGGCTACGCGGTCGCTAAGTCGGAGGCGACCGGCCCCGAGTGGATGGAGTTGTCATGCCGCGGCGGACCGCAGGGTTCACGATGTCCGGCGATCTTGAGCCCGGAGAGGCGGCCTACTTGCGTGAGGCAGCCTGCCGGATGCTGGCGGGCGAGCGGCAGGCAGACGTCACGCGCTGGGTGAACGCCGAGGGTCACCGCACCACGCTGGGGAACCCCTGGCGCGAAGAAGTCCTGATGCGCACCCTGCTGCGCCCACGCACGGCCGGGCTCGATGCCGAGGGCCAGCCCATCGATGGGGCTCCGATCATCATCACCCCGGAGGAGCAGAAGCGGCTGAAGGCACTGTCCCCGGGCCGTTCGGAGCAGGTGGACGAGCGCGAGTACCCGCTGGGGGGCACAGCTGTCTGCGGGAAGTGCACCTGGGAGTTGATCCCGTCCTGGGCGGCCGGCAAGCCGATCTACCGTTGCCCGTCGGCGAAGCCGGATGATGTCCTTGATCTACCGGCGGCGGACGGCGAGGCGGCTCGTAGCCAGCCTTGCGGCTCGATCAGCATGAGCGCGCCCATGCTTGAGGATGCCGTTGCGGAGCTTGTGCTGGCCGAGCTTCTTCGGCCTGGCGCCCTGGAGAGGCTGGAGTCCCTGCTTGCTGACGTCGAGGCTGAGGTCGGGCGTCTGAAGAAGGGCATCAAGCAGGTCGAGTCGCGGGTCAAGCGGCTGGACGCGATGGCCCGGACCCCGATGCCCGAGGAGGCGCGCGAGGGGATCGTGGGCGCGCTGAAGGTGACTCGCAAGGAGGCCCGCGATGCTCGTACCCGCCTGCGGTTCCTGGAGCAGATGACCGCAGTTGCGCTGCCGTCGGGCGACGTGGACGAGCTGATTGCCTGGTGGAAGAGTGCTCCGGCGGCTTCGAAGCGCGCTTTGACTTTGCTGGAGATCGAGAAGGTGCGGGTGGGGCCGGGCCGTCGTGGGCGGAATCCTGATCCGCATGAGCGGATCACGGTCGACTGGCGCTGAGCGGCGTCGGCCAAGTCGCAGGTGTGCGGCCCGGTGTTCGTCGGTGACGAGCGCCGGGCCGCTGCCGTGTGGTGGGGCTTACCGGTGGGTGAGCGCGGTGTTCTCCAGGGGCGGGGTGCCGAGGACGTGGACGCGCTGGAGGTGGCGCGGGGAGCGGCTGGTGAAGGCTTCGCGGCCGTGGAGGAGGGTGTAGTTGTCGGCGATCACCAGGTCGCCGGTCTGCCAGGTGTGGGCGTAGAGGTGGCGCGGGTTGTAGAGCGCCTCGTTGAGGGTGCGGTGGAATTCCGGCAGCTGCTCGGCGGGGATGCCGGTGAACTCCAGGTCCGGGCGGTTGAGGAAGTCCTCGCCCACCGGGGGCTCGTTGTAGCGGATGATCGGGAAGCCGTCGGGGTGGGTGGTGACGACGGGCGAGACGCATTCGCCGGCGTAGTCAGAGACGGCGCGGCGGTAGCGGCCGGTGACCTTCTCCCACAGTTCGCGGTGGGCGGGGTCGGCGTCGCGAAGGACGGCTTCGGTCTGCGTGAAGGTGGTGCGGCCGCCGTTGCCGACGCCGGGGGCGCTGACGCAGTGGAAGACCTGGAACTGGGCTATCTGCTCCCGGTACATGCTGTCCCAGTGCATGGGCACGTAGCGGTGGTCGAAGATGTGGTCGTCGGGGTTGTCGTGCTCGACGAGTTCGAGGACGGCGCCGTAGGGCCACATGGCGATCTCGCCCCACTGGGCGCTGTAGGTGGTGAGTTCGTCGGCGTTGGTGAAGCCGGTGAAGCCGCGCAGGAGCAGCAGGTGGTGCTCGCGGGCGAGTTCGCGCAGGCGGGCGACGGGCAGGTCCGTGATGGGGGCGTCGGGGTGTGCGGCGTCGATGCGCACGCCGAAGGGGGTGACGGGCGTGAGGGGGTGGCCGGCGATCTGGGTGGTGTCGGTGGTCGTGTCCATGAGGTTCCTCGGGTCGTCGGCCGGGGTGTGGCGGTAGGTGGGCATGGCTGTTCGACCGCTCGCGGCTGGTGGTGCGCGTGCGGTTGTGTCCGGTGGGGGCCGGGGGTCAGGTCAGGGCGAGCAGGTGGGTGAACTGCCGGGCCGTTTTGAGGGTGGCGTCGACCAGCGGGCCGGGATCTGGGGTTGCGCGCGTGGAGGGCACCATGACGGCGACGGCGCCTTGGACGGTGTCGCCCCACATGACGGGTGCGGCGATGGCATCCCAGGCGGTGATGGATTCCTGTCGGCCGACGGCGTAGCCGCAGGCGCGGATGTCTTCGAGGGAGTCCAGGAGTTGCTGGTTGTCTTCGATCGCGCCGGGGCCGACGCCGTCGGGGACGGGTTCGGCGAGGACTTTGGCGGTGATCGACTCGGGCATGTGGGCGAGGATCACTCGGCCTGCGGCTCCGGTGCGCAGGGAGCGGATGATCGAGATTGTCTCCAGCGGGTCGAGGTTGAGGTCGTCGGGGTCGAAGTCGCCGATGACGGAGTCGATCAGGAGCTTCTTGGAGCCGGCGGCTATGTAGTAGCCGACGGGGCCGTCTGCGGTGCGGTGCAGTTGCTCGAGGGCGGCGTTGGCGGCTTCGGGGTCGGCGGGGGTGCGGGCGAGGGTGCGCATGCCGAGGCGGGCTGAGCCGGCTCCCAGGCGGTAGCGTCCGCGGCCGACCTGTTCGAAGGTTTCGTCGAAGAGTCCGGCTTTGAGGACGCGGTAGACGGTCGCGGGGTCGAGGCCGGTGGCTTCGGCGATCTCTGTTGGGCCGAGGACGTCGCGCTCCAGCGCGACGAATGCGGCTTGTACGCGGAAGGCGCGCTGCTGGCTGTTGTCCTTGCTGCCTTTGCTGATGGCGCTCACGCCGTCGGCCCCTCGGTGAAATACGTGCGCTGCGCATCCCCCGTTGCACAGAATCTTGCTGGACTTGGTACGGCGCCCTCTGCTCCCCCCTGACCCCCTAGTCAAGGAGAGGTAAAGCCGAACGATAGAGCGTACTACTCTTCCCTGTTGATCTTTACCCGTGCCATCCCCACACCTCGGCAGCGTTGTAAAAGCCTGCGGGCTCAAGGAGGATTTTCCCGGGGGTGCCGCGGGTGATGGCGTCGTGTGCGTCCTGCACGAACGACTCGCTCTGCATGGGGAATGTGTAGGTGTTGGGCGTCTTGAGGGCGCCTATTGCCGTGATCGAGAAGAGAGCGTTCATGCTGTTTCTCAGGGCGTAGCGGTTGCTGTAGTAGTCGGGCAGCCAGAATCCCGAGATCGTTTTGGAGCCGTAGATGAGGCTGCCTTGGGGGATTCGGTTGCCGGGGGTGCAGCCGAAGAGAGCCACGCGTCCGCGGGGGGCGAGGGCTTCGACGGTGGCGGCGAACATGGTCCCGCCCATCATTTCGAGGGCGGCGTCGATGCGGCCTCCGGCCGCGTCCATGATGCGTTCGGCGAGGTTGTCCGTGTTGGAGGTGTCCAGTACGGCGTCGGGGCCGTAGTCACGGGCCATGGCGACGGCGATCGGCCCTCTGGCCATGGCGATGACCTTGGCGCCGTGGCGCTTGGCGAGCTGGACGGCGATGCTGCCGAGGCCGCCGGCCGCTGCGGGGATGAGGACGGTTTCGCCTTCCTGGATGGCCAGGGTGGTGTGGAGGAGGTGCCAGGCGGACTGGCCTGCGAGGAGGAGGGCGCAGGCTTGTTCGTCGCTGATCTCGTCGGGGATCTCCCAGGCAAGCCCGCGTTGGACGAGGGCTTTGTCGGCGTAGGCGCCGCTGTCGGTGAGGGCGGCGATTCGGCGGCCGTCCTCGGTGGTGCCTACGAGTTCTCGGCCGGGGGTGAAGGGGAACGTGACGGGTGCCACGTAGTTGTCTTCCCGCATGCGGACGTCGGCGAAGTTCACGCCTGCGTACTTCACCGTGACGAGCTCATGATCCTGCTTGGGCTCGGGGTCGGGGACCTCTTCCAGCCGGAGGACCTCTGGTCCGCCGGGCTTGTGCACCACGACTGCTCGCATGCTCATCTCTCACGTTGCTGTTCCTGCGTACAGCAGAACCCTAAGCGGCCCTTGAGGCTGCCTTGACCGGTTTTTTACGTGGTGAAAAGACGGCGTGAGGTCACTCGTGGAGCGTCGGCGATGCTTTTCGTCAGGCGAAAAACGGCAAGTGCACGTAGTTCGATCTGGATAGGGTGATCAGGCGTCGCCGTGGGCTTTCCGGGGCTTACTTGGTGCCCGTGACGCGCGTGAGCACGATCCGGGGGTGCATGCGCCCTCGGCTGGACCGGAGAGGCAACGTTGATCGACAAGCAGCGCATCCTTGCGCTCGCCCAGCAGTCCCGCCCCAGGGCGGAAGCCCCTGAGCATGCTGTCGATCTCCTTCTCGCCTTGCGCCTTCTAGATTCCCAGGACTCCCCCTTGGCTCGGCCGATCGCATGGAGTGCCGCCTTGTGCGATCCGCGGGGCAAGCAGGGTTCGGCCGCGACGGAGGAGGCGGCGCGGGTGTGCGCTGCCTGCCCGATCTCGGAGCCGTGCCGTACCGCCGTCGTCACGGGCATGCCGGAGTCGGCGCGCACATGGCGGGAGCGCCGGGGTGGGGACCTGTCGCTCACCGCGTAGCGGACGGCAGGGCGGCGGGCGTCGAGGGCTTCTCGGCGCCCGCCGCCTTTCGCGTGCAAGGGGTCGCCGCCGCCTGCGATCGGGAGAGGCTGCGACCCATTTGACCTGCGGTTTTGTGTAACGGAGCCCACATGCGGGGAGTTGGCCCCCACCCTCAAAGGTACTAGAATATTGGTATCAGGAAGAGGGGGGAACCCCTTCCGAAATCACCTCTTGGAGTAGTCCCCATGGCCACCGTGCGCGTTCTGAAGATGTCCCAGGTTCACCGCAACCCCCACCAGCCCCGTGAGCACTTCGACCCGGTGGCCCTGGAGGAGCTGAAGAACTCGATCATCCGGTACGGGCTGCTGCAGGACATCGTGGTCCGCCCGGACAACGAGCGTGGCGGCTACGAGATCGTCGCCGGAGAGCGCCGCTGGCGCGCCCACCAGCTCGCTGGCAAGAGCAAGATCCGCGCCAAGATCCTTACCGTCGCCGGTGAACTCCACCAGTTCAAGGCGTCCATGTCCGAGAACATCAACCGCGAGGACATGACCCCGTTCGAGGAGGCCCGCGGCTTCCAGCGCATCCTCGACGAGGAGGAAGGCGCCACGATCGAGAGCGTCGCCAAGGACTTCAGCAAGACCGTCCTGTACGTCAACATGCGCCTCGCCCTCCTCGACCTGCACGCCGACGTCGCCAAGGTCGTCGAGGACGGCCACATCGGCATCCTGGCCGGCGTGAAGATCGCCGCCCTCAATCACACCAACCAGGGCCAGATCCTTGCCAAGTTCGCCCGCGGCGAGTTCAAGGGCGACAACGAGATCGTCCACTTCGCGTACGCGATGAAGCAGCAGCAGGAGCAGCCCGTCCTGCTGGAGGCCGAGGAGCTGACCGAGGACCAGCGGGCCGAGCGGGTCGCTGCCCAGAAGCAGGCCCGGGGCACCCTCGACAAGATCGAGCAGGTCCGGGCCCTGCTGGAGGACATCGCGCGCACGGACCCGATGCGGCTCGCTGAGGCCCTGGCCGGGCAGGTCGGCGCCCGCCTCGACCAGCTCGACCGCGTGGCCGAGTCCCTGTCGAAGGCCCGCTTCCAGCTCCGGCAGGCGCGCGCCCACGCCGAGGCAGCCGAGGTCGTCACCATCAACCCGGCCGCCGAAGCCGACGAGCACGACACCGACACCGTCGAGGCCCCCCGCGAACTCGTCGCCGCCTGACGGTCCCCGGCGGCCCCGCCCAGGGGCCGCCCCATTCTTCACCACCACACGAAAGGTTCAGTTCACCATGCGCCACTGGGACTTCGTCGTCGCAGGCCCCACCCGCGCCGACCTGATCGCCGACGGCGACCTCGTCGAGATCCCGTGGATCGTCTCCAACCCTGCCGGGATGAAACTCCCTGTCGCTTTCTCCCGAGCCGCCTGGTTCGCCGTCATGGACGGGATCGGCGAGGAGCGGTGGCCCGAGGTGCCCGACGCCCTCGTCGGCACGCTGCTGGTCGAGCGTGCCACCCGCACCCTCAAGGCAGCAGTGCAGGCCGTCACCACCGGCCCCGGGAGACAGCGCCACATCGCCTTCGATGTCCCGCTGTACGGGGTGACCCTCCACCTCCGCATCGGCCCTGACGACAACGGCCGGCCGGTCTTCACCGTGTTCATGCCCGACGAGAACTGATCCCTCCACCCGCTCCTAGCCCGTGCGGCCACCCCACCAAACGGCCGCCAACGAAAGAAGCATCCATGAACATCACCACCCCCGGCGGGCTCATCACCGGCCCGGCCGGCGGCTGCTCCGACAGCATGTGCTGCAACGCCGCGACCCGCGTCCTGGTCCACTTCAACCCCGAGGCTCGCGGGGTCCAGGACGTCAGAATCGGTGCCTACTGCCTGCCGTGCATGAGCAAGAAGGTCGTGCCCCGGGAGATCTACGAGGCGGAGGTCCTTCACACCGAAAGCTTCCGGCCTGGCATGCGCGTTCCCGACGACAGTTGGGAGCTGCGGGAGTTCACGGACGAGGAGGCGGTCGAGATCGCCGCGATCCACAGCGGCGAACTGCTGTGCACGTACATGGGCTCCGGCATGTGGGACTGGAGGCGGCAGGCGTGACTCAGCAGCCGGACGCCACCACCACCGCCTCCCCGAGGCCGGACTGGACGTCGATGGGCCGGGCAGCCTTCGACGCCGAGGCCCCCAACGAACTGCCGGTGCCCGCCGTGGTGCGCGTCATCGCCTCTCCCGACCGGTACGGGACCGCCCCGCTGTTCGGTGAGGAGCCACCTCCGCCACGGCCGACCGCGAAGCAGCCCGCTCCCGACGAGGGCCAAGACGCCCTGTTCTCTCTCGACGAATCACCGCTGGCCCCGGAGACGCCAAGGACCGCGCCGTGAGCAGCACTTCGCCCGACCGGCACCGCACACCGCACCCGCGCCTTCCCTACGCCTCCTCCGAAGCGGTGGCCGCCGAGTTGGAGGCCCGCGCCGCCCTCCGTGACATGTGGCAGTACGGGTTCCCGCGCTGCGCTCTTACCCGCTACGCCGAGGCGGCCGGCCGTCTCGCCGACAGCCTCGCCGCAGCCGTATGAGGAACACCAACCCCGAACAGATAGGTCAATTCATGTCAGACAGCCTCAGCGCGCCGTGCGTCGAAGCGCCCTCGGCGCCGGCAGAGCAGACGGAGCCCCTGCGCGGAGAGGTCGTCGAGTTCTTCGGCTTCCAGTACGACGTGTGGGGAACCTCCATCGGCACGCAGTGGGAGAGCTGGAGCGCCAAGCGCCTGCCGAAGCGGCACGACGCGATGACCACCCACACCAACGGCGGGGAGTCCGTGCTGACGCGCGAAGACGCCATCGCCTGGTGCATGAAGGAGGCGTGGCACAGGCACATAGCAGTCACCGTCCACGCCCGCCACCCCGCCCTCTACGGACCGCACCGTTTCTCGACGGAGCCGGTGTTCGAGCTGCTGGAGCCCCAGTACGAGCGCGTCATCTGGATGGGCGAGGAGTGGCGCCTGCACACGCTGAAGCCCGGTGGCAAGAAGTCGTGGCGCAGCGGCCCGCACACCCCGCCCAACGGCATCGCGGACGGTCTCCCCCGGGTCTACAACCTGCACATGATGCGCGGGGGTTCCCTCTCCGGCGCACTGCACCCGCTGACGGTCCGGCTGCTGGGTACCGCGCCGCCGCGAACGCAGTGCGCCATGTGCGAGCCCCGGTACAACAACGACCAACGGCGGGTCCGTGTCGGCCTGGCGGACCGGCCGGAGGTCGACGAACCGCTGTGCCTGCACCACGTGCTCGGCTACTTCGTCTCCTTCGACGAACAGCGCCGGATGCACGAGCTCGAAGGGCCGTGGATGCAGTGGAGGGACCGGCTGTACGACCTGATGTACGAGGACGCCCAGGCCGCAGAAGAGGGCCGTGCGATGCCCGGCGTCCGACGGCGGTGGCTGGCCCTCCTGGACCGGTCCGCCCCGAAGCCCCAGTCCGGCGACGTCCCGGCGCTGGCCGCGTGAGCGAGGTGGGCGCCGTGACGTCACCGGCGAACGAAGATCGCGCCCCCGCCGCCGAGCCCCCTTCGCCTTCGGCCGGTCAAGCGGGCGCCGCCCTGGTTGACCTGCGCCGGGAGCTGGCCACCGGGGCGCGCGGCGAGCGGAGGATCGGCCCGTGGGTGCTGCGGGCCAGACGCGGAAGGTCGGCGTTGCGCTGCGCGGTCGGCCTGGAAGGCCAGGAGCCGAGGGCCCTGTTCACCCTGGTCGGCCAGGACCTGCTGCGCGCCGGGCCCATCGTTGCCGAACTCCTCCGGCACGCCTCCACGGCGCGCGGGGACGGGCATGCCCGGTACGCGGTGCGCGACGTGATGGTCGCGATGCGGATGCGGGCCTGGAGGTGGCCGGAGCCGGATCGGCACGGCATGGTGACGGTTCGCGTGCCCGGGGCCACGGTGGAGGTCCACGGACATCACCTGACGGCCTGGGGTGAGCACGGGGCGGTGGAGGTCGCGTTCGAGAGCGGGACCTGGGCGGCGCAGGGTGTTGCTGCGGTTGCCGATGCGGCCCTGCGTGCCTTCGGCCGACCGGAGGCCCGGCATCTCACGTGGACGACGGAGCCGCGCGGCTGGTACTTCCCGAGCGACCATCCTCATCCTGCGCTTCGCGGTAGTGCCGGGCTGAACAAGCCGGGCGGCCGGGCAGGCAAGCTCTATGACGGCTCGTCGCTGGCCTTGTGTACGTGCGGCTGGCGCGATTTCGCCGACGACCGGGTCGGTGCCCGCTGGGCGGCGCGGCGGCACCGGGAGCGGGCCGGCGGGGCCGACTGACGGGGCCTCCGGGTGGCGACCACCGGGCCATCTCCTGTGTGATCAAGGCCACTTGCCCGGAGTGGACACCCCCCAGAAAGGTACTAGAATATTGGTATACGGAAAAAGGGGGGAACGCCCCCGCCGGGAACCGAAGGGGCTCCGAAGATGATCACCACCCTGGCCCTCAATGAGGCGCTGGCGGCGCTCGGAGTTCAGGCTCCGCCCTGCGGGGAGTGCGAGGACGGTGTCCTCCACTACTGCGACGGCCCGTACGCGATGGTCCGCGAGTGCGAGACCTGCCAGGGGTACGGCACCCACCTGGAGTGCCCCCGCTGTCGCGGCGGGGCCATCGGCGACGGCGACTGCCTGACCTGCGACGGCGCTGGGTTCCTCTACTGACCTCAAATATGTAACTGTCTATCGACTGGAGTTGTTATGCCTCTCGGTGACGAGCTCACCCAGAGCGCCCTGGAGACCGGCACCCGCACCGGGTGCCGGATCACCGGCGGCGACCGGCTACAGCTGGCCATCCACCTGCCGGACGACGGCGTGCTGCACTTCGAGCGCCCCCGGACCGGCGGCCCCTCCGACTGGCGGGTCGCGGAATTTCTCAGCCCCGGCGGCGGGTGCCTCTTCGACGAGCCGATCAGCTACGACCACGGGCAGGCCCTCGACCTGCTCGCCGCGAAACGGGCCGCCGGATGACGCCTCCCGCGCCCCCTCGGCAACGCCACCGGGCGGGCGGCGCGCCCCGCCGGCACCGTCCGCCGGTCGCGCTCACCGCCCTTGCCGTCCTCGCGCTGGCGGCCCTGGTCGCGCCGTTCACCACCGTCTACCGGGGCGTCAACGAAGGCATCGCCGTCGGCCGCCCGGGCTACCGGATCGGCTTCGAGTGGCGCGGCGACGTCGGGTTCTTCGTCGACCTCGGCGGCGCCGACCGCGACCAGCCCCACCCCTAACTCCCCTCTCCGGCCCCGCGCAACCAGGGGCCGGTCCCTGATCCACTACGCACCACGGAGCACACGATGGACCTTTCCCACGACCGCGACGAGCGGGCTGCCCGCATCGCCCTGACCGAGGCGGCGGCGCCCCAGAGCCTGCAATTCCCCCCGGGGACGTCCGCGGCCGAGCTGGTCGCCGTCATGGCCGACCTCGCCGGCTCCGGTACCCAGCGGTCCAAGCTGTTCACGCGCGTCCTCGGCTACGACGGGTACCGCGCCCTGGACGAAGGCTGGAAGGCCGGGGCCCGCTACGTCATCCCCACGGACGCCGAGTGGCCGCAGGCCCTCGCCGGACTCGGCGGCCAGGCTCCTCTGGGGCTGTGGGTCCGCGGCGACGCCCGGCTCTCCGACGCCACGAAGAAGGCCGTCGCCATGGCCGGAAGCATGGCGGCCAGCGACTACGGCAGGTACGCGGCCACGCGCCTGTCCGAAGAGCTCGCGCACCTTGGCTACAGCGTCATCGCGGCAGCCGCAGCACCCGGCGGCGGCATCGGCGCGGCCGCCCTGCGGGGCTGCGCGGCGGGCGGCGGCACGCCGGTCGGCATCCTGTCTGGCGGCATCACTGGCCGCGCCACCCCGCCGGTGCAGCGCATGCTGGACAGCATCCTCGGCAACGGCGGACTCCTGGTGAGCGGCTACGGGCCCGGCACACCCGCCAGCCTCTCGAAGGACGTTCAGCGCACGACCCTCATGGCCGCCCTCTCGCAGGCCGTGACCATCGTGGAAGGGGACTCCCTGAAATGGGAAGTCGCCGCCCGTGCCGCGGAACGGTTCGATCGCGCGCTGCTCGCCGTCCCGGGTCCGATCACCTCCTGCCTGTCCGACCTGCCGAACGAGCTGATCCGGCAGGGCAGGGCCAGGGCCGTGACCAGCGCGACGAACATCGCGGCCCGCGCCGCGACCCGCCCCTGACCACCCCGTTCGAAAGGAGACTCCGATGCCCAGCACAGTCAGCCGGTACGGCTTCACGGTCAACGACGTCGTACGCCTTGCTTCGCCCGGCTCGAAGGCCAAGGAACGTCTGGTGGGTCGCGTCACCGGTTTCGCCACGGCGGCCTTCGAAGGCGAGCCGCTGGTGATGGTGAGCTGGCTCGCGATGACCAAGCCGATCGGCTACCGACCTGGTGAACTGGCTCACTCTCAGGCACTCTGCCCGGAGTTTAAATATGTACCTGTCTATGCCCGTGCTAAGTTTGGCGACGTCAACGGCACTGGCACGGCCCTGACACCCAACAGACCTCCGGCGAGCTAAGCGAACCCCCCGCGCCCAGCCCGCCGGACCGGCCCGTCCGATACGGGCCACCCCTCCGGCCGGGACCCGCACCCCCACGCGGGTCCCGGCCCACCCATGGAGCACCACATGCCGACCACCACCCAGCAGGCCGAGTACGAGGCCCTGATCGCCGAGCGATACGGGCGCCCCCTGGCGGCCATCCTCGAAGAGCAGTACCCGCCGGTCGCTGACCTCCTCAAGGAACGCCGCCGCCGACTCGCCCTGCCATCCGCAGTCTGGCGACCGTCCGTGCCACCGGAACCGGACCCGCGCTGGGCCGAGCACCGCGCCGTCCTCGAAGCCGCCATCCAGCCCCGCCGAAGGCTGTCGTCGTGACCGAGGAGCAGTTCCGCCGGCAGGTCCGCCAGATCGCGGCGATGCGCGGCTGGACCCTCGCCTACCACACCCATAACTCGCAACGCTCCGACGCGGGTTGGCCGGACGAGGTGTTCGGTCACCCGCACGCGGGCCGCGTCCTGTTCGTGGAACTCAAGACGGACAAGGGCCGCATACGCCCCGCGCAGCGCGAATGGCTCCAGCACCTGGCCGCCTGCGGCCTCGAAGCGGCCCTGTGGCGGCCCCGCGACATGCGGCTCATCGTCGACACGCTCGCCCCCAACGGGCCGCGCGCCGAACTCCCCGAAGATCTCCGACCGAAGAGGACCCTGCCGTGACCCACACCGACGACACCCCCGCCCGCGGCCTCAAGCCCAGCCCCGAGCAGTGGTGCAAGGCGTGCGACAGCTACGTCAACCCCATCACCTACACCTGCCGCTGCAACAACTCCTGACCGCACACCCGGAGATCACCGTGAACGGCACTGCCCTCGACACCACCTCCGTCCTCGCCACGGCGCGCCCGCCGGTGCGCGGGCAGTGCCCCACCTGCCTCCACCGCGCTCCGGCCGGCCAGCCGACCGCCGAGGACCTCGCCGTGATCGCCCGCCTGGCGAACGTCCTGTGCGAAGACCTCGCCGACGGCCCCTGGCGCATCGCAGCCGCCATCCGCGGCATCGCCGAAACCTCGCTCCAGCACATGAAGAGGAACACCACCTGATGTACGTCCGGTTCGAGCCCCTGCCCGCTGCACGCCGTAGTCAGTGGGCCTACGACGTAGCAGACGAGCTCCGGCGGCGCACGGGCGAATGGGCGTGCATCGCCGACAACGAGGACGCCAACCGCGCCTCCAACCTCGCGCACCGCATCCGCAACGGCCAGCTCGTCGCCTTTCGCCCCGCCGGAACCTTCGAGGCCACGTCCCGCACCGTCGGAGACGGCAGCACCTGCGTGTACGCCCGCCACATCGGCTCCCAGCCCCCTGGGGAGTCCTCTTCGTGATCAACGCCCCGCTGGAGGCTGCACAGATCCCCGACGGCACCGCGCTCCTCGCCTTCAACAACGCCTACCGGCTGGCCAAGAACGCTGGCGTGCCCTTCGTCGCAGTCGAGTACCAGCGCCGGAAGGAATTCGGCATCCGGAAGGGCTGGACGGCCAAGACCGACTTGCTCACCGCCGCCTTGGATTGGCCCTCGCCGTCGTGCGAACCACTGTGGCGGGCCGCACTGTGCCGCCTTGTCCTGGACGACACCATCGCTGAGGGGTCCGGCGGCACTACGGGATACACCGTGCTCTGGGGCATAGGCGACGAAGCCACTGCCCGCGCCATCGCTGCCGCGTTTCACGCCGCCCTGTACGGCCAGACGCAGGCGCTCAGCAACATCGCGTCTACCGGCGCACCCTGACCAACCCACACACCCGGCCGACTCCGGCGCTCCCCCGCCCGCCGGTCACCCGTGCCACTCACTTCGGAGTCCATCATCAACAGCAAGCAGAAGAAGACCCTGGCCGCCGTCGGCTGCGCGACCCTCATAGCCGCCGCCTCCACCGCCTGCGGTATCACCGGCAGCACGACCACCGCCGAGGCCAAGGTCAAGAAGGCGTTCTACGCACTCGGGCAGCAGAAGGCCCTGTCCGCGGACGTCCACTTCGATGCGGACGCCGACACGATCTACAAGGCCCTGCGCGACGAAGAGGACTTCGAGCGCCGCGACGCCGACATGCTCGCCGAGCTGAAGCTGTCCTACCAGGTGTCCTACGACAAGCCGCTGGTGGACATCGGCCCCGACGACGAGGACGGTGCGCGCGCCGCGTTCGCGATCAGCCGCAACGGCGGCAAGCCCATGGTCGAAGTCCGTGCTGTCGGCGGCAAGAAGCTCTACGCCCGAGCCGACCTGAAGACGCTGGCCGCCATGTCCCACGACCCCGACAAGCCGGACTTCGACGCGCTGGCCCGCAAGGCCGAGCAGCTGCCGCCGTCCATGGACGGCCTCAAGAACGCCCTGCGCGGCGAGTGGGTCGTCCTCGACACTGACGCCTTCCAGGACAACCCCTCGGCGAGCGACCGCCTGGACGCGAAGACCCAGCAGCAGGTCCTGCGCGCCGTCGGCAAGGCCCTCGGCAACAACGCGAAGTACAAGGGCGCGCCCGCCCGCGACGGCGCCGACCACGTGAAGGTCACCGTGCCGGCGAAGAAGGCGGCGAAGGAACTCGCCGACGGCCTCAAGCCGCTGGCCGACAAGCTCGGCACGAAGGGCGACAAGCTGGTCCGCGACCTGGACGACGTCCCCGACCAGGACGTCACCGTGGACGTCGCCATCAAGAACGGCACGGTCTCCGGCCTGACCGTCGACCTCGCCCAGTTCGACAAGAAGATCAAGGGCGAACTGCCGCTCGTCCTCGGCATCCACGCTGACGCGCCCACCGTCGAAGCGCCCTCCGGTGCCAAGGAGTTCAACCCCAGGGACATCTTCGGCGCCTACATGCTCGCCGACCGCAAGGGCGGCACGACCATGCCCGTCTGACACCGGCCCGGCAGCCAGGAGCCGCCGGCCGCCGGGACCGCCCTGTTCACGCACGTGAGGCCAGGGGCAGCGCACACCGCGCCGCCCCTGGCCTCACCCCGTATCCACGCCCAAGGAGCAGCCGCATGATCGTCCGCCTCGACACCCGGTGGGAGGCCGACCCCGACACCTGGGCCGACGCCGCAGGCAGCGACCCCAGCCGGTGCTTGCCCGAACTCCCCTGGTACATCTCCGACGCCCTCTGCTACACCCCGATGCTGGACGCCACCGACGCCCGCCTCCACCATCTCGGCATCCACTACCTGCCTGCCCAGCTCGACGGACAGGTGCGCTTCACCATGAACTGGTCGATCCACGTTCCAGCCGACATATGGATACGCACCCGGGCCGAAGGGTCCGGGGACCGGCCCAACGCCGAGGACAGCGGTTACACCCCGCCCGTCGCGGCCCCGCACGGCCGGGCCCACGAGGACTGTGCCGAGCACATCGCCGAGCAGCTGTACAGCCTGCCAATGGTCATCGAGTCCGAGGCGACCATGACCGTGGCCAACCCGTTCCAGCGCACCTACACGGCCGAGCAGCGGCGCGCTGCTCTTATACGGTGACCGTGAGCGTAGGGCTCGTCAGTCCGGAGGGGGACGCAGCGTGTCAGAGAACAAGCCGGTGACGATGCCGGAGCTGGTCGCCGTGAGCGACGTAATCCGTGCTGCCGTGCCATCGCGGATCTTGGCGAAGGCGGCGGCAGCGTACGGGTTCACGCCCATTCACCGGTGTGTGGAGTGCGGCAAGACCATCGACCTGCGGATCGACGCCACCTCCCTCCAGGCCGCCGTCATGGTCGACGCGGCAGGCGACCCGGACAGGCCGTCGCACATCACCATGTTGTGCCACGAGCTGTGCGCACCGCCGCAGCTGATCAGCCTCACGGACAAGGGCCTGGACGAACTGAACGAACGCTGGTGGGGGACCAAGGTCGGCAGGGCCTTCGCCATGACGGAGGTCGTCTCCTCCGGGGGTCGCACCTGGCCGCTGATGGTCATCGAAATGGCCAACACGGACGTGGTCGTCGACGAGGCGAACGACGGGACCAGGACGGCGCGCAGCGGCGTCTTCGGCGCGATGGCCAACGAGGGCTTCGCCGTCCTGGGCGCACACACCGAACTGGCCGCCCTGCCCGTCGTCCCGGGCTGGGAGATGCTGCTGGGGAAGGACGGCTACTTCTCCGCGATCGTGTGCCCGGAGGACAGCGAGGCCGGCGGGTCCGGGGTCTTCATGAGCGCCGGTGATCCGGGGTGGGCGGTCGCACCGGAGTGGGTGCAGGCCGCCAACGACGTAGGCCAGGCCATCCTCGTGACGACGCTTCCCGGCACCTTCGGCCTGCCACGACAGGTCGACTGGGACGAGGACATGAGGGCGGCAATCACCAGCACCCTCCTCTCCGTCGCGCGCCAGGTCTCCTCGAAGCCGGAAGACGGGCCGACCGGGCAACCGGTCTTCCTCCGGGCCGTCGCCGACGGCCTGGTCGTCGGGGCCCGCATCCCGGTTCGGCTGACCTGAGCTGCCCCCGCTACGGTGTCGGCCATGGCGAACGAAGAACTGAAGACGATCGAGCACGCGCTCACCCAGGGCATGTGGGCGCCGAGCGAGGAAGAGATCCGGCTCGCCAGCGCGCTCTTCGTCCGCCGGAAGCGGCTGGAGGGCGAGCTCCGAGAGCAGCCCTCCGCCGCGCAGAGCGCGCGGGAACGGCTGCTCGCGCAGACCATCGCGGAGTGTGCCGGGATGGCGCGGGAGCTGACGGGCGAGGTTCTGCCGCTGTGGCGCGACCGCTTGAGCGGCAGCCCCATGCTGCGCCTCGTGGAGATGTACGCCGACGTCTGCGAAGAGACGTGGCGCTGGGAGAACTCGCCGGTCCCTGAGGATGAGGCCAAGGCCGCGGAGGCGATCCTTCACCGCGTCGGAACGATCGGCACGGTGATCTGGGCGGCGGGCAGCGGGGACATCTCCTACTGACAGCCACGCGCCTGCACACGACTCCGACAGCCCGAGGGCCGAGGAGGAGCAGGCGGTGCCCTTGGGCCCAGTTCGGTGATTCCGGACATCCTGCTTGTCGCCCGGTGGCAGGATGCCAACCTCACATGGGGAAGGGCGAGGCGTGATCGGCAGGTACCTGTACTGGTCGGACCGGGCAGTCCGGCGCATCGCGGAGGACAACGGCATCGACTTGGCGAGGCGCGGGCGATGGACGGTGGGCCTGAACTGGCACGTGTTCCAGGCCAGCCGCGCCGGAGGCGAGCGCCTGACACGCAATCGGCTCGGTGAGGCGCAGCAGGTGGAGAAGGCGCTGCACGCGGCCGTGGTCGAGGACTTCGTCGCCCCGCCGCCGGCCGCGTTCGTCAAGGGCACAGGAAAGGTCTCGTTTTCCCGGTTCATTCACCGGTACGCCAAAGGTCCTGCCGCGCTGCTGCACATCCGGACCCACAGTGCCACCGGCCAGCGCGTGGACATCTGTCTGTTCGGCGGCATGGACAACGTGGCTGGCTTTGGCCCGTGGGACGACTTCGAAGACGGCTGGACGCCGTCATCGGCACCAGCGATCGAGGAGCTGCTGCGCACCCGCGGCAGGGAGAACACCTACCTGCAGGACGACGAGCAGTACCGGTCTTCCGAGGCGCTGAAGATTGCCCTTCAGCAAGGGCACACGGGCCCCGACACCGACTACGAGCGGCCTGAGACCCGCGGCTTCACCATGGGGCACAACGGCGACTGCACCTTCTTCGCCGAGGTCTACACCGATGTCGCCCTCGACCCGAACCGGTGGCGTTTCCAGGATGACGACCCGCTGACCGGCGCCGACCGGATCATCGTGGGCCGCCCGCTGTGGGTGCGCACCGTGTACCCGGAGGCGACCGTCAGGTATCCCGATCTGCGGAACGGGCCAGGCTGGACGCGCTGGTGGCGGCTGCGACGCTGGATGCCGCGCCGCAGCCCTCGTCCGCGTGTGCCCCTCCCGTCCCCGGGCAGGAGCTCCGAGGACATCCCCCCGACGCGGTCAAGGGCACAGGGGCGCCACGCCCACGACCGATAGAAGTTGATATCTAAACTCTTCAAAACCTTTAGACCGGTGCGGTGGCCCCCGCCATGCTGCCCCGCGACACGCCACGACTCAAGGCGGACAATGAAGCCGGAGCCGAGCAAACCAGCCATGCGCTGCCTTCGCGGTGCTCTCAGGTGGCCTCTCTAAGGGCTCTGCTCCAACCATCCGACTCTCCCTATAGCACCCTTCAGAGGAGAGGAAAACCAGCAATGCCTAGAAGCGAATCCAGCAAAGCGAACAAGAGCGGCGACGCAGCGCAGATCGGCATGGTGGAGATGGACCTCCACGAAATTTCCGAAGCTCTAAAGCCGTGGATAGACACTACCGACGAGGAGGAGAGAGCCTTGCGAGAGCGAGCGAAGTACGTTTACGACCGCGTACTGACCTCGCACGCTTACATCATCAACGCCATGAATAGGATCCCCGACGACGATGCAGCATCCCTCCAACAAGACGCAGTCGAGGCGCTCTCGGCGCTGAGCATGATCGAAGCCGACATTGCCAGCCTCACCATCCACGACCCACACCCAAATCCCGGGAAAATCTCCAACTTTTTCATTCAGCGCATCAAGCCGCTGATCGCTTCCATCTCTAAGAGGCTCTGGCGCTTTATTAGCAAGTATCTGACCCTAAAAGACTGGAAAGTCGCCGGTGAAGTAAGCGGAGGCGTTCCCGCCCTCGCACTGGGCAAGGTCTCGCTGGAGCTGCGATTTGGCCCATGACTGGCCTGCCAGCGTCGTAGCAGCCACAGCTTGCCCTCGACCCTGCTGGACTCGCCCCCAGGGTCGACCCACACCACCGTGCGTCCCGGGCGTTCACCGACGACGCCGAGGCCCACGGTTCCAGGGGAACCAGCCACCCAGGGCGCGCAGCACTTCGGGGAGACCGGCCGGGTCCACCCGGCGCAGGGCCAAGACCCCGATGACCAGCACGACGAGGAAGAAGAGACACACACCGATCAGCAGGACGATCAGCGATCCGCTGGCCGCACCCGGCAAAACGCCCAAGAACCCAAACATCGTCGACTCCACCGCGGGCCGGGCGCGGTCCGAGAGAGCGGGCCTACGCAGCGAGGAGCATGGGCGGGCTCACTAGGTCACCGGCCTTCACCTGGAGCAACCGCACGGGCAGCTCCGTCGGTGGTGCCTTTCGGGTCAAGGCTCCCTGGAGAGGCGTACGGAGATGAACACGGCCTCGGCACTCCTGAGCATTCAACCGGTCCCGGTGTTCGCGTAGGGCTTGCCCCATACGCTCCACGAGGGCGCGCAGATGCCGGCGCACGAAACGGGAGCCGTCGAAGGCGGAGGCAATGAACTGGTCTTCCCAGCCCCGGCGGTGCCGCTGTCCTGCCACCGAGATCAGCAGCAGGGCCAGGTGGCTGTTCGTCTTGCCGGAACCCAGGTGCTGGAGTCGCGTGACCAGTTCCTGGAACGCCTCTGACGACGCGCCCAGATGATGGGCCTCGTCCTCTACAACCAGTCCGGGCATGTCCTGGAACGGCGAGTGCTGCTTGGCCGCATCGTGGACAAACTGCGGGGTGAGGAACCGGAGGATTGACCCTCCGGCTATCTGCTTGGCTGCGCGCCGGGCTAGGTCTCCAAGTGCGTCGAGTTCTTCGACGTCCAGCAACGCCGGTATGCCCGGATGCGGCAAGCTCGCCATGTCCACGGCCTTGGTCTCGTGGCGGAAGCGGCCGTGCGACTCGAAGTGCAGCACCCCGCGAGGCGCCGTGCTGGCCAGGTCCTGCACCATGGACAGGGCGCGCAGAACGTTCGATACGCCGCCTTCCGCGCAGGTGGACGAGGGCGGCTCGAAGTCCGTTCGCGACGCTACGTCGATCAGCCCGTCAAACGCCTTCCACTGGGAGAGCAGCCGCACGGTGTGCGCTGCTGCCACATCCCTCTCTCCCATGCCTCGGGAGCGTAGCCGAGGCGTCCTGCCCGAGGGCCCGGTTCGTGGAATCCGGGGCGGTTCGGGTGCCCTGTTCGTGTACCTAGGCTCGTGTGCGGGCGCGGGGGCTGCTGGAGCCCTTCGTGTCGTCTTCTGCTGCCCGTATCCCGGCCTCGTTGGCGGATCTCGCCGTCCCGATCGCGGACCTGGCCCCGTATCACCGGAATCCGCGCACCGGTGACGTCGCGGCGATCTCCGAGTCTCTGGCGACGAACGGCCAGTACCGCCCGGTCGTCGTCAACAAGGGCAGCCTGACCGGCCGGCCGAACGAGATCCTCGCGGGCAACCACACGTTCAAGGCCGCGAAGGAGCTCGGGTGGGAGGAGATCGCGGTCACGTGGCTGGACGTCGATGACGAGGCGGCGGCGAAGATCGTCATCGTCGACAACCGGTCCTCCGACCTCGCGGGGTACGACAGCGTGCTGCTGGCGGACATCCTTAGCGAGCTGCCCGACCTGGACGGCACCGGCTACGACCAGGACGCGCTCGACGAGTTGCTGGACAAGGTCGAGCTGCCGTCGGCCCTGCCGACGGAGACCCAGGACTCCGAGGGGGCCGCGCCCGCCAACGACTACCTCCAGTGGGGGTACATGCAGTGGGGTACCACACGTGTGCAGGTCACGAGCGACGAGATCGACCGACTGACGGCGGCGCACACGGCGTATGTCGAGGCGCACGGCACCGACGGCGGGTTCGGGCACCACGTCATGGACGGCAGCGCGCGAACGGTGGCCGCTGGTGCCTGAGTTCATCGAGTCGATGCCGCTGTCCGAGCTGCGGCCGGCAGACTACAACCCGCGTCGGCTGAGCGAGGAGGCGTTTGGCCGCCTCAAGCAGTCGCTGGACTTGTTCGGTTGTGTCAAGCCCGTGATTGTCAACCGGGGCGGCACTCTGGTGGCGGGCCACCAGCGGACGAAGAGCTTGAAGGCGATCGGCGTGGACCGGGTGCCTGCGATTGTGCTCGACGATCAGGTTTCGCTGCACGATGAGATCCGGTTCAACTTGCTGCACAACTCGGTGGAGACGGACGGGTCGACGGTGCGGGTGCCGGCCTGTGCGGAGCACGAGCACGGGTGGTCGTGGCTGGAGCCGGATCAGATCAGTGTGCGGTCGCGGGCGAACGCGGTGGTGCACTCTGAGATCCGCAGGTTGATCTCGGGCTACGGGACGTGGGGGTCCATCGTCGCCGATCACCGGGGCCGGGTGATCCTCAACCAGGACTACGCGGTGGTGTGCAAGGACCTTCGGGTTCCGCTGCTGGTGTACCGGGTGTCGGTGCAGGAGGCCGACGAGCTGGCGCAGTGGCTGGATGGCGAGTACGGCGTGTACGACTACAGCGGCGTGCAGATCAAGGCGTACAACCAGCACAAGTGCCAGATGCACAGGTTGAGCGGTGAGGACGGGACGTCGAACCGCAGCACGACGTACGAGAAGTTCGTGCTGCCGATGGTTCAACGCGGGCAGCGCATCGTGGACTTCGGGGCCGGGGAGGCCGCGTACATCCGCCGGCTGCGGGCGCAGGGCTTCGACGCGCACTGGTACGAGCCGCACGTACGGACCGAGGGAACGGCGGGCAGCCTCGACGTGGCCGCGAGCGTCGCGCAGATCCGTGATCTCCAGCGGGATGTCGGTCAGCGCGGGCTGTACGACATGGTGGTGCTGGACTCGGTGCTGAACTCGGTGACGTCGCCCTCGTTCGAGGAGCATGTGCTGATCGCCTGCAATTCGCTCCTGGCGGCGGATGGGACGTTCATTACGGGGACGCGGAGCCTAGGCAGTATCGAGAAGAAGCGGACGGCCAAGAAGCTGGCGTCGAACAAGTACAGGTGCGGGCTGGACTTCCTGGACGAGAATAATTTTTCGGCGACGTTCCGGGCCGGGGTGTGGACGATGCAGAAGTTCCACAGCCCGGAGACGCTGCATGCGTCGCTGTCTCGTTTCTTCGGGGAGGTGGAGGTCAAGGGCTCGGCGAAGGGCAGCAACATCTACGGGGTGTGCCGGAAGCCCTTGCCGGTGGCCCCTGAGCGGCGACGCCTGGCACTGGAGACGGAATTCAATATGGAATACCCCGGGAATTATCGCCACAATCGCCATAAGCCGCTAACGAAGGCCCTTATGGACGCATGCGAATCCCGGGGTTGAGAAATTGCCCGCCATCGGCAATTCCTATAAAATAGAGGCGGTTATATTGAATTCTCTTTCGTGGGGGCGTAGTGGTTGTTCCAGAGATACGCATCAAGCGTGAGGCATTCCATCAATTCGTGTGGCTGAAGTATGTGACGGGGGTGGATCTCGGGCGGCACTGCGCGCGGTCCCTGCACGGCCGCTACAGCAAGTTCGTGAGCCCCAACGAGGAGGTGATGCAGGGGCCGCTGGACGAGTTCGAACCTCCGATCGTCTGGTACCTGTGCGGCGTCACCCGAAGGTGGGCGACCAACGCCCACCTCGCCTTCGAGGCGGCACCGGGCGACCGGCACGAACTCCAGGTCGAGGGCCTGCACATCACCCTCACCGACGCCCGCCCGATCCCGTTCGGCTCCGAGGCCGTCCCCGCCGACGACCCGCATGCCGGCGACCGGGCGTTCTCGACGTGCCGGAACTGGCAGTTCGCTCACCATCTAGCGAAGGAGCGGGGCCTGCAGAGCATCGACAACCCGCCGTCCCGGGGGCGGCGCTCCAGTTGGGTCCGCGGACAGATGCCGCTGATGTAGACCCGCGCCGTCGAACAGCGTCGAGGGAACCGGTCCCGCCCACTGGGCCCGGTCCCCTCGGGACGCTCTGCCTCACGTCGGTCCGACGATCCCCTGGGGGCGTGGGCAGGAGCACGGCAGCACGGGCAAAGCGGGAGACCTGCCATCAAACTGGCATGTTGTTCTCCGAAGTTCACCGTACGGCAACCAGCGGCAAGCAACGGCAAGCTCTGCCACTGACGGGATCGGCCCGCGTTACGAGATCATGGGTGTAGGGCGCGGGGCCCAGGGAGTCAGTTCATGGGCCGCCCCAGCCGCGCCGTCCGGGCCGCCATCACGCAGCGCCGTACCGACGCCATCGATCTGAAGATCGCGGGCGTCGACTGGCTGACGATCGGCCGGAAGCTCGCCGCCGACCCCGCCGTCAACAGTGATGGTGTCGCCTACCCGCAGGGGTACGGGGCCGAGAAGTATCAGCAGGGGCTGGAGCCGCCCACCGACAAGCAGCTGATCGACATGGCCAGCCGCGACCTCCGCGAGGCCCTGGACGAGCGGGCTGCCGCGCTCGGCGACAGCACCGATCAGCTCCGTCAGCTGATGATGGAGCGCCTGGAGAAGCTGTTCTTCCCCATGTACCGGCAGGCCATCCGGAACGGGGACTACCAGGCCGTGGACCGGGCGGTGCGCATCATCGAGCGCGAGTGCCGCCTGCTGGGCCTGGACCAGCCGACGCGCACGGAGCTGTCGGGCCCGGACGGCGCCCCGGTTCAGGTGGAGGCCGGGACCCTGGAGGAGCTGGAGCGCCTGATCGGCCTGGCCGGTGGCCAGCCGGCCGAGCGTGCGGAGGGCTGACGAGGCGGCGGTCCTCCAGACCTATCGGACGCTCTCCGCCGAGCGTCGCCGTGAGATCGCCGCCGTCTCGTCCCCGCAGTTGCGTACCCGTCTCGTCGCCATCGAGCGCGAGATGGCGCTGGACCGTTCCCCGGGGTCGATGGCGGCGGTCCTCACGGAGGGGCGCGAGATGCAGGCCTCGCATCTCGCGCAGATCGACGCCGCGTTCGAGGCGGTGGCGGCGGGGCGGCCGACGCGGTTGCTGCTGACGATGCCGCCCCGGCACGGCAAGTCGCGGCGGGCCGCCCGGTGGGCGCCGCTGTGGTACCTGCGCCGCCGCCCGGACCACCGGGTGATGATCGCCAGCTATTCGTCGGACTTGGCCGACGACCATGGTCGGTGGATCAGGGACGCGATCCTCGCGTACGGGCCGCAGATCGGCGTCGCCCTGCGGCCCGGCTCGTCCGCGGCGAACCGGTTCGACCTCGACGGCTCCGAGGGCGGCTTCGTCGCGGCCGGTGTTGGCGGCGGCCTGACGGGCAAGGGCGCCCACCTGGCGGTGGTAGACGACCCGATCAAGGACGCCGCAGAGGCCGCGTCGCCCACGATGCGCCGCCGCCTGTGGGAATGGTGGCAGGCGGTCCTGCTGACCCGTATCGAACCGGGCGGGTCGGTGATCGTCATCCAGACCCGGTGGGACGAGGACGACCTCGCCGGGCGCATCCTCGCGGAGGAGGCCGAGCGGTGGACGCACATCGACCTGCCCGCCCTCGCCCTCAGCGAGAACGACGCCCTCGGCCGGCCGGTCGGGACGGCGCTGTGGCCGGAGCGGTACGACGAACCGGCGCTGGAGGAGATCCGGCGCAGCGTCGGCGAACGGGTGTGGTGGTCGCTGTACATGCAGCAGCCGCGCCCGATGGAAGGCGGTGTGTGGCAGTGGGACTGGATCACCGACCATCGCATCAGCGCAGCCCAGCTGCGCGGCATCGACCTCGCGCGGATCGTCGTCGCGGTCGACCCGGCCGGCGGGGAGTCCGCGGTCGGGGACGAGTGCGGCATCGTCGCGGCGGCCCGCGACCGCGACGGTCACCTGTACGTCCTGGACGACCGCTCGGGAAACCTCGGCGCCGAGACGTGGGGTGCAGAAACGTGCCTGTTGGCGATCGAGCTGCGCGCGGACGCCATCATCATTGAGTCGAACTTCGGGGGAGACATGAGCCGACAGATCGTTCAGCAGGCGTGGCAGGAGCTCCAGCGGGAGGGCCGCACGGAGGGCATGCTGATGCCCGCGATCCTGTCGGTCACCGCGAAGCAGGGCAAACGCTTGCGCGCGGAGCCGATTGCTCAGCTGTACGAGCAGGGGCGTGTGCACCACGTCGGGCAGTGGCCGACCCTCGAACAGCAGATGGTCCGATGGGTCGCTGGCATGGACTCCCCGGACCGCATGGATGCCGCCGTGCACGCACTGACCCAGCTCGCGGACCCGATGCACAGCGCGGTCGGGACCACGTCGTACCGCGATGGCAGGTTGTCCGGGCGGCGGTGAGCGATCCCAACAGGCGGTCGCCCTCCCCTGGGCTGGAGTTGCGCCCCAGGGGGCTGTCGCCCGTCTGGCCCTTGCCGGTGGCTGCCCCACACGCGCATCGGTACAGAGGTAGTCATGACCGACCTTCCACCGGTTTTGACCGTGACCGCTGTGAGCACCATCGAGGTGACCAATGTTGAGGACGAGGACCACCCGGACAACTGGATGGCCGTCGAGACGACCGAGCAGGGGCGGCTGCTGCTGAACTTGCCGGGGCCGATCTATCTGGCGCTTCGCCACGCAATGGCCCACCCCATGAACGCGTCCGAGCCGGGCCACCTGGCCCTGGCCGAGGATGAGATCGAGCGATACCGACAGCACATTGCAGGGCTCTCCTAGACTCAGAGGTTGCCGCGTGAGCGGTGAGAGGTGCGGGGGGTTCTTCTACTCGGACTCGCGGGCCCGGACCTTGGCCGCGTCCTCGTCGGCCTTGCGCATCAGGGCTGCAACGTCCGGGTCGGCGTACACCGCTTTGCGGAGGCAGTGGGCGCTGACCCCGGCCCGGCGGGCCATCGGGCCGAGCAGCTGCTGGTGGCGGACCACCAGGTCGACGGCGGCCTCGATCGCGGCCGTCTCCTGACCGCGGGCGTGCAACGAGTCCAGGCGGCGCAGCGCCTTCTCCAGGGGGCTCCAGTAGGTGGGCATGCCCCCAGGGAAGTGCACGAGCGGGGCGCGCGGCAGAGGCTGGAGAAAGTTTCCTGTTGCCACTTCACCGACGCCATCAGGCCAAGGTCACGGCCGGGGATGGTCGGGTGTCGTGGGGCTGGGGGTGTTGCGGAACAGGCCAGTGGGGTAGATGTCGACGCCGAGGGCGGCTTCGAGCTTGGCGAGCGTGCCGAGGTCGGGGAGCACTTCCCCGCGGAGGGTGCGGCTGATGGTGGCTTGGGCGACGGCGCACAGCCGGGCCAGAGTGCGCTGGGAGATCCGTTGCTGGTCCATGGCGGCCTTGAGGCGCCGCGCGACTTCCTGGCCGTAGTGGGCGCTGAGCGGTGCGTCGACCTGGAGGCGGGCGTTCGGCCACTCCCCTGCGGCGACATAGCGACAGGGGACCTGGTCGTCGCGCAATTCCGGCCCTTCCCACCACTCCTGCATTCCTTGTCCCCTTAATCATCCCGTCCCCGCATCACCCGGTACGCACCACCCCGGAGTGATCCATATATGGTTCACCCTACGGGCTGATGATCACCGCGTCGCTGCCGGTTTCGGACGGCTGCTGCTGGTGCTGGCCTCGGGGGTGGCCGCCTTCTGGGCGGCACGTCGACCACACTGGAGGGGCGGGGTGGCCAAGTACTTCTGCGGCATCGACTGGTCGGAAGGTCTCAACGACGTCGCCGTCGTGGACCGCGCGGGCGAGGTCGTCGCCGCCGCCCGGGTCGAGGAGAGCCCGGAGGGGATCAAGGAGCTGCTTCAGCTCCTGCGCGGTCTCAGCCGGAGCCACCGGCACAGCCGCAAGCAGGTCCCGATAGCGATCGAGACGAGCCGCGGGCTCCTCGTGGGCGCGCTGCGCGCGTCCGGCCAGCAGGTTGTGGCCCTCAACCCGTCGGTCGTCGCCCGCTACCGGGGCCGCCTGAACCCGACGAAGAAGAAGTCCGACCGGACGGACGCCGCGCTACTCGCGAACATCCTGCGGACGGACGGCGCACTGCACAGGGCCCTGTTCACGAACTCCGACGAGGCGGCGGCGATCACGGTCCTCGCGCGGGCGCAGCTGCGGGCCGTGCGCACCCGGGACTACCACCGCGCCCAGCTGCGCAGCCACCTGCGCGACTACTTCCCCGCCGCGCTGGAGGCGTGGTCAGGGCTGCCTCACGGGCTGGTGCGTGCCGAGGCACGGGCGGTTCTCGCGCTCGCACCCACGCCCGAGCAGGCGGCGGCGCTGAGTAAACGGAAGATCGCCGACACTCTCGAAGCAGCGGGCCGATTCCGGCTGGTCGACGACCACGCCGAGCGGCTACGCGCCGTCTTCCGGGAGAACCGGCTCCGCCAGCCGGCCCGGATCGAGGAGGCCATGGGGCGACAGACGCTGGCGGCGCTCGCTCTCCTCGATCAAGCATGCCGGTCCGCCGATGCCCTCACCGAACAGACCACGACCGCGTTCCTCGCCCACCCCCATGCCGAGATCTACCGGAGCTTCCCCGGCTGCGGGCCGGTGATCGGCGCGCGGCTCCTGGGCGAAATCGGCGACGACCCGGACCGCTTCGCCACCGCCAGGGGACTCCGGGCGTACGCGGGGGCCGCCCCGCTGACGTGGGCCAGCGGCTCCAGCAGCTCCGTAACCTTCCGGCGGGTCGCCAACCAGAACCTCAAGGCCGTCGGCTACGTCTGGGCGTTCACCACGCTGACTCGCTCCCCCGGCTGCCGGGCCCACTACGACCGGCGTCGGGAAGTCGGTGACCCGTACCGTTCCGCGCTGCGGAACCTCTACGGCCGACTGCTGTCCTCCCTGCACTACTGCCTGCGGACGGGCGAGCCCTACCGGGAGCGCAAGGCGTTCCCCAAGGCACTCCAGGAAGGAGCGGACGGGTAGATGGACGGCCGGGAACACACCTAGGGATTTGTCCCGGGCCAGCAAGAGCCCTTTCGCGGGAACGGTGCCCGGCCGTCCTTCTACCTGCCCGCCGCTGCCAGCGGAGCGCCGGACGCTTCGCCCCGTCTGGAAAGGAACGAAAGCTCGGTGCATGGCATACGCGCTCGCGATCTCCCTTTGGTCCGCGCCGAGATGGCTGCCTGGCTGGCCGACCCTGGCCCGCTCGGCGGCCCGGCGACGTGGGCGTTCGGCCACGAGCCGCGTATCGCGGCCGACGAGCGGCGGGCCGCCGGCACGTGGGCCACGACGTTGCGGACGGCGGACCTGTTCTACGTGTCCGCGGGCATGTCCCGGACCGCCGTGTCCGCGGGCGTCGCCCTGCCGTCCTACCGGCTCCACGAGGAGGACGTGCCGTCCCCGCGCGGGCTGCTGATGTGGGAGGAGCCAGTCACCCCGGTTCACCACGGCGGTGAACTGACCGGTGCGCCGCTGATCGCCGCCTCGTGGGCGACCTTGCAGAACCGCGTCTACCTTCGGCTGTGGACCTCGCGCGAGCACTGGATCACGTCCATGGCGGAGGGCGATCCCAAGCTCGGCCTGCGGAGCCTGTCCGTCGCCGAGACACGGGCGTTGCGGCTTCGGCATCCGCAGCCGATCGTCTGCATGTTCGCCGGGTTCCTGCCTTTCCGGAAGACGCCCGGCTGGCTGGCCGCCACGCCGTCGGATACCTCGTCCATGTCCTGGGCCGAACTCGAAGACCGCTGCCTTGCCGCGTCCCGCCAGGAGCTGGCCGAGCGGGCGCTGATCGCGTCGTGGCTGCTGATCGGTCAGACCATCGTCCGCGAGGAAGAGGTCCGGGCGCCCAAGGCGGCGACGAAGCATCTGGCTCGGCTCGACCCGAACCTCCTCGCCTCCGTCCGGTACGTGTACCTCCGGCACCGGCGGCGTGCCCCCGCACGGCCTGCTGCTGGCGATCAGCGCCGCTACGACCGGTACCAGTGGGTTGTGGGCGGGCACTGGCGCGACCACTGGTTCCCGTCCCGCCAGGCCACCCGGCCGTTGTGGATCGACGATCACCTCAAGGGCCCGGAGGGGGCTCCCCTCCTCGACCCGGCCAAGCTCGTGCGAGTTCTCCGACACTGAAGTGGGGTTGCGCCGCAGTGATCGAGAACCGGTTCGCACCCGTCGTGTCGATGCCGTACTGTTCCACGTACCGACGCGGGGTGGAGCAGCTCGGTAGCTCGCTGGGCTCATAACCCAGAGGTCTTCTCCGAACTAAGCAGCAGTGCAACGGAATCGGCGGTCCC